>NZ_CP026952.1:1549058-1858870 GCF_003065605.1 Aeromicrobium chenweiae | reverse complement strand
AGTCGGTGAAGTAGATGAGATCGCCCTCGCGGGTGGCCTCGACGCGCTCGAAGAGCTCGGCGAAGTAGGTCTCTCCGTGGACGAGCGGACGGACCCGGTTGCCGGTCGACCACGCCTGCTCACCCGGATGGTCCTGGTCGATGACCGTGCGGGGGTTGCCGCGCTCCGCGGCGGTCAGGAACCAGGACAGCTTGTCGTCGGGCGGCACACCCCCACTGTGCCCGACGGGGCCGCACGGCGAGGAGCCGCGGCCGTCCGAGACGGTCGCGGCTCCTCGGCGGTGCTGTGCTGCTACCGGCCGAACGGGCGCGGTGTCGCGTAGCCGAAGGTGGCGTTCTCCGCGAAGGCGTCCACGCCGAACGTGGTGTTGAGCGCCCCCGCGGCGGTGTTGGTCAGGGTGAGCCGGACCAGACCGAGTCCAGCGCGGTCGGACGCCCTGATCTTGAACAGGTCGACGCGGCCGACGTCGCCGACCGTGCCGGAGACGACGCCGCTCACCCTGCCGCGCGCGAGGTCGATGTTGAAGTTCGACAACGAGATCGTGGACGATCCTGCGGTCAGGCTGATGCCGCCGGTGTGCCTGATCTGCAGGCCACGCAGCCGGTACGCGGTGATCGGGAAACGGGCCGCGAGCGTGCCCTTGTACGGCGCCGCGGTGGCGCCGTTGAGCGGTGCCGGCGTGATGCCGGCCGTGGTGACCAGGTCGTACACCGCAGGTGCGACCACGACCTGCGTGTAACCCTTGCTCGCGTGGGAGCGCGAGTGGTGGGTGCCGTGCGCGGACGCTGATGTCGTGGTCGTGGCGACCAGTCCGGTCACGGTCATCAAGGCGACCGCTACCGCTGCCAGAGCTCGTTTCATGACAGTTCCTCCCAGGTAGGCCGGTGGGTCCGGCGTTACCCCTACTTCGTCGCCGAACCCGTCACCGGTTGCACGATTCGCGAACTCATCTCCGCGTCGGGGCCACGTCCGCCCGCGATCAGGTCGCCGAGGCGACGGGTGCCGCGCGTGGCGCGTGCCTTCACGGTTCCCAGGGGCACGTCGAGGCTGACGGCGATCTCCCGCTGGGTCAGGTCGGCGAAGTACGCCAGCTCGAGCACCGTCCGCTCGTGCTCGGGCAGCCGCGCCAGGGCAGACCTCACCTCCGCCGCGTCGGCGTGCCGCGCGGCGGTCTCCCGGCCGTCCTCTCCCACGAGCCCTCGCACGGAGTCCACGTCCACGGCGGTGTCAGGACGCCGCCGTATCGTGTCGACGGCCCGATGGTGCGCGATCGTGAAGAGCCAGCCGGTGAAGGTCCGCCGCGGCTCGTAGCGGCCCGCACTGCACCACGCGTCCAGCAACGTCCGCTGCAGGACGTCCTCGGCGTCGTCAGGGCCGACCAGGCGCCGCAGGTACGTCAGCAGCGCCGGCCCGTAGGCGGTGTACACGTCCTCCAGGGCGCACTCGTCCCGAAGGGCGAGTCGTGCGCCGAGCACCTGACCGGGGTCCACACAGGTGCTTCGGCCCCCGGGCCGATGTGGATTGCCGGCTTTTCCGGCGGATCACTGCGTGGGTGTGACGCGGCGCTCAGCCCTCTTCGATGTCGGCGAACACGATCCGGACGCCGCCCGTGGCGCTCTGGAGGATCTGCGGGAACAGCGCAGCCGCCTCCTCGGTCGTGACCGCCGCGCTCGCGCTGTCGTAGTCCGCGAAGTACATGTCGACGAGGCGGTACGCCGGCGTGGCGCTGCCGTCCTCCTTCGGCCACACCTTCGAGGTCTCGATCCGTTGCAGGCCGGGCAGCTTCTTGGCCTGGGCGACCTGGTCGGGATAGGCAGCCTCGAACGCCGCTTCGTCCTCAGGGTTGTCGTAGATGACGGTGATCTTCGTGGCCATGGGGGGCTCCTGTCTCGTCGTGGTGGCCTCGCATTGCAGCAGATGGTGCATGGGGAAGTCAGGCCAACGTATCCACGCGGGGCGCCCGGACGCAATGGATAGGCGAGACAGTGTCTGAGATCCCGCAGCGACCTCGCGGACCGCCCGGACCCCTCGTGACCGACCTCAGCGAGGGCCGGCGGTGGGCGCGCGCTCGGCGGAGGGGTCCGTGAGCGACACCAGTCGGGCAAGCGCCTCGGCGCTCGGGCTCCCCGGCTCGGCGTTGTAGACGACGAGCTCCTGACCCGGGGTCGACCGCACGTCGAACGCATTGATCTGCACCGTGAGGTCCCCGACCTCGGGGTGGTGGAAGCGCTTGCTCTGCAGCCGGGCACCCCGCGCGTCGTGACGTCCCCACATCTCGACGAAGTCCTGGCTCACGGCCAGCTCGTCGACGACCTGCGCGATGCGCGGATCGTCCGGCATCCGCCCCTGCTGGAGCCGGAGGCTGGCCACCGTGTAGGCCGCGACGTCCTCCCAGTCCACGTAGAACCTGCGCGCTCCCGGGTCGAGGAACATCGTCGCGAGCAGGTTCGGTCCTTGAGGGAAGTCATCGAACAACCGGTACGCGAGCGGGTTGCCGGCCAGGACGTCGTACGCCCGCCCGAGCACGATCGCCGGCGTATGGGACCACATCTCCAGCAGCTGCACGAGCGCGGGATCGACCTGCTCCAGCTCGCTCGACGTGGACGACATCGGAGCGAGTCCCGCCAGTCGGTACAGGTGCAGCCTGGCGTCGTCGTCCAGCTGGAGGACACCGCTGATCGCGTTCAGCACCTGCGCGGACGGGCTGTGCTCCCGGCCCTGCTCGAGCCGGATGTAGTAGTCGACGCTCATGCCCGCGGTCATGGCGACCTCCTCGCGGCGCAGTCCCGGCACGCGCCGGATCCCGTGTGTCGCGATGCCGGCCGTCTCTGGGCTGACCTGGGCGCGGCGAGCCCGCAGGTAGTCACCGAGGGCCGTCGAGGTCACCATGCCGAGGAGTCTAGGACGGCCGCCGCACGTCAGTCCGCCAATCGCAGGACCGACGGGAACTCTCCCCTCTCGCCCTGGTGCTGGGCCCACACGTCGGCGGCCACGTCGTCGGGGTCGTGGCTGTCGTCCTGCCCGCGAGCGACCGGACCCACGATCACGGTGTGGCCCACCGTGATCGGGCTGTCGTCGAGGGCGTCGCGCAGCAACGAGATGTACACCGACGCCGCCGTCGTGGTGACGGCACTGGCAGCACGCGCGGCGTCCGGGCGCAGGGCGGCGCTGCCCGTGGTGAACAGCAGCGACCCGCGACCGCGGGACTGCATGGCCGGCAGCACGGTCTCCACCGCAGCCGCGGCCCCGCCCACGTTCAGCCGCAACGAGGACAACAGCTCCTCGGGCCGGGTCTCGAGGACAGGACGGATGAGACCGATGTCGGGCAGCGGGCTGAAGCACAGGACGGTCGGTTCGCCGATTGCCGCGGCGACCGAGCGCACGGCCGCCCGCACCTGGTCCGGTTCCGTCGCGTCGGCCACGGCGGTGGCCACGTCGGCGGCGAGCTCCTCCCCCAGCTCGGCGGCGAGCGCCGACAGGTGGTCGCCGTTGCGGGCGACCAGTCCCACCGCGTACCCCGCACGTCCGAACCGCCGGGCGACCGAGGCGCCGATGCCGGGGCCGGCGCCGACGACGACGATCGAGCCCGCGCGATCCCCGCTGCGCTCGGTCTCGGTCACTGCTGCGCCTCGGCCGGTGCGCCCTGCGCCTTCACGGAGAGCTCTTTCCACGCGCTCCACTCGGCCAGGCGACGCTCGTAGATGCCGCGCACGATGCCGGGCGCCTGTGCGCCGAACAGGACGCGAAGCGGCGGCTCGGGGGCGTCCACGATCTCGAGCAGTGCCTCAGCAGCCGCACGCGGGTCGCCCGGTGCCTGTCCTCCTCGACGCGCGGCAGCCTCCTGGCGCATGGGGTCGTACGCCTCGAGCGGTTGGCTGTGGCGTGCGGAGGATCCGGCCCAGTCGGTGTCGAAGCCGCCGGGCTCGACGAGGGTCACGTGGATGCCGAAGCGGGCGACCTCCGTGGCGAGCGACTCGCTGATGGCCTCCAGGCCCCACTTCGACGCGTGGTAGCCCCCCAGGTTCGCGAAGGCTCCGATCCCTCCGATCGTCGAGATCTGGATGATGTGGCCATGTCCCTGCTCCCGCATGCCCGGCAGCACGGCCTGGGTGACGCGGAGCGGGCCGAACAGGTTGACGTCCAGCTGGTCGCGCAGCTCTGCCTCCTCCAGCTCCTCCACCGCACCGAAGTGACCGTAGCCCGCGTTGTTGACGACGACGTCGAGTCCGCCGAGCCGGTCCTCGGCCTCGGCGACGACCCGTCGGACGCCGGCCGCGTCGGTGACGTCGAGCGCGAGCGGGACGAAGGTGTCGGGGAACTGCGTCGCGAGATCGCGAAGACTCTCCGTGTCACGCGCGGTGGCGGCCACCCGGTCGCCTCGGTCGAGCGCGGCCTGGACGAAGGCCCGGCCGAAGCCACGGGATGCGCCGGTGATGAACCAGTTCTTGATCGTGTTGTCTGTCATGTCCTTCACCTTGCCCCGGTCCGCGGGTGCCAGGAAGGACGCGCTGCCCCTGGGTCCACGACACCCACCCACGCACGACAGGCACGCTGCGCAGCCTGTTACGTTGTTCCCGCCAGCCGCCGGGGTCACCCCCCGGCACAGGGAACCCGGTGGGAGTCCGGGACTGACGCGCAGCGGTATGGGTGACGGACGGGGCATGAAGCCACTGGACCTTTTGGTCTGGGAAGGCGCCTCGGACCGGCTGATCCCGAGTCCGAAGACCTGCTGGCCCCGAAGCATCCGCTGACGGTCACGACGGGCCACGCGCACACGCCCCCGACCACCGAGGGACCCGCATGTCTGTTCTCGCCACCCGTCCTGCCCGCGTCCGGGCGCTCGTCGCCGCCACGGGCCTCGTCTCGTGCCTGGTGCTCACCGCCTGCGGATCGGAGGGACCGCCGGCGCAGGCCGACGACCACACCGCCGCCGGGTTCCCCGTGACGGTGAAGAACTGCGGACGCGACGTCACGATCGACGCGCCCCCGGAGCGCGCCGTGTCGTTGAACCAGGGATCCACCGAGATCCTGCTGTCGTTGGGACTCGCCGACCGCATGGTCGGCACCGCCACCTGGACCGATCCGGTGCTCGACTCCCTGGCCACCGCCAACGCCTCGGTCCCGCGCCTCGCGGACCAGGCGCCGTCGTACGAGCGGCTGCTGGACGCCGACCCGGACTTCGTCACGGCATCGTTCGCCAGCACGTTCGGCGACGGCGGGGTGACGACGCCCGAGGCGCTCTCGAAGCTCGGCGTCGGCGCGTACCTCTCCCCCGCCGAGTGCCTGAAGGACAACGAAGGGGACGGCGACGGCCAGCGCGGCTCGGCCCTGCAGATCGACGCGATCTTCCAGGAGATCACCGAGCTCTCGCAGATCTTCGGGGTGCCCGCCCGCGGTGCCGAGCTGGTCGCCGACCTGGAGCGCCGCATGGCCGCGGCCGAGGCCGGCGCGAAGGGCGCCGGGGTCTCCGTCATGTACTGGTTCGCGAACGCCGAGTCGCCGTACATCGCCGGCTGCTGCGGCGGCCCCGGCATCATCAGCCGCGCGCTCGACGTCGAGAACGCGTTCGACGACACCACCGAGGAGTGGCCGCAGGTCAACTGGGAGACCGTCGCCGACCGCAACCCGGACGTCCTGGTCCTCGGGGACCTGACGCGCAAGAGCCAGACCGCCGAGACCGGGGCCGCGAAGATCGCCCACCTGAAGAAGAATCCGGTCACGTCCCGCATGGACGCCGTCCTCAACGATCGATTCGTCCTCCTGACCGGGGCCGAACTCAACCCGTCGATCCGCACCGTCTACGCGATGGAGAACCTGGCGAGCCAGCTCGCCGACCTCGGACTGACCGGTCCCGGTTCCTCGAAGTGAGGCTCCACCGGCCGGGGGTGACTCGGTCCGGCCTCCTGCTGACGGCAGCACCCGTGGTGGTGCTGCTGTCGGTGGCCGGCGCCGTCACGGTCGGGCCCTCCGACCTCTCACCAAGGGACGTCTTCGGGGTGATCGGCGACCGGCTCGGGCTCGGGTCGTCCGGGCTGTCCCTGCTGCAGCAAGGCATCGTGTGGGACCTGCGGCTGCCGCGGACGCTGCTGGCCGGCATCTGCGGGGCGGGGCTGGCGACGTGCGGGGTCATCCTGCAGTCCCTGCTGCGCAACCCGCTGGCCGACCCCTATGTCCTCGGCATCTCGTCGGGCGCCTCGACCGGCGCGGTCTCCATCGTCGTGCTGGGCATCGGGTCCGGGACCGTGGGCCTGTCCGCCGGGGCGTTCCTCGGCGCCCTGGCGGCGTTCGCCCTGGTGCTGCTGCTGTCGTACCTGGCCGGCCACTCCTCGGACCGTCTGGTGCTGGCAGGGATCGCCGCGACCCAGCTGTTCGCCGCGCTGACCTCGTTCATCGTCTTCACCGCGGCGGACGCGGAGCAGACCCGTGGTGTGCTCTTCTGGCTGCTCGGGTCGCTGTCCGCGTCCACCTGGACCGACGTGGTGGTGTGCGGCACCGCAGTCCTCCTCGGCCTCCTGGTCTGCTGCGCGTTCGCCTCGGGACTGGACGCCTTCGCGTTCGGCAGCGACGCGGCCAGCTCCCTGGGCGTCGACGTCGCCAGGGTCCGGGCGCTGCTGCTGGTCGTGACCGCGCTGATGACGGCGCTGATCGTCAGCGCTTCGGGGGCCATCGGTTTCGTGGGCCTCGTGCTGCCGCACCTCGCGCGGATGCTGGTCGGTGTCGGGCACCGCCTGCTGCTGCCCTCGGCCGCACTCATCGGGGCGATCTTCCTGATCTGGGTCGACACGGCCGCCCGCACGCTCCTCGACCCGCAGGAGCTTCCCGTCGGCGTCGCGACAGCACTCATCGGCGTCCCCGGGTTCGCCCTCATCCTGCTGCGCAACCGGAACCGGGCATGACGGCGATCCTGCAGGCCCACGACCTGCGGTGGAGCGTGCGCGGCCGGACGATCATCCGGGACGTCTCGATGTCGACCCATGCCGGGGAGACCGTCGGGGTGCTCGGACCGAACGGTTCGGGCAAGTCCACGCTGATCCGGCTGCTGGCGGGCCTGCGGCCGTGCGAGTCCGGGCAGGTCCTGCTGGAGGGTCGGCCGATCGGCCGCCTGTCCAAGCGGGCACTGGCCCGGAAGGTGGCCGTCGTCGAGCAGGAGGCCTCGAGCTCCCTGGAGCTGGGTGTCGAGGACGTCATCGGGCTCGGCCGCATCCCGCACCGTCCGGCATGGGCGCCGGCGACCACCGCCGACCGGGAGCGCGTGGCGTGGGCTGCCGGGCAGACCGACGTCCTGGAATGCCTGGACCGGAGCTACTCGACGTTGTCCGGCGGCGAACGGCAACGCGTCCAGATCGCCCGTGCCCTGGCCCAGGAGCCGACCGTCCTGCTGCTGGACGAGCCGACCAACCACCTGGACATCCGCCACCAGCTGGAGCTGCTGTCGTTGGTCCGGAGCACGCCGGTCACCTCGGTGGTCGCGCTGCACGACCTCAACCTCGCCGCGACCTACTGCGACCGGGTGTTCGTCCTCGCCGGGGGTCGGGTGGTCGCGGGGGGCCCGCCGTCCACGGTCCTCACCGCCGAGCTGATCGCCGACGTCTACGGGGTACGTGCCCGCGTGGAGCCGCTCGAGCACGGCGTGAGCATCCGGGTGATCGAGCCCCTGTGACGGCGCGGCGTCAGCTGGTGCCGGCGTCCACCGCGGCGATGCCCCGGCGCAGCATCTGCGCACCGTGAGGAGCCTGGGGTTCCAGCGTCTCCGCCAGCAGCGCGGCGGTGTCGGTGATGACGGAGGCCGGCACGAAGTCGCTCAGCCGGGTGCAGAGCCAGGTGAGGACGTCCGCCGCGATGCTCGGGTCGTCGGTCAACAGGGCGGCGGCCGTGTGCCTCGCCATCCATCCGAGGTCCTCGCGGGTACGCGCGTGCTGGTACGCCGTCATGGCCGCCAGGCGGGGGAACGCGGCGAGCATCCGGTCGTACGTGAGCGCGACGACCGCGTCGTCCACGGCGTCGAGCAGCATCACCTCGGTGGGGATGTCCGTGTCGCGACCCATCAGCTCAGGACGAGCGGTCAGGATCGACGACGCGTCGGGCGCCCAGGCGTCGGCACCGATGGCGTGCGCGCGGTCGTGGGTGCCGCCGAGTGCCCGGCCACCGATCATGACCGGCACGGCCACGTCGTGCGCCGCCGCGATGCAGCGGGCCGCGCCGATCAGGTTGGTCGGCATCGAGCAGGACAGCGCCAGCATGTCGATGTCGCCGACCGAGAGCCGTCGGTGCAGCTGCTCGGCCGGCAGGGAGGCGCCGAGCATCGTCACGCGCACCTCGCCCGTCGCCCCGGCGATGGTGGCCGCCATCCGCGCCGGGAGGCTGTGCCACTCCCCCTCCGCGCACGCGACGGCCACGTGACGGGTCTGGGTACCGCGGCGCGGTCGTGCCGCGTGCGTCAGGGCGGCCAGCGCGGCCTCGGTGACCGACGTCGCCACGTGCTCGTCGGCGACGGACCACGCGCCGGACTCCCACCGCTCGCCGACGCCGACCTGTGCCGGGGCAAGGACGTCCGTGATGATCCGCTCCACCGACATGCCGCCGTCCAGGAGCTCGACGACCAGGTCACTGGCTCCGTGGACGTCGAATGTCTCGAGGAGGCGGCCGTACGCGGCTGCCGGGTCGGTTGGTGAGCTCACTGGTGGTCTCCTCGATCGAGCCCAGCCGTGCGGTCCGGCAGGCGCGAGAGCACCAGCCGCGCGGCTTCGAGGAACTCCGGCAGCACCGCGGCCAGGCGCATCGCCGCGACGCTGACGGGTTCGGCGCACGGCAGCACCGGCTCCGACAGGCCGAGCGAGACGTCGACGGGGACGGCAGTCGCCGGATCGGCGTACCGGGCCACGACCAGGGCGCCTCCGAGATCGTGCACCAGTGTCGACACGACGGCACTCACCTCGGTGGCAGACGCGGCCCGCACCAGCGCCTGGGTGGCGGCGAGCTCAGCGCTGGTCGCCGCGGGATCGAGGACGGCACCGCCGACGGGGTAGGCGCGGCCGTCGTGGCGCTGCGGTGTGCCGGCCAGTCGCGCCGCGAGCACGGACGGTGGCTGCGCGTGCTCGGGCCCGGCTCCGTTGTCGTCAGTCATGGTGAAGAGCGCCTCCTGCCTGCGCGTCCTGCTGGTGCTTGTCAGTGGGATGCCGCGCCGGCGTGGGCGGCGACGTCGTGGACGGGACCGGAACCTCGCCGCACGCGGCAAGGGCCGCGGGGAGCCGTTCGGCCGGCACGGGAGGCGACCAGAGGAAGCCCTGTCCGTGGTGGCACCCGAGCGACCGAAGGAACGCGTACTGCTCGGGGGTCTCCACCCCCTCCGCGACGGTCATGGCGCCGACCGCCTCGGCAAGGTGCACGATGCTCTCGCAGATCGCCTCGTCGTCGACGCTCGTGCCGATGCCGGCCACGAACTCGCGGTCGATCTTGATGATGTTGATCGGGTAGCGGCGCAGGTAGTGCAGCGAGCTGTAGCCGGTGCCGAAGTCGTCGATCGCGACGTGGACCCCGAGCTGCGCCAGCGCCTCGAGCGCCCGGACCACGGCGTCCTCGTCCTGGACGAGAGCGGACTCGGTCACCTCGAGGATCAGTCGTCCTGGCGTCAGACCGCTGCTCTCGAGCACCTGTCGTACCTGCAGCACGGCCTCGTCGTTGAGCTGGAGCACGGAGAAGTTGACCGCGACGTACAGCTCGCGCCCGTCGTACGTCAGGTTCCCTGCGTCGCGCACCGCCTGGTCCAGCACCCAGCCGCCAAGGGGATGGATGAGCCCCGTGGCCTCGGCCATGGGGATGAACCGGTCCGGCGGCACCAGGCCCAGGACGGGGTGCTGCCACCGCACGAGCGACTCCACGGCGACGACCTCTCCGGACCTCAGGTCGACGACCGGCTGGTAGTGCAGGACGAACTGGCTGACGGTGCCGGCCAGCGCTGTCCGGAGCTCGCTCTCCAACGTCGTCCGGCCGACGACGGCCGCCTCCAGCTCCTGCGTGTACAGCGCGACGGTCCCGGGTCCCCGGGTCTTGGCCTCGGCAAGGGCCAGGACGGCCGAGCTCAGGGTGCGATCGGCGCCCCACCCCACGACGTGCCGGGCCACGCCGACATCCGCCGAGAGCGACACGGGCCTGTGCGCGGGACCGAACGGCTGCTCCAGCGCCTCCAGCAGCCGCTCACCGAGGGCGAGCGCCGCTCCCGGGTCGTCGACGTCGAGATCGCGCCAGAGCACGAGGAACTCGTCGCCCGACGCGCGAGCCACGGTGTCGCCGGGGCGGAGCTGGCCCTGGAGCCGCTCGGCCACCTCGACGAGGACGCGGTCGCCGCCGCTGTACTGCAACGTGTCGTTGACCCGTTGGAACCCGGAGAGGTCGACGTGGGCCACCGCGACACCGAGCCCGCGACGCTCGGCGTCGGCGATGGCCTGTTCCAGCCGGTCCACGAGCAACGAGCGGTTGGGCAGGTCGGTCAACGCGTCGTGCATCGACCGGTAGGCCAACGTCTGCTCGATCTCTCGCATGTTCGTCGTGTCGAGATGGGTGACGACGGCTCCCCGGCCGCCGTTGATGGTGGCCGGCGTCATCTGGACGCTGCACCACCTGTTCTCGTGCGGCGAGTGGCACGCGTAGTCGTGGCGGAACAGCTCCAGCTCGCCGGCGAGCACCTGCCGCATCCCCGCGGCGACAGTGGCCGCGTCGGGCGTCCAGCTGCCGTACCGGCTCTGGTCGGAGCCGTCGCAGACGTCGAGGTAGCTGACGCCCACGCCGGAGCGTTCGTCCATCCCGCCGTTCTGCCGGGTGACGTCACGCCAGGCCAGGTTGACCGCGACGATCCGGCCTTCCGCGTCCACGGCGCAGGTCGGCGCGTCCAGCGCGTCGAGCAGTCCCCGAGCGAGCTCGAGGTAGCGGTGAGCCCGGTCCTCGGCGAGATTGCCCTGCAGGGCGTTGACGATCGCCGTGGCCATCCCGGGCGCGGACGGCGGACGCGCGTCGTCGGCTCCGTCGACCCGTGCCCACAGATCGACCTGACCGTCGATCGAGCCGGTGAGGACCATCAGCGGCGTGTCGGGATGCGCGGTCCGCAGCGCCTCCGCGACGGTGGCGCCCGGGGCGCGCTCCCCCGCGTCCACCAGGATGACGTCGACGTGCCTGCCGCGCAGTCGTGACTGCGCGGCCTGCAGGCCGCCTGCGATCTCCACCTCGAGCTGGGCCTGGGGGAAGCGGCCCTCGAGCAGCTTCACGGCACGATGCGCGTCCGTCGATGGATCGGCGACGACCAGCACCCTCAGCGGGGCGTTCGCACGGCGCAGCGCCACGCCGTCCCGCTCACCGCGGAGGGTCATCTCGGTACCGCCGGCAGGGTCGCGGGGGGTCGTGTCGTCTTCATCAGGGGGTGTCCGGCCGATCTGGGGGCGGTGGCCCCTCGCACGGCACCAGGGACGGCGCCTGCAGAGGGAGCCGGCGCGTGCGCACGACGAGGGGGTGGTTCGGGAGCTCGGCTGACCCTGAGGGGCCCCGTGGCTTTGCGTCCCCGACTCACACCGGGTTTGCCTTTTCGTCCTGGCGCGGGAATCGGATCCACGGCCTCGACATCAGGGATGCGACGTGCTGCGTCCCTGTCTCTGGTCCGCAGCCTATCCCACGGGCACGGGCTTGGTTACAAGCTGATCCCTTTCGGCCACAGGGACAGCGGGGACCCGGCCTCGGTGCGCCGCCCGTGCGCATACGATGGCGCCATGGCCGGGGACGAGCAGAGCGCAGGTCCCGCCGGACGCCGTCCCCGCCCGTTGCGCAGCGACGCAGTCGCCAACCGGGAGAGAGTGCTCGAGGCCGCGGTCGTCGCGATGAAGCGCGAGGGGCCGTCAGTCCCCCTGGCGACGATCGCCCGCGAGGCGAACGTCGGGGTCGGCACCCTGTACCGCGGCTATGCGACGCGCGAGGCGCTGTTCGAGGCCCTCGAGATCAAGGCCCTCACCAAGGTCCGGGACCTCACCGAGAGCATCGTGGAGCGCGAGTCGTTGACCGGGATCGAGGCCATCCGGGAGTTCCTGGTGCGCACCGTCGACCACGGGTCCCAGCTGTTCCTGCCCTATCACGGTGCCCCGTGGATCGAGTCCGACGAGCTCGCCGAGCTGGGCCGAGGGGTGCGCGCGAACATCTCGACGCTCCTGCACCGGGGCGTGGTCGACGGCACGATCCGTGACGACATCGCGCCTCGGGACGTGATCATCTTCGGCTCGCTCATGGCGCAGCCGCTGCCCTCCGTGCGCGACTGGGACGTGGCGGCCCGTCGGCAGATCGACCTGTACCTCCGGGCGATCCGCCCCTGAGGCTCGGCTCAGAGCATGTCGGTCTCGTACTGCGGTGCGAGCTCGACCGCGAGCCGGCGACGCGCGGCGAGCTCCTCGTCGGTCAGCACCGGCGGAGGGGCGTCGACGCCGTCGACCAGGTCGCCGACCCGGAGGAAGAACTCCTCCTGCCCGGCCGGAGTGCACATGCAGAGCATCCGGGCGGGGCCACCGGAGCGGTTGCGGAAGAAGTGGGGCGCGTTCGCGGGGATGTTCACGGTCGACCCCGCCTCGACCGTGATGGTCTCGCCGCGGAACGTGAAGTCGATCCGGCCCTCCAGGATCGTGAACATCTCCTCGAAGTTGTGGCGGTGCGGCGGCGGTCCTCCTCCGTCCGGGACGTGCATGTCGATCAGGCAGTACGTGCCCGCGGTCTGCTCGCCGCCGATCAGCATCGTGTAGGTGTCTCCCGCCAGCGACACGAACGCCATTCCCGGCGACTCGGGGCTGACGACGGTGAGGCTGCGCGCGGGGTCGTCGTCCGGGATGGCGGCGTGGGTCTCCTGTGTGGTCATGAGGCGTCCTCTCGGGCTGAGTCGTGCTGGTGGTGGAGCTCGGTCACGTAGTCGCGCAGCGTGCGGGCCGGCCGCCCGAGCACGGACTCCAGCACCAACGGGTTGGCGCGCAGCCCGTGCGAGTCGTAGTGCCGGAACATGGTGCGCAGCGGTTCGGGTGCCGAGGCGGTGGCCGCATCGGGAAGTCGTTCTGCCACGACGTGCGTCCCCGTGACCTCCGAGATCAGGCGCGCGACGTCGTCGCGGTTGGTCCACCCCGGCGAGGCGAGGTCGAACGTCCCGTACACCAGGTCGTCGTCGAGCAGGGCCCGGGCGGCGACCTCGGCGATGTCCCGGACGTCCACGCGGGAGAATGCCGTGGCGGGCGACCAGGGCTCGGCGAGCACCCCTGTCCGCACGACCTGCGGGAAGGACCGTCCGAGCATCTGGAAGTACAGGGTCGGGTGGAGGAACGTGTACTCGAGGCCGGAGTCGAGGATCGCCTCCTCCACGGGCGCCTTCGCCGCGTGGTTGACCAGCGCGCTCAGCACGGGGTGCACCACCGACAGGAAGACGATGCGTCGCACCCCGGCATCGACCGCCGCGGCCACGAAGCGCTGTCCGAGCTGCGCCTCGTGCGAGATGAAGGCCGGCGGGACGTAGAACGCGCTGTCGACGCCGTCGAGTGCCCGGCGGACGGATGCGTCGTCCGTGAGGTCGCCCAGCACGACGTCCGAGGCCCCTCGTGCCAGGACTCCGTCCATCTGACCGGCGTGGCGGACCATCCCGGTCACGTCCGCCCCTCGCGACGCCAGCGCCGGCACGACCGCCCCGGCGAACTCCCCCGCGGCGCCCACCGCAAGGATCTTGCCCTGCCGTCCTGTCATGCGCATCCCCTCACCACCGCCTAGGTGGACATCTTCGTCCACTTATTGGGAGTTCCGCAATCCCCTCGCCTGATATTCTCGGGTCACCAGAAGATATTAGGGTGATACCATCCGGTTGTTGCCGCGCGCGCCATCCCGAGGCACACCGGTGGTCGGTGCGACCACTTGTCCCGAGCACCGCAACAGGGGAAGGATCATGGCCACCCCCCGTCCCCGCTCGCGGCGAAGGATCGTCCTCATGGCCCTGCCCCTGATCCATCGCATCATCGCCCGTCCTCGGCGCGCGCTGGTGGCCCTGTTCGTCTTCGTGGCCGTCGCCGGCGTCCTCGGAGGCCCCGTGGCCGGTGCGCTCGACTCCTCCGGCGGATTCGTCCCGGACGACGCGGACTCAGTCCGCGCGACCGAACGCCTGGAGGCGGCGACCGGGCTTGCTCCCTCCCCCGGCCTGGCGGTCCTGGTCGACGACCCCGACACCACCCGGCTCGACGACGTCACCGCTCGGCTCGCCGGGCTCGACGGCGTCGCCCGGGTCACTCCCGCGGCCGTCTCGCAGGACGGCACCAGCAGGCTGGTCCTCGGCACGGTGGAGGCCTCGGCGGACGAGGAGGACGTCGCCGGGGAAGCGGTGGCGGAGTTCGAGGATGACGACGGCGTCACCGTGGGCGGACGGGCGGTCGCCACGCTCCAGATCGGCGAGACGGTCGGCAAGGACCTCGCGCGGGCCGAGCTGCTCGCGATGCCGCTGCTCCTGATCCTCTCGCTCATCCTGTTCGGCGGACGGGCCGCGCTCCTTCCGGTCGTCGTGGGTCTCACGACCGTGCTGGGCACGTTCCTCGTCCTCACCGGGGTCAACCAGGTCCACGGACTCAGCGTCTTCGCCCTCAACCTCGTGATCGGGCTCGGGCTGGGCCTGGCGATCGACTACACGCTTTTCCTGCTCGCCCGGTACCGCGAGGAGATGCGTGAGAACGGGCCGACGACCGGGTCCATCGTCGCGACGATGCAGACGGCCGGGCACACGGTGGTCTTCTCCGCGGCCACGGTGTCGGTCGCGCTCGCCACGCTGACCGTGTTCCCGATGAACTTCCTGAAGTCGATGGGCATCGCCGGGGCGATCGTGGCGATCGTCGCGGCGTGTGCGTCCCTGTTGGTCGCTCCGATGTTCTTTGCGCTCATGGGCGCCCGCCTGGCCAGACGCACCACCCGCGCAGGGACGGCGGAAGGTCGCTGGTACCGGCTCGCCCATGCCGTCATGCGTCGCCCCGGACGCATCGCCGCCGCAACGGCGGTCGTGATGATCGCCCTCTCGGCCCCGGCCCTGCGGGCGCAGTGGGCGCCGATCGACGACACGGTCGTCCCCACCGACCAGAGCGCCCGCACCGTGTCGGACCGCCTGACCGAGGACTTCGCCGGTCCCGGCAACAACCTGGTCACCGTCGCCCTGCAGGCGGACGAGTCGGCACCGGTGGCCGAGTACGCCGAGCGGGCTGCCGAGCTCTCCGGCGTCCAGGCCCCCGCCCAGCCACGCGCCCTCGGTGACGGCACCTGGCAGCTGGCCCTTCCGGTGGACGGGTCGGCCGCCGGGCAGACGGCGCAACAAGCGGTCACCGACCTCCGACAGCTGCGGGTCGCGGGGGTGGACGCGTTGGTCGCCGGACCGGCCGCCGAGTTCATCGACCAGCAGGACGCCATCGCCGACACCCTGCCGCTCGCGGTGGGACTCCTCGTGTCCCTGACGCTGGTGGTGCTGTGGTTGATGACCAGCTCCGTGATCCTGCCGGTCAAGGCGGTGGTGATGAACACCCTGACCGTGGGCGTGGCACTCGGCGCGCTCACCTTCGTCTACCAGGACGGGCGCCTGACCGGCCTGCTCGGGTACACCCCCAACGGCGGGGTCGAGCCGACCGACTTCCTCGTGGCGGCCGCCCTCGTCTTCGCCCTCTCCACCGACTACGGCGTGTTCCTGCTCGGTCGCATCAAGGAGGAGCGGGACGCCGGGCTGTCCGAACGCGAGGCGGTGGCGACCGGCCTCGCCCGCACCGGGGCGGTGGTGACCGCGGCCGCCGTCCTGCTGGCGGTCGCGATCGGCGCGTTCAGCACCAGCTCGATCTCCTTCATCCAGCAGATCGGCGTCGCGACGGCCGTCGGCGTCCTGGTCGACGCGTTCGTCGTACGATCTCTCCTCGTGCCGTCGCTGATGGGACTGCTCGGCAGGTGGAACTGGTGGTCGCCCCGCTGGCTGCAGCGGGTCCACGACCGGGTGGCCCGCCGTGAGCCGCCGAGCTCCCGCGCCGACGAGCCCCCTCATGCCCTGGCAGACACCCCATGACGAAGAAGGCGGTCCCCATGATCACCCGCACCGATGTCGAGGCCGCCGGCCGACGGATCGCCGGACGGGTGCGTCGTACCCCTCTGCTCGCGATGGACGACGGCTTCGGAGGCACGGGCTGGTTCAAGCTCGAGCACCTCCAGCACACGGGCACCTTCAAGGCCCGGGGCGCGTTCAACCGCATCCTCAGCGCCTACGAGGACGAGACCCTCGATCCGTCGGTCGGGGTCGTCGTGGCCTCGGGCGGCAACGCGGGCCTGGCGAACGCCTACGCTGCACGCTCGTTCGGCGTGCCCGCGACCGTCTTCGTGCCCGAGAACGCGCCGGTGGTGAAGGTCGACAAGCTCCGCGCGTACGGCGCACAGGTGGTGCTGCGCGGCTCCGAGTACGCCGCGGCGTACGAGGCGGCGATCGAGCACGCGGGCCGGACGGGTGCGGTGTACTGCCACGCCTACGACCAGCCGGCGATCGCGGCCGGCGCCGGCACGCTCGGCCTGGAGATCCTCGAGGACCTATCCGACGGCGTGGACACCATCGTCGTGGCGGTCGGAGGTGGCGGCCTCATGGCCGGGGTCGCCGCTGCGGCGGAGGGCTCCGCGACGGTGGTCGGCGTCGAGCCCCGGACCATCCCGACGCTGCACGACGCCCTGGCCGCGGGTGGGCCCACGGACGTGAACGTCTCGGGGATCGCGGCGGACTCGTTGGGCGCGCGTCGCATCGGCGACATCGCGTACGCCGTCGCGACCCGCACCGGTGTGCAGTCGGTGCTCGTGGGTGACGACGACATCCAGCGGGCCCGTCGACTGCTGTGGGACGAGTACCGCATCGTGGTCGAGCACGGAGCGGCGACCGCCTTCGCGGCCCTCGTCACCGGTGCCTACCGGCCCGCACAGGGCGAACGCGTGGCCGTGGTGCTGTGCGGGGCCAACACCGACCCCGCGACGCTCTGACCGCAGTCCGCACGGAGGTGGGGCGGTTCACTCGTCAGCATCTACCGAAGATAGATAGATCTCTCGATACCCCCGGTTGAGGTCAACGCCTATTGCGTTTCTGTCTGACACGCGCGCGGAGCAATGGCGCTCGTGTCCACGGTGGCGATCTGCCCACATAGTTGGTCCGGTCGCAGACGCATGCAGCGAAAAGGTTGGCTGGGCTCGGCGTGGTGCGCGAGCACGGGGAGACCCGCCCATACGGTTGCGCAATGAAACCTTTCAGGATATTGACAGCCACCGCCGTCACGGTGGTGGTCGGAGTTGGATCGACGCTGTCACCAGCACAAGCCATCAATCACGCCGTTACGGTTAATCAAATTGCGTGGAACCCTACGACACAGAAGTGGGACGTAACTTTCACTGCGGAAAATGTCTCCAGCGTGCAGATCAACGGGTACAAGAGCCCCTTTTTCGGCGCTCTTAACGGATACACCGATGAGCCGAACCCGGAGTACGGACACTCTCCTGCGGGCGAACCGATAGATGAATACCCGAACAATCCGCCGGAGACTGCTATCGACAAGGTCGGCATCACTTTGAACAGCAGTCAGACCGTGACTCGGACAGTTGCTTTCCCGGCGTACAGCGGCTCTGGCGCGGGTTCGGGTAACGCGACCTATATCAAGGTGTATGGACGCTCCGGTGGGGCGACGGTCAGTGATCACACCCCGATCGCGAAGGTGGTCCCGAAGCTATCCTCCGACGGGCAGGACTATTACAAGGTGCGGGTCGCGCAACTCAACGTCACTTGTGCCCCGACGTGTCGGCATCCGAAAGCTACGTCGCCTGGAACACCGGAAATGACCTCGCCCAGGAACTGGATGAAAGCGAACGGCGGAGATCCCGACACCGTTCCAGAGTCTGAGTGGATCGGGCATCGTTCAGTGGTGCGAGCAGCCTTGATCCGCAATCCCAACCTCACCGAGATTCCGGATGTCGTTGGTATCCAGGAGGCGGGGCAGGCTGATGTCATCCCCGGTGCTGGCGTCCGAAAGCATGTCGACGATATCGCTCAGCTGATGAGCGCCGACTACGAGATGGGCGACATGGTCGGCACTCAGTGGATGGCCCACGACACCAGGTGTCGCAGGGAAGGTCCTTTGCCGGTGCCAGCGAACCGTATCTTGATCAACAAGGCACGGTTCACCTTCGCCAAGGATGCGAACGGAAACAACATCACGGGCGCATTTCAGATTGGGTGCACCGACGCAGTTGCCGCCCGCGTCGCTGCTGCCAAGGCAGCGCCCGAAGCCGGAAACGACAATATTGCCGCCTACGAAAAGACAGCGGTCTACGCGCTTGTTGAGCAAAAGGCTGGAACAGGCGACGGAAGCGGCAAGAAGTTCTGGGTGATGACTACCCACATGACGCCGAACTCGCAGTTGCCAAAAAATCCCACACTGCAGAAGAAGAAGTCGATCTATACAGTCCGCGGCGCCGCGCGCCTGCAAGCAGCCGAGGACATCAACTGGGTATACAACCAGTTGAATGTCGGTGTCAACGCACCACTAATCCTCACGGGCGACTTCAACTCGGACGCGCCCTTCGGGCGCAATGGTGGCAAAGAGTCGCCTCAGCAGCGGCTAATCAACCTTGGTTTCAAGGATGCCACGGGGTACGGGACGACCACGAACCTCAACTTCACCACACTGCCAAACTTCGACCGTGACTACGGGCAAGTGTCAAGTGACGGTGCGACAGGCATGAGTGGAGATCCCGATCGATACGACTACATCATGATGAAGGGCGCTCTGGGAGCGAACAACTACTACAACCACATCAATCTGGGGCACACACTCACCAGCAACAGTTTTACGGTGCAGGAACTCCAGACGAACGGTCTGGACAAGCGCGTCTCCGAACATGCGCTTCAGACTGCTGATATCCGCCTGGCTCGATAACAACGATATGTGCGGATGTCGTCCTTGAATTCTCCATACCGCCGCGGGGCGAGTGGTCGAAGTTGACGCTCGCCCCGTTGCCATCCCGGTGTGTCGGGCGGTCCGATCGAGCAATGACGTGAACTTCTGGGTGAGAATCGTCGCACCCGGCAGCCATCCTGAGACCACATCGGACATCACGTTGGTTGGATCTGCGGGCCCGTCGAGTTTGGCGAGGAGCCCCTCGCGCCCTACCGGGTGACGCGCATCTGGCTGAGTGCGAGCAGATTGGGCGGCTTCAGCCAGGGTGATGGCTTCGGGGTTGCGAGGCTTCTCGAAGGCAGGTCAGACGCTGGGATCGGTCGCGACCCAGCCCGGCGAGCTGGGTCGCACCGTGTCCAGCCCGACGAGCGCGTCCAGGGCGTCCTCCACGGCGGCCAGCGCCACGGGACCGACCTGCTCCTCCCACCGGTCGCGAAGCCCGTCCATGATGCGCGCGCCGTCCGTCAGCATCGACCGGCCCCGATCGGTGACCAGGACCCGGGTCCGTCGCCGGTCCGCCGGATCGGCCTCACGCGACACGTAGCCGCGTTCCTCCAGCGCGGCGATCGTCTTCGCTGCGGCCTGCTTCGTCACGGCGGTCCTGCGGCCGAGCTCCGACGCGGTGTCCGCGCCGCCGAGGATCGCGCGCAGGGCGAAGTCGTGCACCGGTCGCACGTCCTCGTAGCCGAGCTCGGCGAGCTCCGAGGAGGCCGCGTCGACGAGGGTGCGGAATCCCGCCAGCAGGAGCAGCGCGACATCGGGTCCGGATCTGGGCACGGGATCAGGCTAGCGGCAGTCTTGTGATGGACAACCACATTGTCGTAGCGTGGGTAGACAACCACCTTGTCCAACCTCAGGAGGCTTCATGCCTGCCGTCTCCCCCATCGGCGCCACCGTGTCCGGCGCCACGCACCACCTCGACGACATCAACGGCGTCCCGCTGCACTACGTCACCGCAGGAGAGTCCGGCACGCCGTTCCTGCTGGTCCACGGCTGGCCGGAGACCTGGTACGCCTTCCACCGGCTGATCCCCCTCCTGGCCGAGCGGCATCGTGTCGTGGCCGTGGACCTCCGGGGATTCGGCGACTCCGGGACCGACGCCGCCACGTACGACGAGGCGACCATGGCCGAGGACCTCCACCAGCTGATCGAGCAGCTCGGGATCGGACCGGTCCACGTCCTCTGCCAGGACATCAGCGGCGGCGTCACGTTCCGTCTGGCCACCACCCGTCCGGACGACGTGCTGAGCTTCACGGGCATCGAGACGACCCTGGCGGGACACGGGCTCGAGATGCTCGCGGACGTCCTGCACGGCGGGTCCTGGCACGTCAGCGTCCTCGGCACGCCCGGCATCCCCTCGATGCTGCTGCCGGGCCACGAGCGCGAGCTGATCGCCGGCTGGGCGTACCCCATGATGACCGGGCCGAACGGCGGCATCAGCTCGAGCACGGTCGACGAGATCGTGCGGGCGTACTCGCGCGAGGACGCCTGGCGTGGCACCGAGGGCATCTACCGCCAGCTGTTCGTCGACGACGGCGAGACACGGGCCCGCGCCGAGGCGCATCCACTCCGCGTCCCGGTGCTCGCCGTGGACGGGATCAACCACCCGTTCACCGAGAGCACCCTGCGTCAGGTCGCGGCCGGCGACTTCACGTCCGTGACGATCGACGGCGTGGGACACCTGGTGGCCCAGGAGTCGCCGGAGCGGCTCGCCGAGGTACTGCTGTCGTTCGCCGGCACGGTCGACGGCGCCCGGTGACGCGGGCTACTGCCTGTCGTGCGCCCGTTCGGTGAGTCGCTCGACGCGCCGCGAGCCGCTCCCACGCCTCCCTGCGGGCCAGGTGGTGGCGGCGACCAACCGGGCCACCGGAGGCAGGAGCATCGCGGCGCGCAGGACCGCGTACCCGAGCGGGGCGCCGAGCGTGTTGGCCAGCAGGTCGTTGATGTCGGCCACGTGCCCGCCGTGCCCCGTGACGGAGTTGGCCAGCTGGACGGCCTCCATCGTCAGGCTCAGCACGAACCCGCACACGAGCACCCGCAGCGCGGAGTCCACGCGGGCCACGATCGGCAGCAGGACGCCCAGCGGGAGGAACACGACCACGTTCGTGAGCGCGTCGGCCAGCTCGTAGTCGCCCAGCGGTGCGAGGTTGAGGTAGACCGTCCAGGACTGCCCGTAGTCGTCGACCCGCCCGGTGTAGATGGGCAGGATCGTGTTGGCGACGACACCGACGCCGTACACGCAGACGACTGCGGCCACCAGGACCCTGAGCGCGGTCACCGCACCACGACGGTGCAGCAGCCAGAGCATGGCGGCGAACATCAACAGGCCGAGTGGCACCACGACCGGCAGCGTGGGGATCTGGTGGGTGGGCATCTCAGTCCTCGGTACGTCGACCGGCGTGCGGCCTCTCGGATCTCTTCGTCACCGGAGCCTAGTCGGACGAAACGGTGGAGACGTCGTGCGAAACGAGGTATGCAGGCCTCATGGACCAGATGAGCACCATCCCCGCAGCCATCGAGAGATTCGTCTCCGCCACCAACGACGGCGACACCGAGGCCTTCGTCGCGGCGTTCACCCCCGACGCCTACCTCAACGACTGGGGTCGCGAGTTCCACGGACGGGACGGCGTCCGGTCGTGGAGCTCGACGGACAACATCGGCGTGCAGTCCCACTTCGACGTCGTGAGCGTCGAGCAGCCCGACTCCCCCGGTACGTACGTCGTCGTGCTGCGCGTCAGCGGCAACGGCTACAACGGCACCGGCCCACTGACGTTCGTGCTGCAGGACGGGCTCATCGCGCGCCTGATCATCAGCGAGTGAGCCCTGCGGCGTCCGGTCACGTGCAGGTCGAGTACAGCTCGAGGTGGGCGGCCGCCGCTGCCTCCCACGTGTACGACGCGGCGAGGGCGCGACCGATCTCGGGATCGGGGGGATCCTCCAGCACCGAGGCGAGAGAGCCGGCCATCGCCATCGGCTCGGACGCGAACCGCACCGCTCCGCCGAACACCTCCCGGAGGACCGGCAGGTCGCGCGCCACGACAGGCACACCGGCCGCCAGGGCCTCCATCGCAGCGAGGCCGAAGCCTTCCTTGGTCGACACGAACGCCATGGCCGATGCCGCGGCGACGAGCGCGGGGAGCTCCTCCTCGTCCACGACCCCGAGCATCACGTGATCGACCCCGAGCTGGGCGGCACGCCGCTCGAACGCGGCCCGGTAGTCGCGGTAGTCGAACAACGTCTCACCGCCCGCGAACACCAGCCTCACGTCCGGGCGCCGGCGACGCATCAGGGCGTACGCCTCGAGCAGGTCGATGCTGCCCTTGCGGGGCTCGATGCCGCCCAGCGCCAGGACGTACGGACCCAGCGTGTCGCTCCAGGCCGCCCGCCGCTCTGCCCCGTGGGGGCCGGCGGCACGGGCGAACCGCTCCGCGTCGACGCCGTTCGGGATCACGGTGGGGCTCAGCCCCCAGCCGGCCTTGACCTCCGCGGCGACCGACTCCGAGACGCAGACGTGCCCGATCGGGTCGACGACGGCACGTTCGTGGCAGGCGGCGAGGGCCGGGGTCGTGAACGTGTCGAGGTGGTGGATCGTTCGCAGGCACGGCAGCGCGGCGTTCGCGCTGATGCAGTCCTGCGCGTGGACGACGTCGTACGCGTCCGGCGTGAAGGCGTCCCGCAGCACCGCGATCGACCGCTGGATGCGCGCGCCGACGTCCTCCCCGGGCTGCTCGGGAAACGGCACGGCGTGGACACCGACGGCCGGGTCGACGGGACGGTAGAACGTGGCGTCTCCCCCGCGCCCCAGCGTCCACACGTCGACGTCCGCGCCGGCACGGCTGAGCGCCTCCGCGAGGGCCAGCGTGTGCACGACGCCCCCGCGCGGCTTGGTCGAGTACGTCAGCAGCGCGATCCTCACAGCTCCTCCCGGAGGGAACCCACGTAGCTGGACGGGGCGCGCTCCTTCAGGTGGTGCAGGATGCGCCGGGATCGCGCGATCTCGCCCTCGACGTCGATCTCGGCGACCGCCAAGGCACCCTTCGACCACGTCCTCGCCAGCACGTCACCACCGGGACCGACCACCTTGGCCTGGCCCAGGAAGCGCAGCCCGCCCATCACCCCGGTCTGGTTGGACGAGACCCACACGATCTGGTTCTCGGCCGCACGTGCGCTGTCGTAGAGGTCGAACAGCCGCGACTGACGGTCCTGCGGCATCCGCGAGGCGCGGTCGGTGACGCTCGCCGGCCACGCCGACAGGCAGGCCACGATGTGCGCCCCGTCGAGGGCGAGCGACCGCGCCGCCTCGGGAAACGTCTTGTCGTAGTCGATGAGCATGCCGATCCTGCCGACCGGCGTGTCGAAGGCAGCGAGCTCCTCGCCCGCGCGGTACGCCAGCGCCTCCCCCGCGGGCTGGTGCACCTTGCGGTGCCTGCCGAGGACGCCGTGGCCGTCGACGCAGAGCGCGGAGTTGTAGTGCACGACGTCCCCGTCCGCCCGTGCCTGCTCGGTGTAGCCGAAGCAGACCACCATGTCCCGGGCCATCGCCACCACGCGTCCGACCTCGACCGAGTCCTCGGCGAGCGCCGGCGGCAGGGCGTCCGCATCGGGATGTCGGAGGTCCGTCAGGTAGCCCCCGAGCGTGGCGTCGGGGAAGACCAGCAGGTCGGCCCCGGCCGCCCGGGCGTCAGCGACGATCCCGGCCATCTTCTCGAGGGAGCGCTCGATGTCGCGCCCGAAGTGGGCGGCGACCGACGCCAGGCGCACGGCTAGCGATCTGCCGGCGCGGGCCGGCGCGCACCGACGATGCAACGGAACACGTGCTCGGCGTCCCGGGCGATGCCGGCGAACCGGCCCGATCCCCAGGTGTGCATCCACGGCAGCCCGAGGAAGTACAGGCCGGGCACCGACGTGACACCGCGCGTGTGCGTCGGCGCCGCGGACCCGTCGAACACGCCGACCTTGACCCATCGGTAGTCCGGCCGGTAGCCGATCCCCCACACGATCGAGGTGATGCCGGCGTCCGCGAGGTCGAGCAGCCGTGGCTCGTGATCGGGCGCCCAGACCGGGACGTACTGCCGGCCAGGAGGCGCGTCGATGCCTTCCCGCTCGATGTAGGCGTCGATGTCGCGGCAGATCGAGTTGTAGACCGCGTCCGCGGCGTCGAGGGACCTGGCGACGGTCGGCTCGAACGACAGCCGGGTGCCCTCGGCCCCGGACATCAGGCCGTAGAGCCGCATGCCCTCGTGGGCGAACTGGCGCAGGTCGATGTCGCGACCGCCGTCACGACCGGTGACGTAGTGGTTGGTCTTCTCCCGGGCGGCACGACCGCCGGGGTACTGCTGCACGGGCGTGTCGTAGAGTCCCATGTCCGCGAGCCACGTCATGCAGTCCCGCCCGCGGTAGACCCGTGCGACCCGGGGCGCGTCGCCGAGCGCCAGGTGCACCGAGCGTCCTGCGAGGTGCAGGTCCTCGGCGATCTGGGCGCCCGACTGTCCCGATCCCACCACCAGCACCTCGCCGTCCGGCAGCTGATCGGCGTTGCGGTAGTCGGCCGAGTGCAGCTGGACGATCGACGGGTCGATCGCCGCGGCGAACGGCGGCACGATCGGCAGGTGGTACCCGCCCGTCGCCAGCACGACGTTCTCGGCCTCGAGGACCTCCCCGCCGTCCGGGCCGTCGAGGGTCAGGACGAATCCGCCGCCTTCACGCTCGGTCAACGAGGTCACGGCGGTGTGCTCCCGCACCGGCGGGTCGAAGCTGGCCGCGTACCCCGCGAGCCAGTGCGCGACCTGCTCGCGGTTCATGAAGCCGTCCGGGTCGTCGCCCTCGTAGGCGTAGCCGGGCAACCGGCAGTGCCAGTTGGGGGTCACCAGGGTGAAGTTGTCCCACCGCCGGTCGGTCCACTCGTGGGCGATGGTGGAGGCCTCGAGCAGCACGTGCTCGACGCCCTCCTGCGTGAGGAACCAGCTGACCGACATGCCGGCCTGGCCGGCGCCGACGATGGCCACAGGGATGCTCATGAGCCCTCCAGGGTGGGTTGCATGTCGAGGACCTCGACGCTGTCGTGCGGGGCGAAGGCCGCGGCACTCCGCTCGATGCGCTCGCGCGAGGCGGCGGACGCCGAGCAGGTGAAGCCGTACTTCACCCGGACGCGCTCGCTGGCCTCGCCGAGGGCGACGGATGCGCGCTTCACGAAGTCGTCGACCCGGTAGGTCGAGCCGACCTGCAGGTGGTCGTGCATCACCAACGAGGGCGAGTAGCACTCCGCCACCCGGCCGTCGGGCCAGCGGACCGTCACGGTCATCTCAGGCATGGACCGCCACCTCCGCCCCGTAGGTGTCGGGACGACGGTCGCGGAGGTGGAACATCGCACGCCGTGCCGTGGCGAGGGCGTCCCCCACGTCGACGGCCGCGACGGCGAGCCCAGCGTCCGCGCCCGTCGTGGCAAGCACGTCACCACCGGGGCCGACGACCTTGGCGTGGGCGACGAACCGCATCGAGCCGAAGGTGCCGACCTGGTTCGCCGCGACCCACACGATCTGGTTCTCCAGAGCCCGCGCCTGGTCGAACAGGTTGAACCGCTTGGTCCACCGGTCCTCCGCGATGTCCGCGGCGCCGGCCGTCCGGGACGACGGCCACGCCGAGATGCAGGCGACGATCTCGGCGCCGTCGAGCGCCAGCTCACGGGCCGCCTCGGGGAACGCCTTGTCGTAGCAGATCAGCATCCCGAGTCGTCCGACCGGAGTCTCGAACGTCCGGAAGGTCTCCCCCGCCTCGTAGTAGAGGTTCTCCCCGAGCGGCTGGTGCACCTTGCGGTGCACGCCGATGACGCCGTCACCGGTCACCGCTGCGGCACTGTTGTAGCGGGTCCCTGCATCGGCCTCGCAGAACCCCAGCACGATCGTCATGTCGCCCGCGATCTCGGCGACCTTGGCGAGCTCCGGCCCGTCGAGGTCGATGATCGGGGGCAGCGAGTCCGCACCGGGGCCGTCGGTGTGCAGGGTCGACAGGTATCCGCCGAGGGTGGCCTCAGGCAGCGCGAGGAGCCGGACGCCCTGGTGGCGGGCGCGCTCGGCGAGGCTCTCGATCTGCGCGAGGTTCTGGTCGAGGTCGCGGCCGAAGCTGGCAGCTGCCGCGGCCATGGGGGTGATCGTCATGGGTGGGGGCCTTCCTTGAGGGGCCGGGTGGCGGGTCCGAGCCCGGTCACGGGGTCGGCGATCGCGGGGGTCACGAGGCCGTCGGGCCAGCGCAGGTCGACGCCCCGACCGTCCGTCAGCCGTCCGCAGACTGCGGTGTCGACGTGGGCGGGGAGCGCTGCGCGGGCAGGGGCGCGTTCGGCGGTGACCATCGCGAATCCGGGGAAGCAGGTGAGCCAGTCGCCGGCCGAGGCGTCGTCCGGCATGGGGATCCGGTCGACGTCGAGGACCGCCTTGCAGCCGCTGGCCTCCGCGAGCATCCCGGTGGTGCCGACGACCCCGGTCATGCTGATGTCCTTCGCGGCCGTCGGGCGCAGGGCGGGCACGACGGACGCGAGGGCCCGCAGCTCGTCTGCACCACGGTGGGAGGACGAGTCCCACTGCGAACCGGTGTAGCCGGGGCGCCACTGACCACCGAGGTCGGCGGTCAGCCGCAACGACTCGCCGGGACTGGCGCCACCGCCCGCCACTGGTCGGTCGGTGCGGCCGAGCGCCGTCACGCTGAGCGCCGCCGGCACGCCGAGCTGTGTGTGTCCCCCGAGAACGGGGACGCCCCAGGCCTGCGAGGCGGTCCGCAGCCCACGGAACACCCGCCGGGCGAACGAGGCGTCGCGTGCCCCGACGGCGTCCAGCAGGCCGACGGGGGTCGCACCCATCGCGGAGAGGTCGTTGAGGTTCACGAGCACTGCGCACCAGCCGGCCCACTCGGGGTCGCGCTCGACCATCGAGGGGAGGATCGCGTCGCAGGCCGCCACGAGGTCGGACCCGGGCACCGGGGCGGCGTCGTCACCGACGAAGCCGCTGCCACCCAGGCCCGCGGCGTCCGGCGCGTCGCTGCCGAGACCCTCGAGGAGTGCGCCGAGCGCGGCCTTGGTCGCACGCGCGAGCCGCTCCACGCGGTCGATCCGCCACAGCATGTGGACGTGCGGGCGTCCGTGGACGTCGACCGTCGACACCGTCGACCAGCCGATCCGCCGGAACATGGGCTCGTTCTGGGCCTGGACCGTCGCGTCGAAGCGCAGGGCGCCCTGGGCCTCGGCCCGGGCGCAGGCGGCACGAACCAGCGCTCCGCCGATGCCGGCGTGCGTCCGGGCCGCCGCGCTGACCGCCAGACGGCTGCCCGTCCACCAGCCGATGTCGCGACCCTCCACCGCGGGCGCGATCCGGACGCCGCCGAGCAGGGTGCCGTCGGTCGTCCGGGCGACGAGGACGATCGTGCGGGGGTCGTCATCGACGCGGTCGCCGTCGTCCCGCGCGAAGATTCCCTGCTCGGCGACGAACACCTCGCGCCTCAGCGCGCGGTACTCGTCGAGCTCGGCGCGGGTCTCCGCCTGGGAGACCACGAAGGTCGGAGCCGGTGCCGGTCGGAGGCCCGTGAGGATGCCGCGGTCGAGGTCGGTGATCGTCATGGGATCTATGCCCCTTCGCTCTGCAGCACGCTGCACGCGCCGCACGCGGCGCATCCTGCGGCCTGGTCGGAGCCGTGCATCCCCGCCGCCATCAGTGCGTGGGCGACGCGACGGGTCACGTCCTGCAGCACCTGGGCGGGTGGGGGCGGGACGCCGTCGACGTCGGTCGCGAGGGTTCCGGCCAGGGGACGGAACGGCACCACGAAGGGATAGACCCCCATGTCGATGAGCTCCTGTGCGGCGGCCACCATCTCGTCGGGGTCCTCTCCCAGTCCCACGAGCAGGTACGTCGAGACCTGGTTGTGCCCGAACACCCGGACGGCCTCGCGCCAGGCGGCGCGGTACTCGTCGAGCGGCACGGACGACTTGCCGGGCATCCAGCGGCGGCGGATGTCGTCGTCCATCGACTCCACGTGGATGCCGATCGACCGGGCGCCGGCCTCGTACAGGTCGGTGATGGTCCGCAGGTCCGCCGGCGGCTCGCACTGCACCTGGATCGCGAGGTCGGGCAGCACCTCGCGCACGGCCCGCACACACCGGGCGAGGTGGGTCGCGCCGCGGTCACGTCCGTTCGACGTGCCCGTCGTCATCACCATCTGGGTGATGCCGTCGAGCTCGTACGCGGCCCTGGCCACCTCGGCGATCTGGGCCGGCGTCTTCACCGCGATCGTCGAACCGGCCTCGAGCGACTTCTCGATCGCGCAGAAGCGGCACCGCTCGGCCTCGGCGTAGCGCACGCACGTCTGCACGACGGTTGTGGCCAGCACGTTGGCCGAGTGCAGGCGGGCGATCTTCTCGTACGAGACGCCCTCCGCCGTCCGCAGGTCGTAGAACCGGGGACGACGCACCGGCTCCACGCCGAGACCGGTGTCGGCCCCGTCGAGCAGGAGACGTCCTCGGTTGATCGTGAACGGGCTGTCGGGGTTGATCGGGATCGCCGTCCCGACGCCCCCGAGCAGCACGTGACCGTCGTCGCTCGGGCCCGCGCCCGACTGCCGGCTCACCGGCGCGTCGAGCAGCCGGATGCCCTGGATGGCGACATCGACCCGGGTGCTGGAGCGGACGGCGGCGGCTCCCCCGCAGCTCGGCGCGTTCATGACTGGTCCTCGTCCCCTGCTCGTCCGGCCGCGATCAGAGGTTGTAGACCGAGTTGATGATGGCGCCCTTGCGGGCGTAGTGGATGACCGCGTCCTGGACGTCGAGCGGGTGGCACGGGATGACGCCCTCGATCAGGTCCTCCTCGCGGATGCCGTGCAGCGCCAGGCCGAACCGGCAGCAGAACACCGTGCCACCCTCGGCGATGTACGTCTCCAGCGAGGCGTTCATGTTCAGCTCCCCCGGGAACCCGGCATCACCGGTGGTCGGGAAGCCGCGGTTCGCCGAGCACGCGAGCGCGCCGGGACCGTAGAAGTAGATCGCGGTCTCGAAGCCCTTGCGGAGGGCTCGGGTGGCCTGCAGGATCGCGACGAAGCTGACCGACGACTCGTGCGGGATGCCGTGGATCAGCGTGAAGTACGACTGACCCTCCTCGGCCTGGTAGTCCGGGAAGATCTTGGTGGACCCGTAGATGTTGGTGCCCTGCGGCAGCGAGGGGTGCTGGATCTCGGCGATGCTCGCCTCGATGTTCGCGGCGATCTGGTCGTCGAACTGGGTCATGTCGTCTCCTGTGCGGTGGGGTGGGGGTCCTGCGCTGGCCGATGGGGGCCAGGGATCGTGGGAGTCATCAGCCGTAGAGGCGTTCGAAGTTGCCGCGGAAGAACGCGTGCGCGAGCTCGGGGTCCTTGGCGACCGCGGACAGCCGCGCGTACTCGCCCTCGAAGTCGCCCCACGGGCAGTCGGTGGCGAACAGGATCCGGTCCTCGCCGATGCCGCGCCTCTCGATCTCCTGCACCAGCCACACCGGCGCGAAGCCGATCGTCCAGCTGGTGTCGGTGTAGACCTGCTTGCCCGCCTCGATCCAGTCGAAGAGCCGACCGCCGATGAGCTTCATGTGCCCGCTCATCCCGCCGCCGAGGTGGACGAGGTGGATCTTGGTGTCGTCGCCGTACCTGTCGACAAGCGTGCCCACCTGGTCGATGTCGGACGCAGCACCGGGCGACGTGTGCACGTGCACCACCAGGTCGTGCTCGGCGGCGGTCGTGAAGATGCGGTCGATCTGCTCGGCGCAGTCGGGGTCGGTGGGACTGCCACCCAGCAGGAAGCTGGTCTTGAGCGCCTTGACGCCCGCCTCGCCGACCAGGCCGAGCGCCGCATCGTTGCGGGCGGAGTCCGACGCCTTCGGCGAGACCCACAGGCCGCAGCTGACGCGGTCGTCCTTCTGGGCTGCCTCGATGGCCAACGGGTTCAGGTCGAAGGCCGCGTCGGGGACGGGCACCCCGTAGTTCGGCAGCACGAGGGCGCGCTCCGTGCCCTCACGGTCGAGGTCCGCGAAGAACGCCGCGACGGTCTCCTTGGCGGTCACGTCGGCACGGATGGCCGGTCCCCCGTAGAAGGGGAATTCCGGCAGGGCACCGATGTGGCGGTGGCTGTCGAGCACGCGCTGCGTCATGGATCAAGTCAGCGCCCTGGATGTTTCCGGGTGGTCACATCCGGAACAAAGGGCTGTAAGGAGCCCGTTACCGCGTGTTACGCGCCCTCGGCTGTCATCCCTCGTACGGGATCTCGGCCCGCCAGGCGTCCGGATCCTGTGCCGCGGCGGCGAAGATCGCCTGTGCCACGCGATCCGGGGTGAACGGGCCTGCCGCGGCCAGCGTGCCGCGCACCGTGACGGAGACTGCCCTGATCCCCTCAGGACGCAGCTGCGCATCGAGACTCTGCACCAGGTTCCGGACGCCGGCCTTCTGCACACCCAAGGAGGCCGCGGCCGGGGACGGTCGATCGGCCGCCATGCTCCCGGTGACGGTGATGCGGGCACCGGAGGACATGAACGGACGCGCGGCCTGCACCGAGGTGAGGAGGGCGCCGACTCCCAGGGCGACGTCGGAGAGCAGCTCGTCGACCGAGAGACTCAGCGGGTTCTTCGGCCGGTACGCGCTGGGGTTGAAGTGCAGGACGTCGATCCGACCGAACGCCTCTCCCAGCCGGGTCACCGCCGCCGTCGCTGCCTCGACGTCGGTGACGTCGACCACTTCAGGACGCACCTGCTCCTCGTCCGTCGCGATGCCGGCAGCCAGCTCGTGGACGGTCGTCCGACTGCGACCGACCAGACCGACGCGGTAGCCGTGCTCGGCGAACAGCCGGGCCACCGAGCCACTCACGCCGGGACCCGCAGCGACGACGACGATCACGGGTTGCTTGACGGTGGGCGCGAGGGACATGGTGCCTCCTGACGACAGGGCTGTGAGCCACCACTTTGCCACTGCCAGCGAGCCCGCCGGGCTGTGACGCAGATCACTATCAGCCATTGACTTCGGTGTGCCCGTGCACTTTCATACCCGGAGGCGACACCGTGTTGCCGGGTGATGCCCCGGGAGATGACGATGAGGCGAACGGCGACCGCGGTTCTCGCGATGACGGTCCTGGCGACGACGATGACCGCGACGGGCGCTGGCGCCGCCGTCACGGTCTACGACAAGGGCCCGGGGGGCGAGCGGTACGTGGCGATGGGCGACTCGGTCGCCGCCGGGCCGATCCTGCTGCCGCAGCGTCCCGGCGGGCCTCCTTGCTACCGCAGCGAGAAGAACTTCGCGACGCTCACCGCCGGCGCTCTCCGCGTCCGCCAGTTCATCGACGCCACCTGCTCGAGCGCCACGATCGACAACATCACGAAGCCGCAAGGCTCCGAGCCGGCGCAGATCGACGCGGTGAGCCGCGAGACCACGATGGTGACCGTCGGCCCCATCGGCGCGAACGACGCCGGGATCGTCAGCACGGTCAGCGGCTGCATCAACCCGGTGGCCGCCGGGTGCAAGGAGCGTGACGGCCAGACCGTCCACGACAAGATCGAGGCGACCCGCCCCGAGCTCGCTGCGGCTCTCGCGGCGATCAAGAAGAAGGCTCCCCGCGCGGCCATCGTCGTGGTCGGCTACGGCCTGTACATCCCGCCGCGCGGCTGCCCACTGGTCCAGCCGCTCACGTCATCGGACGCCGACTACATCCAGGGCCTCGTCGACCACATGAGCCGCGTGCTGCGTGATGCGGCACGTTCCGCGAAGGTGACGTTCGCCGACCTCCGGGCCACGCCGGGCAGCATCGATCACACGGCGTGCGCGGCCCCCGGTCAGCGCTGGATCGAGGGACTCGTCCCGCTCAGCGGCGACGGAGCGATCCCGTTCCACCCCACCGCGATCGGCATGAAGGCCGTGGCACCGACGGTCACCGCAGCCGGACGCCGGGCAGCCGTGCAGCGCAACCGCACGATCGTCAAGAACCTGCGCGGCCAGGCCGCGTGCCGGGGCTCGAAGGTGCGCCTGCGCGTCCTCGCCAAGGGCGGCCCGGTCGTGCGGGCCGACTTCAGGGTGGGCAGGAAGCTCCTCGGCCGCGACAGGTCGGCGCCCTTCACGCTGTACACGTCGAGGAAGGCGCTCAAGAAGCGGTCGGGCAAGCTGACGGCTCGGGTCACGCTCAGGCTGCCGGACACCGCCGGCACCTACACCGTCAAGATCAGCCGGCCGCGCTGCTCGCGGTGATCCAGCGGCGGGACGGTGTCGGCGGCTGGATCGTGCCGTCCGCCTTGCCCTGGACCACCGTGAACTTCGTGACGACGTCACCGGACGGGAAGCGCATGGTGACGATGATGGTCTGCCCGACCTCGACGTCGCTGGCGCGGACGTAGTCGCGGTCCCCCCGGGCCCCGTCGTCGGTGTACGGCGCCTGCCCGAGGTAGGTCTTCTTGCCAGCCTGCGCCCCCACACCGGATGGTCCGCCGGTCGCTGTCTGGTGGAGGTACTCGATGTCCGCGCCCTGCGACGTCACGGCGGTGGGGCGCAGGCTCGTGAAGTCGTCGACCGTCGAGGTGATCCAGCCGCTGGCATAGGCCTTCTTCTGGCCCGGCACGACGACGAACTTCGCCTCGTGCACCGTGATGTCCGGGTTCGGACCGTTGTTCACGACGTCGCCGTCTGCCGTCGTGCGCGCGACCACAGGAGCACCGAAGGTCGCGTTCGGGCCTGACTGGATGCCGTCGTGGCGACGGGACTGCAGCGTGACCGGGAGCGTCGAGCCGACCTGGACCCGGTCGCTGAACCGGATCCGGTAGTCGTCCCCGGGGCCGCTGATCCTCGTCGGCTCGCCGGGCTTCAGCGCCACGGTCGGCCGTGCAGCATAGAGCAGGAGGACTGGTGCATCGAGATCGTCCGGTTGGCCGGCCGCGGCCCAGGTGATCTCCAGCGGGTTCTTCGTGTGGTTGACCAAGGTGGCCGACAGCGTCGCGGTCCCGTCGTCATTCATCACGAAACGGGGCTGCTTCGCCTCGAGCTCGGGGACCGGCGCGGCAGCGTGGGTCGTCCGTGGCGGCGAGGCCGTCGACGACGTGCCGGACATGACAGCACTCCCGGCCACGCCCAGGATGATCCCGCCGGCGACGCTCGCTGCGACGACGGTGGCGACGGTCCACTTCTTCACGATGGGGATCCTCCTCCTTCCAGGAGGTCACGTCACGGGCTCAGCCCAGAGGAGGCCCGAACCAGCCGGGTCGAGGAGCCGGACGGGACGGGTCGCGCCGCGTGATCCGATCGATCGCAGCCAGCGCGTCAGGCTCCCCGAGCTCGCGTCGACGTTCGGGGTGGTCGCGGTAGTGCAGCAGCACCGCGTACGTCTCCCACAGCCCGAGCGCGAGGTGGGTCGTGGCGATCAGCGGGATCGGCTCGGGGTCGCGCAGCAGGATGCCGAGTCGTTGGACGTCCAGGCGTGGCCAGGTCGGACTCGGCAGCCCGATCCTCAGCTCGGACCACGGCAGCCGGAGCCCCAGCGGACGGACCAGGACGGCCTCCGGGGTGAGAGTCACGGTCAGCCGGCGCCGCGCCTGCACGACGATCCACAGTCCCGTGGCCAGGGCGCCGATCCCGACCAGCATCGGGATGAACCTCCAGCGCAGGTCGGACATCGTCAGGGACAGGACCAGCGGGACCAGCCCCCCGACCATGAACGCGAGGCCGAACACCATCAGGTGGGCGCGGTTCTCGACCAGCAGCACCCCGCCCTCGACGCGCCGCGGGGTCGGTCGCCTGCGCAGCGCGGCTGCTCGCGCCGGCCCGAGCAGCAGGACCGGCACGAGCACGGCCACGCCGATCGCTCCGAGGGCAGCGTCCGTGGCGTCGTCCCGTAGCGCGCCGGCGAGGAGCAGGGCGAGGGCGCCGGCGGCGAGCACCCCCAGCAGCACTCCGGTACGGCGCAGGGTGCGCGCGTCGTCCTCGAGAGCGGCGCGGCACAGCGAGTCGACCTGCTGGAGGTGAGGATCACCGACGGATGCAGGGAACCGATCGGTCATCCGAAGATCTTTCGGATTCCTGACGTGAGCTTGCCGGCGCCGCCCTTGACGATGCCGCCGCCGGTCCACGTCTTCGCGTTCTTCAGCACACGAATGCCCCCCGGTCCATGTTCTGGACGAGCGTAACCGGCTGTCACGGATGGTGCACCCCTGCTGACGCGTCGTGCGGTGAGACACCACGAGGACGAGATCCCCCGTGGGATCCCGTCCTCGTGGCGGCAGTCGCTGCGCAGGTCAGCTGTTCGGCTCGCCGCCGAGCACCAGCAGCACCAGGTCGTCACCCTTGTCAGCCACCTTCAGGACGTACTCGGCGCCCTGGACGTTGACCTCGAACGTGCCGTCCCCGGACCGGTATGCGTGGTAGGCGGACTCGCCGTCCGCATGCGTCAGAGGCAGACCGTACGTGGTCTTGACGTTGCTCACGAAGGCATCGACACGCTCGTCGGAATCGACGAGCACGGCGTCGGTCGAGCAGACGAACGCCGCCACCGCTGCGGCGAACGCGACCACCAGCACCCCACCCGCGGCCCGCGAGCGGTTCTTCAGGAACAGGTGCAGGGCAGCCGCGACGCCGATCACGACCAGTGCCACTGCCACACCCACCAGGGCGGTGGACAGATCGTCGTGACCGCCGGCGGTGAACACGTTCTTCATGGGGATAGGAACCTCTCAGTACGTTGGATAGCCGTCGTCGACGGTAGCGGGTGGGACGGAGCCCGCCGTGACGCGGGCCCGGCCGGGCGCCGACGATCTGGCCCCCCTTAGCGCTCGGGCGACGCGTCCGGGTCCTGCTGCGCGAACGACTGGTCGACCAGCTCCATCGTCTCCGGCGAGGTCACCAGCATGATCTTGCGCAACGCGTTCTCGAGCTGGCCGAGCTCGGCGGGGGTCAGCACGTCCACGACGAGCCGGCGCACCTCGGTGACATGCCCCGGGGCCGCCTGCACGACCTTCGCGTGACCCTCGTCGGTGAGCACAGCCTCGACCGCTCGCGAGCTTCCTTCCGCGGTGCGGCGCTGCACCCAGCCGGCGCGCTCCATGCGCGTGATGGCGTGCGAGAGACGCGACGGCGAGCCGTACGAGAACGACGCGAGATGCGACATCTTCATGGCCCGGCTCGGCGTCACCGACAGTGCGGCCAGCACCGAGTACTCGAAGAAGCTCAACGACGAGTCCCGCTTGAGCTGGTCCTCCACCGCGTTGGGGAGAGCCGTCAGCGCCGCGTTGAGGACCAGCCAGCTGTGCAGCTGCGGCGGTGACAGCCAGGGGACGTCGTCAGTCATGGGGCGAGCATAGCCGGGAGTTGAACATTCAACATCGGGTGCCATGATGGAAATCGAGTTGAACGTTCAACTCAAGCATTCGGCGCTGACCGCGTGCTCACCACTGAGGAGAAACCACATGACCCTTCTGCGCATCGACGCCACCATCCTCGGCCCGCTCTCGTCGAGCAGCGAGCTGGCCGATCTGGTCCTGGCGGCGTGGACCGCCGAGCACCCCGACGAGACCGTGGTGACGCGCCACCTCGGCACCGATCCGCTGCCCTCGGACGTGTGGGCGACCGCCATCGACGGCAACCACACGCCCGAGGACCAGCGCACGGACGCGCATCGCGCGGCGCAGGCCGTGACGAAGGAGCTGCATGAGGAGCTGGTCTCCGCCGATCACGTGGTCCTCGCGTTCCCGCTGTACAACTGGGGCGTCTCGCAGCACGTCAAGACCTGGATCGACCTGGTCCTGGCCGGTGGCGAGGTGGGCGAACGCATCCTGGAGGGCAAGCCGGTGGTCCTGCTCGTCACGCGGGGCGGCAGCTACGCGCCCGGCACGCCCAAGGAGGGCTGGGACCACAGTGTGGGCTACCTGCGACGGGTCCTGGACGAGGTGTGGGGTGCCAACCTCACGGTCGTCGAGCGGGAGTTCACCCTGGTCGGCATCAACCCGGCCCTGGACGAGTTCGCCGAGCTCGGGGCCGAGCTCAAGCGCGCCGCGCACGAGGCCGCCACCACCGCCGGCAAGGCGCTCGCCACCAGCTGACCACCGCCGCCCGCGCCTGCCCCGGCAGGCGCGGGCGCGTCACCCGGAGGAGAGCACCATGACCACCCTCGAGCTGGGCATCGACACCTTCGGGTGCGTGCCTGCGAACGATGCCGGAGCCCTCGTCTCACAGGCCGCTGCCATCCGGCAGGTGGTCGACGAGGCGGTGCTCGCCGACGAGCTCGGCGTGGACGTCATCGCGCTGGGCGAGCACCACAGGCCGGAGTTCTCGATCTCCACACCGGAGACGGTCCTGGCCGCCATCGCCGGCCGTACGTCGCGCATCAAGCTGGCCTCGGGTGTGACGGTGCTCAGCACGGACGATCCCGTCCGCGTCTTCCAGCGCTTCGCGACCGTCGACGCGTTGTCCGGCGGCCGGGCCCAGGCGATCCTCGGGCGGGGCTCCTTCACCGAGTCGTTCGCGCTGTTCGGACACGACCTGCGCGACTACGACACGCTGTTCGAGGAGAAGCTGGACCTGTGCGTCGAGCTGCTCGACGAGCAACCGGTGACCTGGAGCGGCAGCACCCGGTCGGCCTGCACTCCCCCGGATTCGTCGCCGACACGGACGAGGAGGCCCGTGAGCTGTTCTACCCGGCGTTCAAGGTCTACCGCGACCGCATCGGGTCCGAGCGCGGATGGCCATCGATGAGCCGGGCCGGATTCGACGCCGAGATCGCCAACGGCTCCTACTACATCGGGTCGCCCGAGACGGTGGCCCGCAAGATCGCCGCCACCGTCCGAGCGCTGGACGTGGCGCGCTTCGACATGATCTACACCGCGGGCGCGCAGTCCATCAGCGCGAGGACCAGGTGTGTCGAGCTGTTCGGCGCGAAGGTCGCGCCGATGGTCCGGGACATCCTGGCCGGCTGATCCCTCACGCTCACGGAGCCTGCTGGCGCCAGCTGAACGCGGCGGTCGGCCGCGGCCCTGAATCGCGGGCAGTTGCTGGATCCACGGGCTACCGTTGGGTCCGTCGGCGACAACGAGTCCGCATGGGAGCGTGAGCGTATGAACGACGAGCAGCTGAGTCGGGTGCGTGGAGGTGGAGGATTCTTCGCCGCCCTGGACCAGAGCGGCGGGAGCACCCCGAAGGCTCTCGAGGCGTACGGCGTGGCGCCGGACCAGTACTCGTCCTCGAGCGAGATGTTCGACGTGATGCACACGTTCCGGGTGCGCATCGCCACGTCGCCGGCCTTCGACGAGCGGATCCTGGGCGCGATCCTGTTCGAGGACACGATGCACCGCGACATCGACGGGACCCCCTCGGCACGCTACTTGTGGGACACGAAACGGATCGTCCCGTTCGTCAAGATCGACAAGGGGCTCGTCGACCGGTCCGACGACGTCCAGGTCATGGCCCCCATCGACGGCCTCGACATGCTGCTCGTCCAGGCGCGGGACCATGGCATCTTCGGCACCAAGGCGCGCTCGGTGGTGCACGGGGCGAGCCGGTCAGGCATCGCATCCATCGTCGCGCAGCAGTTCGAGATCGGTGAGCAGGTGCTGGCCGCAGGTCTGGTGCCGATCCTCGAGCCGGAGATCTCCGTCGACAGCGACACGAAACAGGAGGCCGAGTCGCTCATGCTCGAATCGATTCTCGAGTCGCTGGAGAACGTCTCGGCACCCGTCCTGCTCAAGCTGACACTCCCCGAGGTGACCGGTTTCTACGAGCCGCTGGTTCACCACCGCAACGTCCATCGCGTGGTGGCACTCTCCGGCGGCTACAGCCTCGACGAGGCCACCCGCCGGCTCGCGGCCAACCACGGCGTCATCGCCAGCTTCTCACGCGCACTGACCGGGGCGCTTCGCATCGACCAGAGCGACGAGGAGTTCAACCGGGTGCTGGACGAGACCATCGAGAAGATCGCGGAGGCGTCCCGCACCTAGAGGTCATCGGACCACCGTCAGTCGCCGCCCGCACCGGGGTCGGCAAGCACGTCCCGCCAGGAGTGTCGCGGCTCGAACCCCAGCAGGTCGCGGGCCTTGTCGATCGCGTAGAAGGTCTCGTCCCGACCCATCTCACGTCGTACCGGCACACCGTCGTAGAAACGGTCGCGGATCTCCTCCGTCGTCGAGGCCACGGACATGTCCGCGTTGGCGACGTTGAAGACCTCGTAGCCGAGCCCGTCCGTCTCGAGGCATCGCTGCACCATCTGGCCGAGGTCGCGGGCGTCGATGTAGGCGAACAGGTTGCGGCGTCGCAGCGATGGGTCCTGGAGGAACGCGGGGAAGATCTCGGCGTACTCGTGCGGCTCGATGACGTTGTTGATCCGCAGGCCGTAGACGTCCGTCCCGGTACGCGCCTGGAACGACCGCGCCGTGACCTCGCCGGCCACCTTCGACATCGCGTAGGCGTCCTCGGGCACCGTGGGGTGCTCCTCGTCGACGGGCACGTAGAGCGGGCGGCGATCGCCCTGGGCGAAGCAGACCCCGTACGTCGTCTCGGAAGAGGCGAACACGATCTTGCCCACTCCCAGCCGGGTCGCGGCCTCCAGCACGTTGTAGGTGCTGAGGACGTTCGTCGCGTACGTCGCAGTGTCCGAGGTCAGCAGGATCCGCGGTACCGCCGCGAAGTGCACGACCGCGTCGTACGCGGGCTTCTCGGGCAGGTCCAGCTCCTCGAACGTCGCCAGCCCCGCGAGCGCCGAGTAGGTCTCACCGGCATCGGTGAGGTCGACGCGCAGGTCGGCCACCCCCGGGTGACCCAGCGGGGCGAGATCGACGTTGGTGACCTGATGGCCCTGCTCGGCGAGGTGAGCGACGACGTGCTTGCCGGCCTTGCCGCTGCCGCCGGTGAAGAAGATGCGCATGCTCCCCGCAGTACCCCGCTACGGGTCCTCAGACGCTCCGGCGGTGCAGGTCACACGGCGGCTACTCCTGCAGCAGCTCGCTGAACAGGTCGACGTACTGGATGAGGTTGCGGTCGCCGAGGTACCGGTCGCGCACTGTCCCGCCGGCCGCGTCACCGAGGCGCTGAGCCAGGTGATCGTCGTCGAGCACCCTGGCGATCAGATCCGTGAAGCCGGCCAGGTCGGCCGGATCGGCCAGCAGCAGGCCGTCCGCCCCGTCGGTGATCTGGTCCTGGATCCCACCGACGGCGGAGGCGACCACCGGCCGGTTCTTCCACATCGCCTCGGTGACCGTCAGTCCGAAGCCCTCGACGAGGCTCTTCTGCACGACGACGGAGGCATGCCGCTGCAACGCGTTGACGAGGTGGGCGTTCTCGCCCACGTCATCCATCGGCAGCGCCACCAGGTGCACGCGTTCGCGAGCGTCGACCGGCAACGTCTTCCAGAGATCGACACACTCCGCGAGCACCTCGGCCCCTTCTGGGTCGTCGCCGACTCCCGACGCCTCGGGCCCCACCAGCATCAGGTGCGTGTCGCTCGGGAGCTCGCGCAGACCGGCGGCGAAGGCGGTCAGCACCCCTGCCATGTCCTTGAGGCGGTCCCACCGGCTGACCTGGAGCACCACGCGCACGTCAGCGGGCACCTCGTCGCCCGCTGCGAAGAGGCTCCTGTGTGCCCGCACCGTGCCCGCGGTGCCGTCACGCCGGTCGAAGGCCAGATTGCCGTGATCGGCCGGACCGGTCACCAGGGCCGCCTGGCGGAGGACCGCATCGACGTCCCCCGGCGGCAGGTCGACGTTCTTGGTGCTGAACGGGTCGAGCGACGGCGGGATGATCCGTGAGCGTCGCCGGTCCAGCCACCGAGGACCGTAGGCCTCGCGGGAGAAGACCGTGGCCTGTGCGACGCTGACATAGGGCTCCAGGAAGCTCCAGCCGAGGTCGGTGAGCTCGGTCGGGTTGTCCCGGCCGATGTGACAGCGCCACACGACGTGGGCACCCACCGCCCGCAGCCCTGCCGCAAGACCTGCGGTCTGCGGGTCGTGCAGGAGCACGATGTCGCCCGCCCGCACCAGCGACCTCAGGGTCTCGAAATTGTCGGCGAGGACGGATTCGTACTCGTCGCGCTCCGCGTCACCCAGCGGGCCCCCGTCGCCGGGCACGCCGTGCAGCACGTTGTGCAGCCGCTTGGTCAGCCGGAAGTACCCGGGGCTCCCCTCCAGGACCAGCCAGCGCGTGTCGATCCCTGCACCGCGCGTGTACGACAGCAGCGTCGTGAGCATCTCCGCGACACCGCCGCCCGAGGCCGTCGAGCTCACGTTCCACACGACGCGCCCGTCGAGGATGCGCCGCGCCAGGGCCGCACTGGCCTCGAGCCGCTCGGCACGTTCCGGGTCCATCAGGTGCGCGAGCCGCTCCACGGACATCGGGTCGATGTGAACTTCGCGCATGACCGATGCTCTCACCCGACGGTGCGCGGTGCACGAACGCAGCAGGTCAGCTAGCTGCTCACCTGCTCCTACTGTCGATGGAGGACGAGATGCTCGTGATACAGGACTCCGTCCCTCACATCGCCGGTGGCCGTGAACCCGCTGTCGTCGACGTAGTCGATGTGCGTGCCGGTGACGGTGTAGCTGCCGGTGTAGGCGCTCTGGCGGTCACCGCGGGCCTCGTCGTAGCGGCCGTCCGGCAGCAGCTCCTGGCGGATGTGCCCGTCGGCGGTGACCCACATGCCGACGACGTCGGGCCGTGCATCGGGCCGGGTCACGCGAGTGACGCCGCCAGGGACCCGAGCAGCTTCAACGACTCGGCGCTGGGGGTGTCCGCGGCGGCGCGGTAGACGATGAGCTGCTGGGACGGCGCGCTCCGCACGTCGAACGTTTGGTAGGTCAGCTCGACGATCCCCACCTGCGGGTGCCGGAAACGTTTGGCCTCCCCGGTCTTCCCGCGCACCCGCCCGCCCGACCACATCGCTGTGAACTCAGGGCTCGCAGCACGAAGGTCACCGACGAGCTCGAGAAGCCGAGCGTCCTGCGGTGCGAAGCCTTCCGCCATCCGGAGAGTCGCCACCGTTGCTTCAGCCACGTCGCGCCAGTCGGGATACAGGCTCCGTGTGCCGATGTCGAGGAAGATCCGCTCGACCAGGTTCTCCGACGGCTCGAGGCCGATGAGCAGGACCCTCGCGATCGCATTGCAGGCGAGCACGTCCAGTGTCCGGTTGACGACGATCGCGGGATTCATCGGCCAGTCGTCCAGGAGCTGGAGCAGTTCTGGGTCGACCACGTCGCACGACCTCGACACGCGTGGCGGAATGGCGGTGCCCGCCAGCCGGAACGCGTGCGCGCGTTCGTCGTCGGACCAGCCGAACACGCGGGCCAGCGCATCCAGGACGGACGGCGACGGGTGCCGCTCGCGTCCCTGCTCCAGACGCGTGTAGTAGTCGACGCTCACGCCGGCGACCATCGACACCTCCTCGCGGCGCAGCCCCGGGACGCGGCGCTGCCCGTAGGAGCTGATGCCGACGTCCGCCACCTGCGTCCTGTCGCGGCACGCCTTCAAGAACGCCCCGAGCGTCGCTGTCGTCATGCCATCACCGTAGAGGCCCGGGGCCGGCCGCTGCCTGGGTGCAACACACCCCGGCAGCAGGCGTCGTGGGTGCCGGCTACTGCGCGTCGTAGCGTGCTCGGGCCTGCTCGATCTGGGGCATCTGCGCTGCCGCCCGGGCGAGCAGCACGTCGACAGGTTCGCGCATCGTCTTGCCCAGGGCGGTGATTCGGTACTCGACGGCGACTGGTCGCGACCCGAGGACCTCTCGCTCGACGATGCCGTTGCGCTCGAGCCGTCGCAGCGTCGCGCTGAGCGACTTCTGGGTCACGGCGGGGATCGCGCGCCGCAGCTCGTTGAACCTGCACGGCCGCTCGCACAGCTCGCGACCTACCGACCACCGCTTGGAGATCTCGATGACCGTCACCCTTTCCACCCCCCGGGCATGATGCAGCCCACCCCGTACCACCACGTCGCAGTTGGCACCGGCAGCCGCCACGTCCACGTGAGCGGGCAGATCGCACGGCTCGCCGACGGGACGCCGGTTGCCCCCGGCAACCTCGCCGACCAGGTGTCCCAGGCGCTGCGGAACACCGCCATCGGCCTGGCCGGCGCCGGTGCCGGCTTCGCGGACGTGCTGCGGCTGACCTTCTACGTCACGCACTGGACCCCGGACCGGATGGGTGAGCTCATGGCCGGTATCGAGCACGTCGCCGCGGAGATCGGGCTTCCTCTGCCGATGCCTCCGTCCTCGCTCATCGGCGTCGAGATCCTGTTCGAGCCTGATGTCCTCGTCGAGGTCGAGGCGACCGCGATCCTGGACTGACCGGCGCGCACTCACTACCGAGACGAGGTCGACCCACTGACGGTTGCGCTCAACGCGGCCCGTCCAGGGCCAGGCGAAGGACCGCACGCTGCTCCGCCTCCGGAAGAGGGTGCATCAGGAGACCCTCGATCGCGAAGACTCCCAGTCGTGTCATCGGGACGACCTGCTCCTCGGGGATGCCCGACTGCCTGAGACCGTCAGCCAGGATCTCGTTCGTGACGGCATGGAAGCCGTCGTGCCACGCCTCGACGACTGGCGAGGTGGTGGCCAGCGCGTGGACCGTCGTGACCAGCTTGGCCCGCTCGTCGAGACGGCCGACCACCCACAGGAGGCGGTCGACCAACGGTGTCTCGGCTTGCTCGTCGACACCGTGCAGCGCCTCGGCGAGCAGGTGGTCGAGGACAGCGACCAGCAACGCTTCCTTGCTCTCGAAGTACCAATAGATCGTGTTGGTCGTGACGCCGGCAACCTTCGCGACGCTGACGAGTGAGGTCTTCTCGAAGCCGACGTCGGTGAACAAGGTGGCCGCCGCGGCGACGATCTCGGCCGATTTCTCCTCGCGATCGCGGGGTCGTCGGTTCCGAGGCATGCGTCACTCTATCTTGCACGTCGATCAAGACAGCCAGTACGTTCTTGATCGACGTCCAAGACCCCGTGACTGGGCGCTTCCCACCGAAGGAGTCGGCGATGGCCGAAGCAACGACCGGCACGTTCACCTTCTCCGAGGACTGGTTCGACGCCCACGGCACCCGCTGCGCCGCCCGCGTCTACCGGCCGTCCACCGACCACGCGGGGCGGCGGCCCGTCGTGGTCATGGCGCACGGCTTCGGCGCAGTACGCGCCTTGCGGCTGTACGCCTACGCCGAACGGTTCGCCGCAGCCGGCTTCGTCGTGGTGGTGTTCGACTACCGGGGCTTCGGCGACAGCGAAGGTGAGCCACGTCAGCTGCTGAGTGTCCGGATGCAGCACCAGGACTGGCGTGCGGCCCTGCGCTACGCCCGCACCCTGGAAGGGGTGGACTCGCAGAAGGTCGTGGCCTGGGGAACGTCCTTCGCCGGCGGCCACGTCATCACCATCGCCGGCCGGGGTGAGCCACTGGCCGCGATCATCGCGCAGGTCCCGCACGTCAGCGGACCCGCCGCGGTCAGGTCGACCGGCCTGAAGGCGGCACTCAAGGTCGCGGTACCCGGCGTACGTGATCTGGTGGGTTCGTGGCTGGGCCGCGACCCCGTGCTCGTCGACAGTGTCAACGTGCCCGGACGTGTCGGGATGATGACGACGCCGGATGCACACCCGGGCATGCTCACGCTGATCCGCGAGTCGGGCCTGAACGACGGCGACTACCCACAGACGGTGGCGGCCCGGATCGCACTGAGCATCGGCGCATACTCGCCCCGGCGGTGGGCCGCCCGCGTCCGATGCCCCGCCCTGGTCCAGATCGTCACCCAGGACGCCATCACCCCCCGGCCTGTCGCAGAGGCAGCCGCGGCCAAGATCCAGCGCTCCACGGTGAAGATCTACGAAGGCGGCCACTTCGACCCCTACGTCGCCCCGCTGTTCGAGACCGTCATCGCGGACCAGCTCGACTTCCTGACCCGCCACACCGCCCCGACCCCAGCCTGACAAGTGACCGGAGCCTCAGTTGCGGGCTTGATGGGTCAGGGCCAGGTCGGCGGAGCGGCCGGCAGCGGGTGGGCCCCGTCGGGGCGCAGGCCGTCGAAGATCAGCGCGAGATAGCGGCGCCACAGATCGGGCGCGGGGTCGGACACGTACCCGACCGCATGAATCGGCGCACACATCAGCACCCACACATCCGTCCCCGTGACGTCGGACCGCAGGACGCCTGCGTCACGGGCCCGGCCGACGAGCTGCTCCACCAAGGCATGCAGCTCGTCACGAAGAGCAGTCACCGCGGAATCGGTCTGCGTGACCGCCTGCAGAAACGACAGGTCGCGCTCATGCTGCCTTGCGGCGGTCACGGTCAGGAACTCCACGAGCCCCACTTCCGGGTCCGGCGCGGACAGCTGGCTGCGGGCGACCTCCGCGAGGGCGTCGAGCTGCTCGCACACGATCGCCGCGACGAGCTCCTCCTTGGTTGCGAAGTGGCGAAACACCGTGCCCTTCGCCACCCCCGCACGTCGGGCGATGTCGGAGATCGAGGCCGCGAGCCCGCGTTCGGCGAACTCGTCCTCGGCCGCGGCCAGGAGCAGCTCACGGTTGCGCGCCGCGTCAGCGCGCAGCTGCCGTATCGGGGTCATCACGAGGACATCCTAACAAGTTGACCAGGTGGTCATCTTTGGCTACGCTCGAGGTGAAGATGACCACTGGGTCATCTTTCTGGATTCGTCTCGTTTTGTCTGAACCTCAGGAGAGCACCTTCATGGAACTGAACGGCGCCACAGCCCTCGTCACGGGCACCAACCGCGGCCTCGGCCACCACCTCGCCGTCGAGCTGCTGCGGCGCGGCGCGAAGGTCTACGCGACCGCCCGCCGCCCCGAGCTCGTCGACATCCCCGGGGCCGAGGTGCTGCACCTCGACATCACCGACCAGAAGTCGGTCGACGCCGCGGCGGAGGCCGCCGGCGACGTCGACGTCCTGATCAACAACGCCGCGTTCACCGCCGGCGGCAACCTCGTCACCGGCGACCTCGAGGCCATCCGGATGGTGATGGACTCGAGCTACTACGGCTCCCTCGCGACCATCCGGGCGTTCGCACCGATCCTCGCCCGCAACGGCGGGGGCGCCATCCTCAACGTGCTTTCCGCCACCGCATGGCAGACCGTCAACGGCAACACGTCGTACGCCGCCGCGAAGTCCGCCCAGTGGGGTCTGACCAACGGCGTCCGGGTGGAGCTCGCCGGTCAGGGCACCCTGGTGTCCGCCCTGGTACCGGCGCTCATCGCCACCGAGACCCTGATCGAGTACACGGAGAACGCCGGGCTGGTCCTGCCCGCCTCTGCGATGATCGACCCCGCAGCACTCGCTCGGCTGGCTCTGGACGGCCTTGCCGCCGGGGAGATCGAGATCCTTGACGACATCAGCAAGTCCGCCAAGGCAACGCTCTCCGGCGATCCGGTCGAGTTCGACCTCGCGTCCTTCGCGGCCGCCTGACCCGGCCGCCCCGTTGCGCCGTCCTCCCTCTCGGGGCGACGGCGCAACAGGCGGTACCCGACGGTCGGCGCCGCCGCTCAGCTCCTCGGGAATCGGTCGCCCGTCACCACCCGCAAAGTGAGCTCGGCCGGGTGCACGCCCCGTATCGTTCGGGCATGGGTACCTCCCGCTCGACGGTTCTGCGCGACCGCTGGACCCTCGGCGGCGTCGTCTGGGTCGTGATCGCCCTGCTGGTCGGGGTGGTGTCCACGTTCGTGGACGGCGACGTCGGGTCGGCGACCTCGTCGATCCTCCTGGCCGGCGGGGTCGTGGGCCTGGCCCTCGCGATCCGCGCGTCCAGCGTCTCGGTGCTGGTCGCGGCGCTGCTGGTCGCGCAGGAGCTGCGCGATCCCGCCCCCTGGGGCACCTGGGCCGTGGCCGGCGGGCTGCTGTTCCTGTTCGCCCTCCGCCGGCCCCGCTTCGACGCGGTGACCGCCGGGCTCGTCGTCGCAGGCGTCGCTGTGGGCACGGCCTACAGCCCGCTCGACGATGCCGGCGGCGGCGCGTTCGGGTTGGTGGCCCTGGCGGCCGCGGCCGTCGGCCTCGGTCAGTGGGAGCAGGCACAACGGCGGTACGTGATCGCCGAGGTGGGACGGCGCGAGCAGGAAGCCGAGCGCAGGCGCGAGGAGGTCGCCCGTCACGTGGCCGAGGACCGGTTGCGCATCGCCCGCGAGCTCCACGACAGCGTCGCGCACCATCTCGCGGTCGTCAGTGTCCACACCAACGTCGCCCGGGCGAACCTGCACCGGTCCCCGCCGGTCGCCGAGCAGGCCCTCAACGACGTGCAGGACGCGACCCAGGCGGTGCTCGCGGAGCTGGGGGCCGTCCTGGGCGTCCTGCGCGGATCGGCAGCAGAGGTCGCGCCGTCCACCTCGGACGCCCGGGATCTGGTCGACGAGGTGCTGACGAGCTTTCACGGCATCGGCCTGCGCATCACGACCGAGGGCCTGAAGCACCTTGCGGCGCTCGCGCCGGTCGCCGGATCGGCCGCGCACCGCCTGTTCCAGGAGGGACTCACCAACGCGCAACGGTATGGCGACGGCTCGGCCTCCGTCGTCGTCGACGAGCCGTCTGAGGGCTACGTCAAGATCTCGCTGCGCAACCGGCGCGGTGAGGCGACGTCGATGTCGGGTGGCGTCGGCCTCGGCCTGCGGGGCATGCAGGAGCGCATCCAGCAGCTGGGCGGGACCTTCCGTGCCGGGCCGGACGGTGACGACTTCCTCGTGGCGGCACAACTGCCCGCCACCGCTCCTCCCCCCTCGTCAGGACCAGGCACATGAACACCATCCGCGTCCTCATCGTCGACGACCAGGCCATGATTCGGTCCGGTATCCGCGCGTTGCTGCAGACCAGCGACACGGTCGACGTCGTCGGCGAGGCCGCCGACGGTCGCCGCGCGGTCAGCATGGCCCGCGCCCTCTCACCGGACGTCATCCTGATGGACCTGCGGATGCCGATCCTGGACGGCGTCGGAGCCATCACGGAGCTGCGAGGGAACCCCGCCACGGCCGCGACGGGCATCCTCGTGCTGACCACCTTCGACACCGACGACAACGTCATCGACGCCTTGAAGGCCGGCGCCAACGGCTTCCTCGGCAAGTCAGCCGACTACGAGGAGCTGCTCTCCGCGGTCAACCGGGTCGCTGCCGGCGGTTCTGCCCTGTCTGCCATGGCGACCGACTCGGTCGTCGGCCACCTGGCTGCCACCGCCGCCGCTCCGACCCGGACGCACGACCCGGCCTCCGAGGACGATCTGCGCAAGCTCGCCTCGCTCACGACGCGTGAACGCGAGGTCGTGACGTTGGTGGCCCGCGGGTTCAGCAACGACGCGATCGCCGGGCACTTGTTCATCTCCCCCATGACCGCCAAGACCCACGTCAACCGGGCCATGAGCAAGATGCACGTCTCCGACCGGGCACAGCTCGTCGTGGCCGCCCTCCGGGCAGGCGTGCTCGACGACCACTGAGCCGTCTGCGCGTCTCGCTCGGCTCGAAGAAATACCACGGACGCGGTATCCGCGTACCGCGTCTGGGCGACGTCGGCAGGGGTCTCCTCGACCGAAAGTGAAGCGTCAGGTCGCATCCGCGACCTCCACACCTTCATCCAGGAGCATTCATGTCGCGTTTCTTGTCCCGGGTCGGCGCCTTCAGCGCCGGCCATCGCCTGATCGTCGCCGGCGCGTGGTCCACGCTCATCGCGATCTTCGTCGTCATGACCATCAGCGGAGCGAAGTTCTCCGACTCGCCGTTCAGCATCGACGGTGCAGAGTCGACCACCGCGCTGGCCACCATGGACCGGGCCTTCCCGGCGGCACCCGGGCCGGAGACCGGGGAGCTGATGCTCGTGATCGAGGCGCCCGATGGTGCCTCCCTCGAGGACCCGTCTCAGCGCGCACTCGTCGAGGCGGCCGTCGCCGGAGCCCGTGAGCAGGCCGGGGTCACCTCCGCCTCGGACCCCTACGACGCGGACCGGCCGTTCGTGTCCGACGACGGGTCCGTCGCCGTCTCGACGCTCGCTGTCGGCATCGAGACCGACCAGGCTGCCCTCGAGGCCGACCTTCGCGAGGCATCACGGGCGCTGACCTACGCGGGATACACCGTTGAGGTCGGCGGGCTCCTGGAGGACGGACCGCCCCAGATCGCGAGCATCACCGAGATCGCGGGGGTCGTCATCGCCTTCGTCGTGCTGTTCTTGACCTTCGGCTCGCTCAGGCTTGCCGGTGCCAACATGCTGATCGCGTTGAGCGGCGTCATCGTCGGAGTGGTCGGGATCCTGGCGTGGTCGTCGACCGGTGAGGGCATCCAGTCCACCACCCTGATCCTGGCGGTGATGCTGGGCCTGGCGGTCGGCATCGACTACGCACTGCTGATCCTGTCCCGGTTCCGCGACGAGCTCCGCTTGGGCTCCGAGGTGGCCCCGGCGATCGCCAAGGCCACTGGCACTGCCGGTACCTCGGTCGTGGTCGCTGGAACCACCGTCGTCATCGCCTTGGCCGGGTTGGCCATCGTCCGCATCCCGTTCATCACCGAGATGGGCCTGGGGGCCGCGCTCGCGGTGATCGTGTCCGTGGCGATGTCGTTGACCGTCGTGCCCGCCGTCCTGAAGGGACTGGGACGCAAGGCCCTCCCCCGCAAGGAGCGTCCCGTCAACGGCACGGTCGCGCCGACGCCCCGGGTGCCGGTGGATCAGCGCGCTGCCGTGACCGGACGTCCGGGGCTCCTGCGCCGCTGGGCGGTGCTGGTCGTCCACCGTCCGGTCCTCAGCATCGTGGGTGCCACCGTCGTCGTGGCCCTGCTCGCCGTGCCGACCCTCTCGATGGAGACCGAGCTCGACCCGCCCGGCGGACCTGACCCAGCCAGCTCGCAGCGCGCGGCCTACAACACCGTCAGCGATGCCTTCGGAGCCGGCAAGCAGAACCCGCTCGTCGTCCTGTTCGAGGGGACCTCCGCGCAGGAGGCGGCGGCGGCCGCCACCGCGGAGATCAACAAGCTCGACGAAGTGGTCGACGTCAGTCCCGTCCAGCGCTCGGAGGTCGCCGACGTCGCCTTCTTGGCAGTCACTCCCGAGCACGGACCGACCGACGCCCGCACGGCCGACCTCGTCGGCTCCCTGCGCACGAGCATCGACGACGTGGACGGCGCGACCGTCGCGGTGACGGGCCAGACCGCCGTCGACGTCGACGTCGACGCGCAGCTCTCCTCAGGCCTGATCACCTACCTGATCTGCGTCGTCGGGCTCTCGCTGCTGCTGCTGACGCTGGTGTTCCGATCCATCGCAGTTCCCGTCCTCGCGACCTTCGGCTTCCTGATGTCGCTGGCGGCCGGCCTGGGCGTCACCGTCGCGGTCTTCCAATGGGGTTGGGCGGGCAACGTGGTGAGTCTCGACGAGGCCCGGCCACTGGGCAGCCTCGCACCGCTCATCATCGTTGGCGTGCTGTTCGGTCTTGCGATGGACTACCAGGTCTTCCTGGTCTCCCGCATCCACGAGGCGCATCGCAAGGGACGCCATACCCGCGCGGCGATCCTGGAGGGATTTGGCCAGGCATCACCCATCGTCGTCTCAGCGGCGGCGATCATGGCGGCGGTGTTCGCCGGCTTCGCATTCAGCGGCGGCGATGCGATGGTCGCATCGATCGGCCTGGCGCTCACCGTGGGCGTCCTCGTGGATGCCTTCATCGTCCGCATGGTCCTGGTGCCCGCCACCTTGCAGCTCCTGGGTGAGTCGAGCTGGTGGATGCCACGGTGGATGGACCGGGTGCTGCCCGACATCGACACCGAAGGATCGTCGCTGGAGCATGAGGAACTCGTCGAGCGCGAAGATCTCGACGCGGCGAAGGCGTAGTCAGCACGATCATCACCTCGTGAGCACCGGTCGGCCCGCCTCGAGGGGCAGGCCGACCGGCGCTCGCCGGCGGGCGTCCTCGTGACGAGCTCGTCATCGACAAGTCGACAGGACGGCGTCACCGCTCACCCGACCCCTCAGCCGCGGGGCGACTGGCCGGTCGGCGGCGGGCTCGGCGCCACGTCGTCATCGTCGCGCACGGGACCCGTGAGGATCGCGTCGGCGATGACATCCATCAGGTGGCAAGCGCGTGGCGCGGTCGACGGCTGGTCGTTGAGCCACGCGAGGGCCGCGATCAGCGCGAACAGATCCACGCCGTCGATGTCCGACCTGGCGACCCCCGCGTTCTGAGCCCGGGACAGCAGACGGGTGCCGGCAGCACGCATCGTGACGCACGAGGCATGGAGCGCCGACTCGGGCTCCTCGATGGCGGCCACCATCGGCGAGATGACCCCTCGGTACTCGTGGGTGAACGCGACGCAGTCGCGAAGCCACGCCACGAGCGCCGGCCGCGGCGAGCTCGAGAGCTCCAGCTCCGCGGCCTCAGCGGCCAGCTTGTCGAAGCTCGTGCGAAGCAGCGCCTCCAGCAATGCCTCCCGGGTCGGGAAGTGCCGGTACAGCGTTCCCAGACCGACGTCCGCCCGGCGAGCGACGTCGCGCAGGGACGCATCGGCACCCTGCTCGGTCAGCACCGTGCGGGCGACCGCCAGGACATGGTCGTAGTTTCGTCGCGCGTCAGCTCGCACAGCTCCCCCTTGACATCCGGAGCACTGCTCCATATATTTGGAGCACCGCTCCGATAACAATACCCCGTCACGAGTCCAGGAGACACGACATGACGCACCGCTTCACCATCGCCCAAGCCATCACCCCGCTCTTCGATCCGAGCGTCGACCTGCAGGACGCCGTCGAGCGCCACTTCAGCCCTTCCTTTCGGCGACGCGCCGACGACGGCCAGTGGGGTGGCAGGGACGAGCTCGCCGCGAGCATGGCCCAGCTCCGCGAGGCCATGGCGAGCGCGACCATCGAGGTCCACGACGAGCTGATCGACGATCATCTCTACGCCGACCGCCACACCGTCCGTGTCGTCATGAAGGACGGCTCCGTCCTCCGCACCGAGGTCTACGTGTTTGCCCGGCACGACGCCGACGGGCGCTTCCAGGAGATCCGCGAGGCGACCGTCCTGCTCCTCGGTGACCGAGCCCCGCACGCCGACGACGCATCCCACTGACACCCGCTCCGCACACCGTGCGCGAGCCCACCCACGATGAAATGAGAAGGCAATGTCCCCCAGCACGATGAAGGCCATCCAGCTGCACGAGTTCGGCGCCCCCGAGGTGCTGCGCGAGGGCGATGTGGCGATCCCGGAGCCGGCAGCCGGCGAGGTGCTCATCCGCGTCAGCGCAGCCGGCATCAATCCCCCGGACTGGTACACGCGCGAGGGCATGCCCGGCGTCCCCGAGGAGCTCAAGCCTCCGTTCGATCTGCCCCTGATCCCGGGCACCGACGTCTCGGGCGTCGTCGCAGCCGTCGCTGCCGACGTCGACGACTTCGCGGTCGGCGACGAGGTGCTCGGGCTCCTGCGTTTCCCGACGGTGATGCAAAGCGGTGGATACGCCGAGTACGTCACCGCCCCGGCGACCGACCTCGCTCGCAAGCCCTCCGGCGTCAGCCACGTCCACGCTGCCGGTCTGCCCATGGCCGGTCTGACGGCCTGGCAGTTCCTGATCGACCTCGGCCACGACCACCCGTCGCCGTTCCAGGAGGCGCAGCACCGCCCGATGCCTCTCGGACCCGGCAGCACCGTCCTCGTGAACGGCGCCGCCGGCGGCGTCGGGCACCTCGCCCTGCAGCTCGCCAAGTGGAAGGGAGCCCGCGTCATCGCGGTGGCCTCCGGCGCCCACGAGGAGTTCCTGCGCGAGCTCGGCGCCGACGAGTTCATCGACTACACCTTGCAGCGCCCCGAAGATGTCGCCCATGACGTCGACCTCGTGCTGGACACCGTCGGCGGACCCGACAGCAGGCGCTTCCTGAAGATCATCAAGCCCGGCGGCGCTCTCTACCCCGTGTACTTCGGCGAGTTCGACGACGAGGAGAACGCCCGCCTCGGTGTCACGGTCACCTCGACCCAGGTCCGGGCCAACGGTGCCCAGCTCACCGAGCTCGTGCGGCTCGTCGACGACGGCGTCATCCGGGTCGCGATCGACAGCACCTTCGCCCTCAAGGACGCGGCGCGCGCGCACGCGAGGGCTGCGCAAGGACACCTACGCGGCAAGATTGTGCTCACCGTCGACTGAGTGCCACCAGTGCCTGGGCGCGGACCTTGCCTGTCGTCGGTCCGCGCCTTGCCTGCTCGCTGGTCTTGCGCTCAGGTGCTGGGCACGTATCCGTGGGGGTTGAGGACGTACTTGGTCGCGGCGCCTGCGTCGAACTCGGCGTAGCCGCGGGGGGCGTCCTCGAGGGAGATGGCGGTGGCGTTGACGGCTTGGGCGATGTGGACCTTGTCGTGCAGGATCGCCATCATCAGCTGTCGGTTGTACTTCATGACGGGGCACTGTCCGGTGGCGAAGGACAGCGACTTGGCCCATCCGGTGCCGAAGGACAGTGACAGGGCGCCGACCTTGGCAGCGTCGTCGACCGCGCCGGGGTCGCCGGTGACGTAGAGGCCGGGGATGCCGATCGCACCGCCGGCGGCGGTGACGTCCATCAACGAGTTGAGGACGGTGGCGGGTGCTTCGGCGGCTGTTGCGCCGTGCCCTTGGCTGCGGGCCTCGAAGCCGACGGCGTCAACGGCTGCGTCGACCTCGGGCGTGCCGAGGAGCTGCGCGACCTGGTCGGGCACCGCGCCTTCGCCGACGTTGATCGTCTCGCAGCCGAAGCTGCGCGCTTGGGCGAGGCGGTCGTCGTTGAGGTCGCCAACGATGACAACGGCAGCGCCGAGCAGCTGCGCGGATGCGGCGGCGGCGAGGCCCACGGGACCTGCACCGGCGACATACACCGTCGAGCCGACGGCGACCCCGGCGGTGACCGCACCGTGGAACCCGGTGGGGAAGATGTCCGAGAGCATCGTGAGGTCGAGGATCTTCTCCAGGGCCTGGTCGCGGTCGGGGAATATCAGCACGTTCCAGTCCGCGTAGGGCACCAGGACGTACTCGGCCTGTCCGCCGACCCAGCCGCCCATGTCGACGTAGCCGTAGGCGGAGCCTGGGCGGTCGGGGTTGACGTTCAGGCAGATACCGGTCTTGCCCTCCTTGCAGTTGCGGCAGCGACCGCAAGCGATGTTGAAGGGCACCGAGACGATGTCGCCGACCTGGACGAACTCGACGTCGGGGCCAACCTCGACGACCTCCCCGGTGATCTCGTGCCCGAGGATGAGGTCGGTCGGAGCTGTCGTGCGTCCGCGGACCATGTGCTGGTCCGAGCCGCAGATGTTCGTCGTCACCGTCTTGAGGATCACCCCGTGCGGGACCTTGCGGCCGATGTTCGCGGGGTTGACCCCCGGGCCGTCCTTCAGCTCGAATGTCGGATAGTCGATGTCGATCACCTCGACGATTCCGGGACCCTTGTATGCGACTGCCCTGTTGCCTGTCATGATCTAACCTTTCTTCGAGGGTGAGAGGCGCACGACGCGACCTCCGATGAACCACTCGGTGAATACCCAGGACCCATCCGTCGAGTCGACGGCGATGCCGTGGGGGCTGTTGAGCGCGCCGGCGCGTGTGCTGGGCCGGACGACGGCCCCGTCGGCCATCGCGTTGGGCCAGCCGGGACGTGTCGGCTCGACCGACTGCTCTGCGATCCGGTCGACGACCGCGCCGTCGCGGTCCAGCACCACCAGGTCGCCCCAGAGCTCGGTGACCAGCAGGAAGTCGTCGTCGATCGCCAGACCGGACGGGCTCCAGACCTGGCCGTCGGCGAGGACCCTGCGGGTGCGTCCGTCCAGCCCGAGCTCGACGAGTCGCTGGTTGGCTCGATCCGCCACGACGAGGAGGGGCTCGGAACCCCGCTGGTCGACGACGATGCCGTGCGGGCAGTCGAAGGCCGTGCCGGAGTCCGCCCCATCGGCGCTCATCAGCCAGGACCCGTCCGGCGTGTAGGCATGGACCAGGGAGGCGCCGTATCCGTCGGCGACCCAGATCCGTCGTTCCGCGCCGTGGCCCTCGACGGCGAGAGCTGTCGGGCTCCAGCTGGCGTGCGCGTACGCAGAATGAGCGGGAGCGTGCAGCTCGTGGACGACGTCGCCGTCAGGAGTCACGGCAACGAGTTTGTCCCTGCACCCGGTGATCGACGTACACAGGACTGGCCGGAACGTACTTGTGGCGGGGTGCTGCTCCAGGTTGCTCATGTCGGGACTCTCAGTTCGGCAGGACCGCTCATGGCCTGCGAGGGAGCGTGGACGTTGCGGACGATGTGGGCAAGGTCTTCGACAACGGTGACTCGGCCGCCATCGCCAGGATCGGGATCCGGCACGATCGATTCCGGGTCCACCAGGTAGACGTCGTGGCCGTCCAGGGTGAGCCGACGCGTGACCTCGAGCAGCATGCGTCGCGCCACGTCGTCGATCGAGTAGACCATGCTGAGATCCAGAGCCACTCTGGTCTCGGGGAACGCGTTGCCAGCAGCTTCACGGACGATTCGCTCGGCGCCGGCGAAGCGGATTCCCCCTTGCAGCTGGATCACCCGGACGGCATCCGATTGGTCGCCATCGACGCGGTTCGACCGCACGACCGAGGGCGCAGACTCCGGCACCTCCATCACGTGCAGGCCGGCATCGGACGAGAACTGTTCGAACAAGGACACTCCTCGCACGCTGTTGCCATGGGCGTCCAGCCGTGGTGAGAACGTGGCTATGCCGATCTGTCCGGGCAGCGCCCCGATGAGCCCGCCGGCCACGCCGCTCTTCGCCGGAATGCCGACGTGTGTCGCCCAGTCCCCCGCGGCGTCGTACATTCCGCAGGTGGCCATGACGCTGAGCACCTGACGCACGACCGGTTGATGGACCACCTGCTCACCTGAGAGCGGATTCACCCCGCCGTTGGCAAGCGTTGCGGCCATGACGGCCAGGTCCCGCGCGCTGACGAGCACCGAGCACTGCCGGACGTACCCTTCGACGACGGCTGTGGGGTCCTCGGTGAGGATGTCGTAGCTGCGGAGCATGTGCGCGATGGCGAGATTGCGGTGCGCGTCCGCCATCTCGGACGCGCACACCGCCTCGTCGACCGCCAACCGTCGGCCGGCGAACGCCGACAAGCCGTCGATCACCCGCTCGACCCGCCCTGCCGGATCCAGCCCTTGCGGGCCGGCCAAGGAGTGCGCGGTGATCGCGCCGGCGTTGATCATCGGATTGAGCGGGCGCCCGGTCCCCTGTTCGAGGGAGATCTGGTTGAAGGCCTCGCCCGACGGCTCGACGCCGACCTTGTCGAGCACGGGGTAGAACCCGCGATCAGCCAGCGCCAGCGCGTACGTGAACGGTTTGGAGATCGATTGGATCGTGAACTCGTGGTCGATGTCGCCGGCGCCGTAGATCCTGCCGTCCAAAGTGGCGAAGACGGCACCCAGGCGATCGGGATCTGCTCCCGCGAGCTCGGGGATGTACGCCGCCAGCTCTCCCGAGACGTCCGGCTCGACGTCACCGAGCGCATCGGTCAGGTAGTCGGGAATGATGGACCGCATCGGCCCTCCTTCGTCATGCTTCGCCTCGTGCAGCGCGTGTGACCACGGCGATGTCGGCAGGCGTCGGTCTGCGGAACGCTCCGCCTCTCGCGGTGAACTCGCTGCCGTGCGTCCTCAGGTGCCGCGCGAAGACCGGACACACCGGCACGACAGTGACGCCCCTGCGGATGCTGTCGTCGAGCGCCACGCGGACCAGCAACCCCGCCAGACCTCGTCCACCGAACTCGTCGTCCACCTCGGTGTGGAAGAAGATCCGGTCATGGCCGGTTCCGGGGGAATCGACGAAGTCGGCACGGCCCACAGCTGGTTCCCCCTCTGGGCTCACTGTGTACGAGCTGACCGGGTTGTCGATCTCCAGCGTGACCGTCACGGTCGCACCGAGCTTGTCCTTGAGCGTCGTGATCATCTAGTTGTCCTTCGCCGGCTCGTGGACGCCGTACACGATGGGCACGTACTCGCGGTGCCGACCGATCCAGCCCTTGATGAACGGGCACAACGGCATCACCTTGCGCTTTCCGGCGGCACGGACGTCGTCAAGCGCGAACCGGGCGATCGCGGAGCCGACGCCCTTGCCCTCGAATCGTCGGTGGACCTCGGTGTGTGTGAAGACGATCAGCTCGTCGGTCAGGATGTACTCGACAAAGCCTGCGACCTCGCCGTCGATGCTCGCCTGGTAGCGCAGGCGGGACGGGTCCGGGAGCACCTGGATCCCTGTCATGTGTTCGTCCTTCTGGGTTGAGGTCGTCACGGCGCATCGATGAGGACGTAGAGCAGCGCATCGGGCTCGCCGATGGAGACGTCGGAGGAGCAGACCGAGGCGATGGACCGAGCCCGCTGTGCTCGGTGGGTGGCGTTCCAGGTGTCCAGGTGGGCCGTCACGATGCTCTCGACGGGGCTCATCAGTCAGCCGCAAAGGAGAGCAGGGCACTGTTGACCTCGTCGGCGTGCGTCCAGAGCAACCCGTGCGGCGCACCCTCGATCTCGGTGTACCGGGCGTCCGGGAGGAGCTGACGGAACCGACGCGCCGTGGCGTCGATCGGCAGGATGTTGTCCGCGGTGCCGTGCAGGATCAAGACCGGCTTGCCGCTCGCGCGGACCGCCTGGATGTCCGTCCGGAAGTCCTCGAGCCATGACGCAACCACGGCGTGGGCCGCAATGGGAGCGCTGGAGATCGCGACGTTCCAGCTACCGGTCACCGCATCCTGGCTGATCCGGGTCCCGAGGTTCTCCTCGAGGTTGTAGAAGTCGGAGAAGAACTGGGTGAACCAGGCATAACGGTCAGCCTTCGCCGCGGCCTCGATCCCGCTGAAGATCTCCTGGGGCACTCCCCCGGGGTTGTCTTCACCGGCGAGAAGGAAGGGCTCGAGCGAGGCGAGGAAAGCAAGCCTCGCCACTCGCTCGACGCCGTAGTGCGAGACATAGCGGGCGAGCTCACCGGTACCCATCGAGAAGCCGACGAGGATGACGTCGCGCAGATCGAGCGTCCGCAGCAGGACGTCCAGGTCGGCGGCGAACGTGTCGTAGTCGTACCCGGTGCTGACCTTCGAGGACTGTCCGAAGCCGCGGCGGTCGTAGGTGATGACGCGGTATCCGGCAGAGACCAGTGCGCGCGTCTGACGCTCCCAACTGTGACCGCTCAGCGGATAGCCGTGGATGAGGACCACGGGTTGTCCCCCGCCCTGATCCTCGAAGTAGAGCTCGACCGGCGTGCCGTTCTCGTCCCCCACAGTGATGAGTCCCACGATCGTCTTCCTTTCTCGTTGATCTGCTGTCGGTCAGCAGTCGACTGCGGCCACGTCGGCGTGGCCGCTCATGGCTGGTGCCATTCGGTGGTCCTCGACGTCGCCCGGCTTGGCACTGACCTCACCCAGCTCGTAGCGTCCGCCCAGGACGCGACGCGCGCTCATCGGCGTGGCTCCCAGCGGAAGAACTGGACGGCCAGCGAGATGGAGGCGCCGACCCAGGCGGCTGTCGGCAGCAGGAGCGGCAGGGAGTCGCTGAGGGGAACCCCACCTTCCCAGGCATTGATGACCAGCTCGGTGGCCGCGCCACCAGGAATGAGTCGCTTGACGTAGGCCAGGTCCTCCGTGCCGGTGATCCCCACCCAGCTGGCCACGACGATCACCACCAGCGACAGCGGCAGCGTCGTGACCTGGGCGTGCTCGGGTGAGTTCGTGAGCCCCGCTGTGGCCAGCGCGAGCGCGCCCATCATCACCGTCGTCGCCAGGACCGCCGCCACCAACAGCGGGATCTGGTCCGGGCCGCTGACGACCACACCGAACACGGCCATGATCACGCCCACCTGGATGAGCGCCATGACGGTGAGCGGCAGCAGCAGCCCGAGCAGGATGTCCGGGTCGCTCACGGCGGTGGAGCGCAGCCGCTTGAGGAACAGGTCCTGCCGGCGGGAGGCCAGCGTGGTCACCGCGGTGGTGTAGAGCCCCAGCGCAAGCACGACGAACATCACGATCGCGGGGATGTAGCCGAGGGTCCCGAGATCGGCGAAGGACTCGTGCTGATGGACCACGTACGCGCTGAAGGCCACCGGGATGACCAGACCGGTCACCAGGACCAACCGGTTGCGGAAGATCTGGATCAGCTCGCTGCGAGCGATGTCGAGCATGGGGGTTCCTTTTCGTGGCACGGTGCTGCGGTCGTGGAGCGGGTCGTGGGCTCAGGCGGCTTCGAGGGCACGGAAGACGTCGTCGAGGCGGGTCGGGCCGGCCTCCAGCTGCTGCAGCTCGACCCCGGCGCGGTGCGCCCACTCCAGCAACCGGTGCAGGTCGCCCTGCAGATCGAAGGTCTCGACGTGGAAGCTGCCATTTCGCGCTCCAACGATCGGCGGTTCAGGGGACCCCGGAGGCAGTGCGAAGCTGATCACGGAGGGCAGGGTCTGCGTCAGCTCGGCGACGGTGCCCTCGCGGCGCAGCGTTCCTCGGTGCATGAGCCCGATGCGGTCGGCGCGCTCCTGCGCCTCCTCCAGGTAGTGGGTGGTCAGGACGACCGTGGATCCCTCGTCACGCAGCCGGTCCACGGCGGCCCAGAGCGCATCACGCGATCCGATGTCGAGGCCGGCGGTGGGCTCGTCGAGGATGAGCAGCTCTGGCCCGCCGAACACGGCCGTGGCGAAGTCCAGCCGGCGCTTCTCACCACCGGAGAGCTGGGAGACCTGGGTGCTGCTCTTGCGGTCCAGGCCGGACAGCCCGATCACCCGGTCGACGTTGTCGCGCCGCCCGCTCAACGTGCCGATCAGGCTCACGGACTCCCTCACCGTCAGATCGCGGGAGAACCCGCTCTCCTGCAGCATCATGCCCATCCGCGGACGCACCGCACGCCGGTTCTGCGGGCTCTCCCCGAACACCCGGACTGTGCCCGAGGCGCTGGGGCGGTGACCCTCGATGACCTCCAGGGAGGACGTCTTGCCGGCCCCGTTCGTGCCGAGCAGTGCGTAGAGCTCGCCGCGTCGCACCTGAAAGGACAGGTCGCGGACCGCCGTGAAGTCGCCATAGGCGACGGCCAGGCGGTCGACCTCGATGACGGGAGAGTCGGTGATGATGATGGCTTCCTTTCGGATCCGCTTCCGGTCGAAGCGGTGCGGGCGGCTGGCTGACATCAGGCTCCCCCGGGGCGCGCCGACTTCGCGTCGGTACAAATCCCTTAGGCGGGTACGGTGCGGGCCGGTGATACGAACAGGCTGTAGCGGCGATTTCACCGGTAGGCCACAATGGGCGCGTCCTGACCTCGCACGACGGGAGCCCCCGGTGCAACTTCTGGGCCGACGCGCCGAGCGCGAGGCAGTCGACCGGCTACTCGCGCAGGCACGGGCAGGGCACAGCGGCGCCCTGGTCGTGCGCGGAGAAGCGGGAATGGGCAAATCGGCCCTGATGGAGCACGCCCGCGAGACCGCAGCCGCAGCCGGCTTCCGGGTGGAGGTCTCGACAGGCGTGGAGTCCGAGACGCAGTTCGCCTTCGCCGGCGTCCACCAGCTGTGCGCACCCATGCTGGACCGCGCGCGCGAGCTGCCCGAACCGCAGCAGGACGCCCTCGCGGTGGCGTTCGGGCAACGTCACGGAGCTGCGCCCGAGAACTTCCTCGTGGGCCTGGCCATCCTCAACCTGCTGGCCGAGGTCACCGAGGACGGCCCGCTGCTGTGCCTGGTCGATGACGCACAGTGGCTCGACCAGGCATCGGCGCAGCTGTTGGCGTTCGTGGCCCGCCGCCTCGGGGCCGAGCCGGTGGCGCTGGTGTTCGCGGTGCGCGACTCCCCCACCAACGACGATCATCCTCTGACCGGCTTGCCCGAGCTGTGCCTCAGCCGACTCGGGGAGGTCGACGCACGCGAGCTGCTGCAGGCCGCAGTCCGTGCACCGCTGGACGACCGCGTGCGCGACCGGATCGTCGCCGAGGCCCGTGGCAACCCGTTGGCACTGCTCGAGCTGCCCCAGGCTGCACCCGTGGCGCAGCTGGCCGGCGGGTTCCAGATACCCGAGGACGCGCTGAGCGTCCCTCGCCGTGTCGAGGACAGCTTCCGACGCCGCTCCGCCAGTCTGCCGGCCGACACCCGGCTGCTGCTGCTGATGGCAGCGGCCGAGCCGACCGGGGAGGCCGCGCTGCTGTGGCGCGCCGCCACCCACCTGGGCATGCCCCACGAGGCAGCGGCACCTGCTGAGACGAGCGGGCTGCTGGAGATCCGCGCGCGCGTGCGGTTTCGCCATCCACTCGTCCGCTCCGCGGTGTACCGGGCCGCCAGCCCGCCGGACAAGCGCCGGGTCCACGGCGCGCTTGCCAAGGCGACCGACCCGCGGACCGATCCCGACCGGCACGCCTGGCACTACGCGCAGTCCTTCAGCGGGCCAGATGAGGAGGCCGCGGCGGGGCTGGAGCACTCGGCGGGACGGGCGCGCGCTCGCGGGGGTGCGGCTGCCGCGGCCGCCTTCCTGCGGCATGCGGCCGAGCTGACCCCTGACGCTGCCGTCCGCGCGACGCGGGCACTCGAAGCCGCGTACGCCAGCCACAGCGCCGGCGCCTCGGACGCTGCTTTGGAGCTGTTGGCCAGCGCCGAGGCCGGGCCACTGGACGCCCTGCAATGCGCCAGGATCGAGCTGCTCCGCGCCCAGATCGCGTTCCACACCACACGCGGGAGCGAGGGGGCCACGATGCTTCTCGACGCCGCTAGGACGCTGGGTCCGCTGGACGCGGCACTGGCACGCGAGGCCTACGTGCAGGCCCTCGAGGCGTCCTTCCACGCCGGTCGCCTCTCCCGGGGCCGCGGATTGCGGGAGGTGGCCGAAGCAGCAGCCCAGGAAGCGCCTCCCCCGCCGACGCCGCCCCGGCCGGTCGATCTGCTGCTGGACGGACTGACCACGAGGTTCACCCACGGGTACGAGGCGAGCGTTCCCACGCTGCGGCTGGCACTCGAGGCGCTGTGCCATGACGACGCCGCGCCTGACGAGGACAACGGCCGATGGCTGTGGCTGGCCTGTCACGTCTCGGTGATGCTGTGGGACGACGAGTCGTTCTTCGCACTGGCCAGCGGCGCCGTCCGGAACGCCCGCGAGACAGGGGCGCTGTCCGCACTTCCCGCTGCGCTGAATGCCATGTCGGTCGTCCTGGTACTCACCGGCGAGCTCTCACGTGCCGCCGAGCTCCTCTCGGAGGATGACGAGATCTCGCGGGCGACCGGTGCTCCTCCGCTACCGAACGCCAGGTTCATCCTGGCTGCCTGGCGCGGACGGCAATCCGAGGCCACGGCCCTCAACGTGGCGGTCGTGGCGGATGCGACCCGGCGGGGTGAGGGCACGACGCTCGGCTCGAGCGAGGTCTCCATGGCCTACCTGCACAACGGACTGGGCGACTACCCCGCAGCTCTCGCCTCGGCCACGCCATCGTGGGAGCACGATGACTTCCCACACTCCAGTAGTGCGTTGCCCGAGCTCGTGGAAGCGGCATCCCGTGCCGGTGACCTGGAGCGTGCGGCCGGCGCGCTGGAGGAGCTCAGCTCCCGGGCCCGCGCCAGTGGGACTGAGTTCGCGTTGGGGCTTGCCGCACGCTCACGTGCGCTGACCACCGTTGGTCCTGACGCGGAGGTCCACTACTGCGAGGCGATCGAACGACTCGCCCGCTGCCGGATGGCCACCCACCTCGCCCGCGCACATCTCGTCTACGGCGAGTGGTTGCGCCGCCAGGGCCGACGGCAGGACGCCCGCGAACAGCTCCGCACCGCGCATGACCTGCTGTCCGCCATGGGTGCGGAGGCGTTTGCCGCGCGCGCTGCTCGTGAATTGCGCGCCACGGGCGAGCATCCCCGCAAACGAACCGCCCGGCCGAGCGACGATCTCACCGCGCAGGAGCTGCGCATCGCACGACTCGTGGCCACGGGGGCGACGTCCCGGGAGGTCGCCGCGCAGCTGTTCCTGAGCCCCCGCACCATCGAAGCCCACCTCCGCAACATCTTCCGCAAGCTGGACATCACCTCCCGGCGACAGCTCAGAGAGCTGCCACTGCCCTGACCAGCCGCGATCCAGCCACCACCACCCGTCGACCACGACCTTGCGACTCAGTGGGCGATCCTTGCCTGACGCCTGAGCTTGACGTTGCGTCCAACCGGACGTGGACGTGATCGTGGTCCCAACGTCCGCCAATGCAAAAGTGGCCCCGACTGCGTTTCCGCAGTTCAGGGCCACTATCGCTTGTGTGTCCGAGGGGCGACACGGTCAGTCATACCGCTCCGCCATGCCTGATCCGGATGCAGGCATGTGCACGCGAGTGATGTCTGGCGCCGATCCACTTGCACTCGAGGCGCCCCAGCGGATGGTCGTCGGCGAGCTCGGCACACACCGTTGCCCACTGGCCGCTGTAGAGATCGAGCGGGGTCCTCATCGGTCGTCTCCGCCGCGTCGTAGCCGGCGATGCCGGCGAGTGAGCGCTCGGCGAAGGGGGTCTGATTCTTGCCTCGCTCCCCTGCAGAGGCAAGCAACCCCCTTGTCTGGCTCGATCGTCCGACAGGTCCTCGCCGCCCGTGCCGTCGGGATCGAGCCCGTGAGTTCCAACAGGGTTCCGGCGGTCTGCCCCCGAAGCAGTGCCCGCCGTGACGATCCGCGATCGATCGAGCCGCCCGCATGGGCCTGGGAGCAAGTCCTCGACAAGGTTGAGGTGGTCCAGGTCCAGTTTCATGTCCTCGACGCGCGGACGCCAGAGGTCCTGCCGGGATTGCCCGTGGATCGCAGCGAGGTCCGGGTCACCAGCCCGGAAGTGAAGGCCTTGGCCCAACGACTCCAGCAGGTGGGCTTCGGGCCGGTGGGACCGAACAGCACCTACGCCTTCAACAGAACGTCGGCATCGTGAACGATCACGTCCAGGACTGCCACGTCGCCGCCTGATCTCTCGGCGCTAAAGACCAGGCGGCGCCTCAGATGCCGCTTCGCCGGACACCCGCCGCGAACCACGTGGGGTGCCGCACATGTCGCAACGCACTAAACGTCGAGGCATGTACGGCACGAACAACTCCTCAGCTCTGGTCGCTCAGTCCCACCGCAGGCGGTCGGTGTCTTCGGTGAGGAAGTCGGGGTCAGCGTAGATGTGCAGCCTGGTGATGAGCTCCCCAGCGAACTCGAAGACGTTGCAGTAGCGGCCTTCGCTGCGCGGGTGCGCGGGCCACGGGCGACCGTCTGCGGCTTCGCCCGCTTCGAGGCCCTCCACCACCAATCGGCTGCCTTCCGCCGTGAAGACCATGGTGTCGACGTCGTGCCTGAAGAACTTCTGACTCCTCAGCAGCCCGCCAGCGAGCTCGGCGAACTGCCCCGGACCACGGGCCGTGCCGTACTTGGGAAAGAACACTCGAGCGTCGTCGGTGAACATGCCGGGCAGCGAGCCCTCCTCCCCATCGACCAGTCGGAAGTACTGCTGGGCGAGCTCGACCATGCGCTCTCGGGTCGGTGATGCAAGGTTGGTTTCCATACCGATCAGCATAGACGTTTTTGGTGGGTCGATCCACAATGTCAGCCGCTCCCCCGATGCCGTCGCTGGCGATATCCGCAGAGCAATGCGCACTGGTTGCCCACTACCGCCGCGGCGGAACGAGTTCGGGGTGCGGTCCGGATTCTCTCCAGCCAGTCGGCCACCGGCCCCAGCGCGACGAAGGAAGCACGCGGATCGTGCTCCACCCTTCCTGTTGATCGGGCGGTTGGCGTAGTTCGCGTCGACGGTCGGCGTGTTCAGCTTGCCGGGGTGAGGGCGAGCTCGAATGCCTTGAGGGCGATGTCGGCGGACTGTTGCAACTCTTGATGGGTGGCGCCGGCGGCGGCATGGACGGCTTGACCCTCGGAGAAGACCATGACGAAGCGGGCCAGGGCTGCGGGATCGGAGTCGGCAGGCAGGTCGCCGTCGTTGCGAGCTTGGGTGAGTCGTGCGGCGAGTGCGTGCTCACCGGCGAGGCGGCTGCTGGCGAGGAACTGGGTCACGGTGCTGTTGGCGGGGTTGGCTGACAGGCCGCCTTGGATGGACAGACACCCTCGCGGACGGTCGGATCTGGTCAGCGCGGCAGCGTTGCGATCGAGGTAGTCGCGGACGACCTCTAGTGCGGTGGGTTGCTCGAGGGCGTCACCAAAGTAGGCGAGCTCGCGTTCGGCGTAACGCCGTACGACCTGCTGGAACAGTTCCTCCTTCGTGCCGAACACCGCGTACAGGCTTGGCTTGTTCACCCCCATCGCCGCAGTCAGCTCCGAGATCGTAGTGCCTTCGTAGCCCTGCTGCCAGAACACATCCACGGCACGATCCAGCGAGGCATCAGCATCGAAGGTCCGTGGACGTCCGCCCGCCATGCCGCCCCCTTCCTTGGTCTGTGATGCAGCCATCATACCCCGGTTTGAGACCGATCGGTTTGAAACTTTGCGCCGGGCGTCTCGATCATGCTAGGTTCGCGTTATTAACCGTACGGTACCAAACGCCGAGACAGCAGGCCTTCGTCCTCGATACCGACCCGTACCCCCGGCGTCAGCGACCGCGTCATCCCGACGTTGACCGCAGACTCCGACTGAAACCCCTTGACCGCTGGCATTCGAGGCCAGCCGCACCCAACAAATCACCATCAACCGCAAAGGAAGAAGCATCATCATGGGACAACTGGACAACAAGACGGCCCTGATCACCGGTGCCACCTCAGGCATCGGTCTGGCCGCCGCCCGGCGTTTCGTCGATGAGGGAGCGCACGTCTTCATCACCGGCCGCCGCCAGGCCGAGCTCGACAGTGCGGTTGCAGCGCTGGGTGAGAACGTCACCGGGATCCGCGGTGACGTCGCCGATCTCGACGACCTCGACCGGGTGTTCACCACCATCGCCGCACGTGGGCAGGGCCTCGACATCCTGTTCGTCAACGCTGGCGGCGGCGCGTTCGCCACCTTGGAGGAACTGACCCCCGAAGGGTTCGACGAGACCTTCAGAGTCAACGTCCGCGGCACGGTGTTCACCGTGCAGCAGGCACTGCCCGTGCTCGTCGACGGCGCATCGGTCGTCATCGCCGGCTCGGCAGCGGCCAGCAAGGGCAACCCGGCGTTCGGTGTCTACGCCGCAACCAAGGCTGCGCTGCGCTCGTTCACCCGCACCTGGGCCGCCGAGCTCGCCGGCCGCCAGATCCGGGTCAACGTGATCGCACCCGGGCCGATCAACACCCCGGGCCTCGCTGGTCTGGCACCCGACCCCTCCCAGGCCCAGGGTCTGCTCGACATGCTTGCCGGGAACGTGCCACTCGGACGCATCGGGCTCCCCGATGAGATCGCCAACGCGGTGTTGTTCCTGGCCTCGGACCAGGCCAGCTTCGTCACGGGCACCGAGCTCTTCGCCGACGGCGGCCAGGCCCAGCTCTAAAGCAAGAGCATTTCCTATCGATCTCCGCGATGAAGTGGTCGCCCGCTGGGGCGAGGCGATGACGCGACCGGCGTCCCCATCGGGGCGCCGGTCGCGGTGACGTGCAGGGCCTGCTGGTGCAGTGACCACGAGCGCCGTCAGGATGCCCAGACGCGATGCTCTTGACTCGAGTGCTCGTCTGCCCATCGCCGGGCTTGCCCTCAGCCACACGCGGTTGTGCCAGACACCCTAGAAGCAGGTGGTCCTGCGTCTGGGCAAACCGCTGCCGCGGTGATGCGGTCTCGATCGGGATCGACACCGACCGCGTGGTCGGCCAAGCCTGTCAGCGTCCTCGGTCCATCCTTCGCTTGCCGGCCGGACAGGGGCCGTCGAGCCGCGTCAGGCGGCCACCGCGCGAGGGACCGCGGTCAGCGCCAGTTGGAAAGAGACACGTGACGAACGTCGGATACCGCGAGGCCCGCGATGGCCTGGGTCACCTCGTCCGCGCCGGGGATGCCGAAGTCCATCACGTTCGTCACCGCCGTCAGGCGGGCTGCTCGGTCGGGCTGGTCAGCAGGACGGTGCCGACCTTGCCGGGACGACCGACCTCGTCTACTGCGTTCGCGAAGTCCGCCAGGTCATAGCTCGCCGCGACCCCGAACAGGTCGGGCCGCGCCTGTGCCGTGGCGAGCGCGAAGGCCACGTCCTCGCGGCGCAGCTCGGCATCCAACCGACCCCATCGCCCGATCGACACTCCGCGGGTCCGCAGCTCGCGTCCGACGACGTCCGTGGCGCCCAGCGAGACGGAGGACCCGGAGAGCCTTCCGTAGCTGATCAGGGACCCTCCGTCGGCGAGACCGGCGAGCAGATTCGTCGCCAACGCGCCTCCGACAGCATCGAGGACGACCGATGCAGGTTCTCCCAGTGCGTCGCGCATCCGGGCCGGCCAGTCGGGTTCAGAGGTGGAGATAGTGGTCAGCGACGGGAACCGCTCGGTGAGCGCACCAGCGCCGGCGGCGCTGCGGACCAGGTTCACCAGCGGAAAGTCGTGCCGTTCGGCCGCGGCGGCGATCAGCCGTCCGACGGAGGACCCCGCCGCCGTCTGGACGAATGGACGCGGCGTTCCGGCCCACGCCTCATCCAGGGCGCGCAGCAGCATCTGCATGGTCAACGGGTTGACCAGCATCAGAGCCGCGGTGGAGTCATCGATCTCGTCCGGCACTGGCACCACAGCCGAAGCCGACGCGATCACGTGCTCGGCCCAGGCCCCCGGGACCGGGAAGAACGCCACTCGTTGCCCCGGCTGGAGGTCGACCACGTCGCGGCCGACGGCCACCACGACGCCTGCCCCGTCGAAGCCCGGGATCCGGGGTTTCCCTGCTGACCCGGCCGGACCCCCTCCACCGGTGATGCCGAGGAGGTCTCCGGGATGCGCCGGTCGGACCGTCACCCGGATCGAGACTTCTCCTGGGCCCGGGGCTCCCACGGGGGGCAGCTGGGCGAGCCGGAGCACCTGGCGCGGGTCGCCGTGGTGGTCATGCACCACCGCTCGCATCGGTCCTGTCACTTCGCCTGTCATCCCGACCTCCATATTTTTGATTGGATCATCCATAACGCTACTGAGTTATGGACTGAACCGTCAACTATGGGCAACCCTGGAGGGCTGGCCAGACCGAGAGAGTTCGACGAGGCGGCGGTTCTCCACGTCGCCAGCGCGCAGTCCTGGACCAAGGACTAGGCGGGGACGAGAAGGACGCGATCGCCGCGGACGCGGTCGCCGAATGGCTGAGCGTGCCGGACGCCGAGCAGCTCGCCGACCTCGTCCTGGCCGTCCTCCAAGACATCGAGGCCTGGGCAAGCCGGGATCGACCCCGACCGGCTAGAGAGCGCCGACCAGACCGCCATCGTCCTCCTTCCCCGGACCTGAAGGGCGAACGGGACGGGTTCTGGATGCAGACAAGTTCGCCGACCCGTCGCTGGCGGGTCGAGAACGGTTGGCTCGCCCTCAGTTAAAGCTTGACCTCGTGCGCAAACGACGGCCCCAGCACATAGGGGACGGTGCGACCGAGTGGCACGTGCTCATCCTCCCTGACTCACAAGGAGGCGGCAGCCAGCCCGGGACGGCTCAGTCCTTCGGCGACGTCGACGAGCTGGCTCCGATCTGCGTTCGTACCGCTCAATTCTCAGCGTGGATCGTGAAGGCCCGGCTCAGCCCATCGATGGTGCTCGACTTCGCCTTCTCGAACTGCCCGTCGTCGAGACCGGACTTGCGGAGGAACTCGACGCCCTGCATCGCGACCAGCAGCGACAGCGCGGCCTCCTCGACGTTGACGTCAGGGCGCACCACCCCCTGCGACTTCGCTCGGGTCAGCGCCGTGGCGAAAACTCCGAGGATCTCGGTGAATGTTCGTCGCGATGCGTCGTGGACCTTGTCGTCCAGGCGCGACAGCGCGGCTGCCGAGTCGGAGAGGTAGCACCCGTCGCGGGTGAGACCTATGCGGCCGTCGTCCTCGAAGGTCACGGCGGCCATCAGCCACGCCCAAGAGTCACTGGCGGCTTCTTCGCTCTGCGTGAGGCCGGTCAGCTGGTTGCCACAGTAGTCGCCGAGGGTGCGCACGAACAGGTCGCGCTTACTTCCGAAGGCTCCATAGAGGCTCTGCGAGCCGACTCCTGTGGCCTCGCAGAGCTGGGCCATGCTCGTTCCCTCGTACCCGTGGTGCCAGAACTGGTTACGGGCCGCCTCGATGACCGTGTCCTCGTCGAACTTCCGTGGTCGCGCCATTTTGCCATCATAGGTCATTTTGGAGTGATTAGCCAGAAATGGTGTAGTGTCCCTGCTCGTCCCCGCCGCCGTGGCCATGGCGACCAACGGTCGAGATGGCTGCCCCGCTGCAGAGAGCGACCACGAACTATGAAGCGACTTGTCCGCAAACGCGCCCTCGTCAGATCGCCGATACCGTCATCCACCTTGCCGCCGACGACATGACTTCCGCCTCCACCGGGTCATCTGCCAACTCGTTCCTGACGCTGCCGGCGCTGCTTCTCGCGGTGTTCGTCGTGCCGCTCAACGTCGCTGGCACCGCGACAGCACTCCCCTCGATCGCCGGCGATCTCGGTTCCGACCCGGCCACGCTGCAATGGGTCGTCAACAGCTTCAACGTCGCCTTCGCTGTCTTCACCTTGGTGTGGGGAACGGTGTCGGACCGGGTCGGCTACAAGCCGACCCTCCTCATCGGGGTCACGGGCACGATCGGGGGGTCCGTGCTCAGCGCGTTCGCCCCGAACCTTCTCGTGCTGGACATCGGCCGCCTACTGGCTGGCGCCGCGGGCGCCGCCATCGGCGTGTCGGTGACAGCGATCATCTCGGGCGCCTACGAGGGCGCGGCGCGCACCCGGAGCTTCGCGCTGCTCGGCACCATGATCGGCGCAGGGCTCGCCCTCGGACCCACCATCGCCGGGCTGCTCACGGCTGCTGTCGGATGGCGCGGGGTGTTCGTCGCTTTCGGTGTGGCGTTGCTGCTGCCGCTGCTCCTCCACGGCAAGGTGCCCTCCGTCCGGCATGACCGCCAGGCCGGCGCGCGGATATTCGACGTGCACCTGCTGCGCAACGTCCGCTTCATGTCGATCGTGCTGCTGCCGGTGATCCAGGCTTGCGGGTACATCGCTCTGCTCACCTACCTACCCGTCGCGCTGAGCTCGGTCTACGACCTCGATCCCGGCGCGACCGGACTGCTCATGCTCGCGATGACCGCCCCAGTGCTGGTCGGTCCGACCCTCGGCGCACGCATGGTCGCGAAGATCCCCAAGTCCACGATCTTCACCCTGTTCTACATCTGCATCGCGCTCATGCTGATCGGCAACGCCGGGATGCTCCTGGTAGCGACGACCGCGCCGGTCTGGGTTCTGATCATCCCGATGGTCATTCTCGGCTTCTCCTTCGGGCTGCCACTCGGGTTCGTCGACGGCGCCGCCCTGGCCTCCGTGCCGCCCCACAGCAGCGGTGCCGCCGCCGGAGTCCTCAACTTCATGCGGCTCGGCTCCGAAGCGGCCGTCGTCGCGGTCTACGCCCTGACAATTGCGGCACTGGTTAGCAACCGCATCTCCGATGACCACCTCGCCCAGGAAGTCGCCTCCGGGCTGCCCGGGCACGGCGCCGACTACATCCCCGCGTTCATCACCGCACAGATCGCCATCCTCGCGGCCGTGGCCATCGGCCTCGTTGCGACGATCGCGATGCATCGCGCCGTGAATCGAGCGCACCCCATGACAGCCGCACAGTAGGCGTCTTCCGAGAGACGCGTCGTCCAATCTTCGCGCTCACGCAGGGATACCGCAGACATATTGGTTGGTCGACCAAAAACCATGTTACGGTTCTGACCGAGGCCGTGTCCGCCGCCCACCGACGAGGCGTGAGCGAGCAGTGCCGAAATGCCTGTCCCGTCCCGTCCACGAGAGAAGACCTCTGTGACCACGTTGTTCGATCCGATCCAGCTCGGCGACCTGTCCCTGCCCAACCGCGTCGCCATGGCGCCAATGACGCGCAGTCGCGCGGGCGACGGTGGTGTTCCGAGACGGTCTGCTGCCGAGTATTACGCGCAGCGGGCCAGCGCCGGCCTCGTGATCACCGAGGGCACCCAACCCAGCCTGGCCGGACAGGGCTACTTCGACACCCCTGGCATCCACTCGGACGAGCAGGTGGAAGGGTGGCGTGCCGTCACGGATGCCGTACACGCTGCCGGCGGAAGGATCTTCGTCCAGCTGATGCATGTCGGCCGGCTCGCTCACCCTGACAACAAGTCAACTCACGACACGGTGGCGCCGAGCGCGATCGCGGCTGCGGGCGAAATATACACGCGCGGCGGCATGAAGCCCTTTACTACTCCGCGGGCGCTCGCGGAGGCCGAGATGCCCGCGGTAGTCGCCGAGTTCGTGCACGCGGCGAAGCAGGCGGTCGCAGCGGGCGCCGACGGCGTCGAGGTCCACGGTGCGAACGGCTACCTCCTGCACCAGTTCTTCGCCCCGAGCTCCAACAAACGGACCGACGCCTACGGCGGCACGCCGGTGAAGCGGGCGCGCCTCGCAATCGAGGTCGTCGAGGGCATCGCGGCAGCGATAGGGCCGGAGAGGGTCGGCATCCGCATCTCGCCGTCGATCAACGCCCAGGACGTCATCGAGGCGGACGCCGAGCAGACCGCGACCACGTACCGGACTCTTGTCGACGCGATCGATCCTCTCAGTATCGCGTACATCTCGTATCTCGCTGACCCGCGGTCTGAGCTGATCCGCGCGCTCGTGGGTCGCTTCGGCGGCGTCACGATCGCCAACGACGGTTTCAACGAGGTGACCAGCCTCGAGTCCGCTGACGCGATCGTCGCCGGGGGTCTCGCCGATCTCGTCGCGGTCGGACGCCCGCTGCTGGCGAACCCCGACCTGGTCGAGCGCTGGCGGGTCGGTGCCGAGCTGAACGAGGCAGACAGTGACACCTTCTACGGCGGCGGCCGTCAGGGGTACACCGACTACCCGCTCATGTCTCGCTGAGCTCGTGTGATCGGTCGAGCGTCCCGCAGTTTCGCGTAGCGTGGACGGCAGGCGTCTCAGCGCGCTTCCACCGGGCCCGGCCGCGCCGTACGCTCCCGGCGACCATCGGCTGGGACCCGGCGCGAATCGAGGCGGCGAAGCCCCGTCGAGCCTCGCCGACCGACGCGACGGCGCCGATTACGTCCAGTGGGATGCCCTGAGCGCCGCAGCGGGCCGACTCGATTGCATGACGCAACAGGCCTCGACCGATCGGTCGAGGCCTGTTGTGGTATTTGACTGCAATCGCAGTATCTTTTGCGTGTCTGAGGGGCGACACGGTCACTAGTCATACGCCTGCGATTGACCTCATTCGGCTGCCCGCACGCGTGACCATCTATTCAGCTCAGGGGCTCGTCAGGGAAGTTCTTCGACCCAATTCCTGAAGAAGGCACGTACGACCGGGACCTCGTCCGGGGCCATGGGGAACTCATCGTCATCGAAACGTTCGAGCGAGCCCATCATCTGGACCAACACGACCGGGTCAAAACCGGGATCCGCGGCCGCCGCCTCAGCCAGGAGGGCCTCTTTGCCGAACCGTTCAGCGAGCCGGTAGACATCGGCGAAATCTCTGACCTCGGCACGCCCGAACAAGGCCAGCATCTTGCGTCCCGCCAGCTCCAACGGCGCGAGCGTCGGACCAAGGATCGTGAGCTCTGGAGTCGAGGAAGGCGGTGAATCCAGCGCCAAGTCAACCAGCACCTCATCGTCTCCAGTGACCGATAACCGGCAGAACATCGGATCGTCATGGATGATCGTCGCGGTCCAACCGCGCTTGTGCAGCGCGCGGAGTAGCGCGTCCTTGGCGGGTGCGACAGACACGATGGGTGAGCCAGCGAAGAGGTCAAGATCTTGAGTCGGTCGCGTGATGAGATCCGAGGCCAGTAGCGCCGCACCGCCAGCCACGACGTAGCCCGCAGACTCGTCCAACTCGAAGAAGAGCCGGGACACCGTGACCTGGAAACCAGTCAGCCCCTCCCCCGTCATGCGACCACCCGAACTGCTTCAGGTGCCACCACCGGCGACCATGCCGCCCTCACATCAGCGGGCAGCACCAACTCGTCCCACAGATCCATCAGGAGTAGCCCATCGACATAGGCCAGGAGATCTTCTGGGCGTCCCTCGCGCAAGACAATCTCGTACACCCGCGCCCGTTGGCGACGGTTACGAAGATCGAAGATCCGGCCACGGTCCGACCAGTTCAGATGCAACGGAAGCTCCACCGCAGCGAAGGCGACGGCAGCATCGAGTCGTGGAAGCCGCGAAGGGACCGAGATCGTCCGGCCGCGACCAACGGCATGCTCGGTGAACACGATCCGCGGCATCAGACCCAGATCGAAACCAGCCGCCGCGACGATACGGCCCGCCGTCGCCAGGCTCGGCGACTTCCGGCCATGTTCGTACGCCGACAACGTTGGTCGCGACGTGCCGGCACGAAGAGCAAGCTCGCCCTGTGACAAACCGGCGGCGCGGCGGGCACGCAGAAGCAGGGATGTGGTCAACACATGTCTAGCGTACCCAATCGGATACCTCTTGCGACCAATTGGAACAGAGGTCGCGCTGACGCCAACCAAAGTCTGGGCATACCCCTCAGGGGCAGCAGAGGTCAACGGCTCATGGGTGGATTGGACCCAGATGTTCGAACACTCACAACTCGCCTAAGCCGACCAAGCAATTCACACATCAGTGGAACAAAGCCTGCGCCCCAGGGACATTCCGCACTCAGTCTAGGATCATCGTGAAGTGGAAAGGGAACACCTCCTACTCAGACTGGATGTATTCGGATGCTGCGACTAACCCATGCTGACAAGAATTGAACTCCAGCGCAGCCTGGAGCACCAACTCACACAGCTAGCGGAGGTTCGGGGTCTCTCCGTTCTTCCGACGGCCGCCGGCAACGAAGTTGTTCTTTTGTGCCGGCAGGAGGCGTCCACCCGCACAGTAGTCCTCCGCTTCGCGGAAGATGCGATTTGGATCAACTTCGGACTGTCCGCGTCCGCGTCGATGGTGGTGGAAGACGAAGACAGCGTTTCTGCTGTGATCGATCTAGTCGCCGCGATTCTGGACGGCAATGCGTGCGAGTACGTGTTTGTCGACGATTCAGCGCGCATTCGAACAGTTGGATGGCGAATCAGTGGCATCACAATCGAGTTGGCAGCGAGGCCAGACACGACGGAAACTCCGCTCGAGTTCAGGGTTCCTGCCTTTACATAGTCGACTCGCGTGCGCGACACGCGCATCTGACGGTCGAAGTCGACCTCGCGTCCCGGATCGCGAGGTAACCGGTTAGGTGTGAACGATCCGCGTGTCGGAGGTTGGCCGGCCTCGATCAAGATCGATAGTCGCTGGACCCTGATCTCTTTCGATTCGGAACACTCGTGTCTCAACTTGCTCGATACGTGGTTGACGACCGATAGGTGACGTGATCGGCCCAGCCCGGGTCGATCACGTCACCTTTCCCTGGTCGAAGCCTTCGGATTCGCGCCGCGACGGCCGTCTGGACAGGTTGCGAAGGCCGCCGTGTCAATGGCGCCAACTGAATTCAACATCTTGCTCCGAGGACGCAGTCGCGTCGCTAGACGGTCTTTGACAGATCGTTGGCACCTTCTCATTAGATCCTCCGCCCTCCACGATGGCATCGACCGGGCGGCCGAAGATCCGCGTGCCACGGATCTCGAGGCCGTCGAGAACTCGGATCTGGGACAGGTACCGCGTGCGCTGCCCCGGCGACAGATCCACGATCTGGCGTACGTACTCCTCACCCACAGCGGCGAAGCTCGGCGGATGGCTGTACCGCTCGTCTTCGCGGGCGAGGACGAATCCTTCGCCCTTGACCCACCCGTCTGGCCAGTGTCCGCCGGCGGCCTCAACGATTTCTTGAAGCCCTCAGCGCGGGCTTGATTCTGCGCGTCAGATCCCGCGCTGAACGTCTCCTCCTGACGAGACGCTCCGCGGCTACCACCGAGTCGCCAAATGACCCTCGCCGAGAGTCCGCCGTCTGCTCTGTCCCTGTGCTCAATCCATGCCATGGTGATGCTCCTCTGACCCTCGTTAGGTGTCATCGGCGCATCCCCAGAAGCCACATGTGCCGCCATGGTGCCGCCACGGCCGCAAACGCAAAGTGGCCCCGACCGCGTTTCCGCAGTTCAGGACCACTTTTCCTTGGGTGTCCGAGGGGGGACTTGAACCCCCACGCCCGTAACCGGGCACTAGCACCTCAAGCTAGCGCGTCTACCATTCCGCCACCCGGACATGCACCCCGTTTTCGTGGGGCGCGGTGCAGCACTGAACTCTAACAAACACTCCTCGAGGCTCCGAATCGGGGCTCCCCCGCGCACTCACGCGGGCGCCAAGACCCCTGCGATGGCAGTGCGTCCCGTGCTGCTGTCCACTGTTCGAGGGGCGTCGCCCACAGGCCCACACGGGTTTATCCACAAGTTCTCCACAGGTGTGGGTAACTCTCGACTACACGTTGAGGGTCAGAGAACCGTCGAGATCGCGTGGATCACGATGCCGGCCAGGCCACCGACCACCGTGCCGTTGATGCGGATGAACTGCAGGTCGCGTCCGACGTGCAGCTCGATGCGGTCGGCGGTCTCCTTGCCGTCCCAGCGGTTGACCGTCGCCGAGATGACCGTGGCGACCTCGTGGCCGTAGTTGTTGACCGCGTACGACGCGATGTCGGCGATCGTGGTGTCCACCCGCTCGGCCAGCGTGGGGTCCTCGATGAGCCGGTGCCCCAGCTTGTCGATCTCCTCGTTGGCGCGCGTGCGCAGGAGACCGGTCTCGTCGCCGAGCGAGCCGATGAGCGCACGGCGCAGCGCCTCCCACAGCTGCACGGATGTCGTGCTGAGACGTGGCTGGGACAGCATGCGTTCCTTGAGCCGCTCGAACCGCTCCATCGTGTCGGGGTCGTGCTGCAGACCCTGAGCCAGGTCGCCCAGCCAGTTGTCGAGCGCGAGGCGCGCGTTGTGGTCCGGGGTCCGACCGATGTCCGCGACCCACTCCACGACCTGCTCGTGCACCCAGGTCGCGACGCGCCTGTCGAGCCACTGCGGCGTCCACGACGGGGCGCGGTTCTCGATGAGGGCGGCGACCTCGTCGTGGTTGTGCGCGAGCCACCGGCTCAGCTCGTCCACCGCGAGGTCCACGAGCCCCCGGTGCGCGTCGTCGCGGAGCACCTCGTCGAGCAGCTGCCCGACGACGGGACTGAGCTCCTCCTCCTTGAGCCGAGGGATCAGGGCCTCCTGGACGACAGCGGCGACGTCGGACTCCCGCACGTGGGACAGCGCATCGGCCAGGATGCGGGACCCCTCGTGGACCAGGCGCTCGGAGTGGCGGCCGTCGACGAGCCACTCCCCCACGCGTCGGCTCACCCCCGCAGAACCGATCCGTTCGCGGATCACGTCCTCCTTGAGGAAGTTGTCCGCGACGAACTCCTGCAGGCTCTCCCCCAGCGACTCCTTGCGCTTGGGGATGATCGCCGTGTGCGGGATGGGCAGGCCCAGCGGGTGGCGGAACAGCGCCGTCACGGCGAACCAGTCGGCGATCGCGCCCACCATCGCCGCCTCGGAGCCCGCGTTCACGTAGCCCAGGAACCCCGAGTCGTGGTCGCGGGTCAGCACGTAGATCACCGCAGCGATGAGCAGCAGGGAGAGGGCGAGCGCCCGCATCCTTCGCAGGCCCCGCAGACGGGCGGCGTCCCCGTCGGACATCCCCTCGGGCATCGCAAGACTGGCAGCGGCATCTGTCGAGGTCACACCGCGACAGTAGTCCCGTGCGGGCACGTCCGCGCTGCGTAGACTTCCGGGCATGAACGAGCGCCAGCTGGGGGCATCTCCCGTTTCCGTCCGAGCCGGCCGACCCGCGAGGGCCACGTCGTGAGCTTCAACGAGGGCTCGAACCTGGACACCAGCCAGGTCACCGGCGGTGGATCCCGCGGCGGACTGGCCATCGGTGGCGGCATCGGCGGCCTGGTGATCGTCCTGATCGGCGCGTTCCTCGGCGTCGACCTCACCTCCCTCGGCGGCAGCGCCACGGACCCGTTCAGCACGAACCAGGTCCAGCCCGGCGGCAGCACGTCCGAGCAGTCCTTCGACCAGTGCAAGACCGGTGCGGACGCCAACCGCGACGACACCTGCCGCATCATCGGCACCGTCAACAGCGTGCAGGCGTACTGGCAGGACGCCCTGCCGAAGGACGTCGACCGCCAGTACCGGGCCGCGAAGACGGTCATCTACTCCGGCTCGACCCAGACCCCCTGCGGCACGGCCTCGAACCAGACCGGTCCGTTCTACTGCCCCAGCGACGAGCGCATCTACATCGACGCCAGCTTCTTCGACGAGCTGACCAGCCGCTTCGGCGCGGACGACGGCGCGCTGGCCCAGGAGTACGTCGTCGCGCACGAGTACGGCCACCACGTCGAGAACATCCTCGGCTTCCTCGCCAAGGGCCAGGACGGGCGGACCGGCGCCAAGAGCGGGGGCGTGCGCATCGAGCTCATGGCCGACTGCATGGCCGGCGTCTGGGCGAACCACGCCGCCTCGACCACGGACGACCAGGGCAACACGCTGCTCAAGCCGCTCACCGAGCGGGACATCCGCTCGGCGCTGTCCGCGGCGTCCGCCGTCGGCGACGACCACATCCAGGAGGACCTCGGCGGCGGCACCGTCAACCCCGAGACCTGGACGCACGGGTCGAGCGAGTCGCGCCAGAAGTGGTTCCTCACGGGCTACGAGAGCGGCACGGTCAACTCCTGCGACACGTTCAGCACGAACGACCTCTGAGCGGTGTCCGACACCAGCCTTCACACCGATCGGCCCCGGGATCCTCGACCCCTGGGCCTGGAGGTCTGGATCGTCCTCGGGCTGTCGCTCGGCGCGTCGGGGGTCTACGCGCTCGTCAGCCTGATCCGCAAGGCGACGCTGCCCGGCGGGCTGCGCGACCAGACCGCGACCCTCAACAGCACGCAGGACGACCGCCAGGTCTTCGACTTCGTCTACCAGGTCCTCGGCATCGGGTTCGCGCTCGTGCCGGTGGCCCTGGTGCTGTATCTCCTGTCGCTGGACCCCGTGCGCGAGAGCGTGACCCGCCGCCTCGGGCTCGACCGCTCCCGCTGGCGGTTCGACGCCCTCTCCGGCTTCGGCCTGTTCGCCCTGATCGGCATCCCCGGCCTGGCGTTCTACTTCGTCGGCCGGGCGTTCGGCATCACCGCCGAGATCATCCCCTCGCCCGACATCGAGTACTGGTGGACGATCCCGGTCCTGGTCCTCGCCGCGGTCCAGAACGCCGTGCTGGAGGAGGTCGTGGTCATCGGCTACCTCATGACCCGCCTCAAGCAGCTCAGCTGGAGCACCCCCGCCACGATCGTCACCGCAGCCGCGCTGCGCGGCAGCTACCACCTGTACCAAGGGGTCGGGCCGGGCCTCGGCAACTTCGTGATGGGACTGGTCTTCGGCTACTGGTTCCACCGCACCCGGCGCGTCATGCCCCTGGTGGTCGCGCACACCTTGCTCGACGTCGTAGCCTTTGTCGGTTACCTCCTGTTCGCCGAGTCCCTGGGTTTGAAGTGAAGATCTCGTACGACCCGGCGCTGCCGATCACCGATCGCCACGACGACATCGCTGCTGCGATGCGCGACCACCAGGTCGTCGTCGTGGCCGGCGAGACCGGCTCCGGCAAGACCACGCAGCTGCCCAAGATCGCGTACGAGCTCGGGCGCCGCGCGATCGCGCACACCCAGCCGCGCCGGATCGCCGCCCGATCGGTGGCCAAGCGCCTCGCGGACGAGTGCGAGGTCGACCTCGGCGCCGAGGTCGGCTACGCCGTCCGCTTCGACGACCAGACCAGCGAGGCCACGGCCATCCGCCTGGTCACCGACGGCCTGCTGCTGGCCGAGCTGCAGCGCGACCGGCAGCTCTCGCGCTACGACACCGTCATCATCGACGAGGCGCACGAGCGGTCCCTGTCGATCGACTTCCTCCTCGGCTACCTGAAGCAGCTGCTCCCCCGGCGTCCCGACCTGAAGGTCGTCATCACCTCCGCGACGATCGACGTCGAACGCTTCGCGGAGATGTTCGACGCCCCGATCATCGAGGTCAGCGGCCGGACGTACCCGGTCGAGATCCGCTACCGTCCCCCGGCCGAGACCGGCGCCGACGACGAGCTGGACGCGATCGCGCAGGCCGTCTCGGAGCTGCCGAACGAGGGAGACATCCTCGTCTTCATGTCCGGCGAGCGGGAGATCCGCGACGCCACCGACTACCTCAACGGCAAGAAGTACCCGCGCACCGAGATCCTGCCGCTCTTCGGGCGCCTCGCCGCTGCGGACCAGCAGAAGATCTTCAGCAACCACCCCGGCCGCCGCATCGTCCTGGCCACCAACGTCGCCGAGACGTCCCTGACCGTTCCGGGCATCCGGTACGTCATCGACCCCGGGTTCGCGCGCATCTCCCGGTTCAGCCAGCGGCTCAAGGTGCAGCGCCTGCCGATCGAGCCGATCTCCCAGGCCAGCGCCTCCCAGCGCGCCGGACGCTGCGGCCGCGTCGCCGACGGCATCTGCATCCGCCTGTACTCCGAGGAGGACCACGACAGCCGGCCGGAGTTCACCGACCCCGAGATCCAGCGCACCAACCTCGCCTCGGTCCTGCTCCAGATGGCGTCCCTCGACCTGGGCGACATCAAGGACTTCCCGTTCCTGGACCCGCCGGACTCGCGAGCGATCAGCGACGGCATCAACCTGCTGTACGAGCTCGGCGCCCTGGACGCGAAGAAGTCCGGCGGCCGTGGGCTGACCAAGATCGGCCGGCGCATGTCGACGCTGCCGACCGACCCGCGCCTCGCCCGGATGCTGCTCGCGGCCGACAAGCTCGGCTGCCTCGGGGACGTCCTGGTGATCGTCTCGGCGATGTCGATCCAGGACCCGCGGGAGCGGCCGCTGGACCGGCAGCAGGCGGCCGACGAGATGCACCGGCGGTTCCGCGAGCCCGACTCGGACTTCCTGTCGTACCTGACGCTCTGGAAGTACATCCGCGAGATGCGCGACGAGCTGTCCAGCTCGGCGTTCCGGCGGCTGTGCCGCGACGAGTTCCTGCACTGGCTGCGGATCCGCGAGTGGCACGACGTGCACTCGCAGCTGCGCCGCACCGCCAAGGAGATGGGGCTCAAGCCCGGCACCGTCGGCGCCGACCCCGACCGCGTCCACCAGGCCCTGCTCAGCGGCCTGCTGTCACACGTGGGCCTCCGCGACACCGACGGCCGTGAGTACCTCGGCGCCCGCCAGGCCAAGTTCATGATCTTCCCCGGCTCGGGCCTGGCCAAGAAGCCCCCGCGCATGGTGATGGTCGCCGAGCTGGTCGAGACCGGACGGCTCTGGGGACGCACCGCGGCCAAGATCCAGCCCGAGTGGGTCGAGGAGGCCGGCGCGCACCTGGTCAACCACGTCTACAGCGAGCCGCACTGGTCGCGCCGTCGCGGCGCGGTCATGGCCCGCGAAAAGGTGCTGCTGTTCGGGATCCCGCTGGTCGCGGACCGGCTCGTGCAGTACGGCCGGATCGACCCGGTCGTCTCGCGCGACCTGTTCATCCGGCACGCGCTCGTGCAGGGAGAGTGGCGGACGCACCACGAGTTCTTCGCCGCCAACCAGCGGATGATCGCAGGCGTCGAGGAGCTCGAGGAGCGCCTGCGCCGACGCGACCTGCGGGTCGACGACGAGACGCTGTACGCGTTCTACGACCAGCGGGTGCCGGCCGACGTGGTGTCGACCCGGCACTTCGACTCGTGGTGGAAGCAGGCCCGCCGCAAGGACCCCGACCTCCTCACGTTCGACCCTGCGATGCTCAGCGACGGACCGGCCGACGCCGACGAGGAGTTCCCCCGCGAGTGGCACTCCGACGGCGAGTCGTACCCGCTGACGTACGCCTTCGAGCCGGGCATGCAGGACGACGGCGTGACCGTCGACCTGCCGGTCGACCGCCTGCTGACCGTCGACGACCGGGCGTTCGACTGGCACGTGCCGGGCCACCGCGTGGAGCTCGTCACCGAGCTCATCCGATCGCTGCCCAAGCGGCTGCGGCGCGAGTTCGTGCCCGCGGGACAGTTCGCGCCGCGGCTCGTCGAGGCGATGGCCCCGTCCGCGCCCGACCTCAGCGAGGAGCTCGCGCGGCAGATGCGGCTGCTCAACGGCACGATCGTGTCGGCCGACGACTTCGACTTCGAGTCCCTCCCCCCGCACCTGCGGGTGACGTTCCGTGTCGTCGAGGACGGCGTCGAGCTCGCGCGCGGCAAGGACCTGGCCACTCTGCGCCGCGAGCTCTCGAGCCACGTGCGTGCCGACCTGACGAAGGTCGCGCGCCAGGAGGAACGCACCGGGCTGCGCTCGTGGGACGTCGGCACGATCGAGCCGACCATCACCGCCGGTCAGGTGACCGGATACCCCGCGCTCGTCGACGAGGGGTCGTCCGTCGCGCTGCGGGTCCTCGACACCGCCGCCGAGCAGTCCGTCGCGATGGTCAAGGGCCAGGCGCGGCTGCTGTCGTACGCGCTGCCGACGCCCGTCCCGCAGCTGGGACGGGCGCTCGACCTGCACGCCAAGCTGCTGCTGTCGACCGGTCCGCACAAGGACGCGGCCGCGGTCATCGAGGAGTGCTGGCTCGCGGCGCTGGAGTCGCTGGTCGTGCGGCACGGCGGGCCGGTGTGGGACGAGGTGATGTTCGGCCTGCTGCACGAGACCGTGCGCGCGGAGGCGTACGACGAGACCGAGCAGGCCGTGCACGCGGTGATCGCGACGCTGCAGGCGCTCGGCGAGGTCACCCCGCTGCCCTCGACCGAGGCCGGCGAGGACGTCCGGGTGCAGCTGTCGTGGCTGATCTACCCGGGGTTCATCCGGGACGCCGGGGTGGCGCAGCTGCGCCGGTTCCCGCTGTACCTGCAGGCGGCGAAGCGGCGGCTCGACGCGCCCCTGACCGACGACCTGCTCGCGACCCAGGACCTGGAGGCGCGCTTCCACGCGCGGACCGCGTCGCTGTCGACGTGGGCGCGGCTGGCGCCGGAGGTGCAGCACGTCCGGTGGGCCCTCGAGGAGCTCCGCCTGAGCCTGCTGGCCCAGAACCTGCGGACCGCGTTCCCGGTCTCGGTCAAGCGGGTCACGGCCCTCGTCGACGCCCTCTGAGCGTCCGCAGGGGTGTCGGATTCCCACGGTCCCGTGGGAATTGGTCACTCACCTCGTGTTGTAACCCGAGGTAAGTGCACAATCCCCACGGTCCCGTGGGAAACCGACGACGGGGTCAGACGCCCAGGAGGTCGATCACGAAGACGAGCGTCTTGCCCGAGAGGCGGTGGCCGCCTCCGGCGGGGCCGTACGCGAGCTCGGGCGGGCAGACCAGCTGACGGCGTCCGCCGACCTTCATGCCGGGGATGCCCTCCTGCCACGCCTTGATCAGCTGCGGCAGCGGGAACCGCGCGGACTGGCCACGGTCCCACGAGGAGTCGAACTGCTCGCCGGTGTCGAACTCGACGCCGACGTAGTGGACGTCGACGACGCCGCCGGGAACGGCCTCGGGGCCGTCGCCCACGATGATGTCCTTGATCTGGAGCTCGGTGGGCGCGGGGCCCTCGATGAAGTCGATTTCAGGCTTGTCAGTCATGCTCCTGATCCTTCCACATGGCCCCACTGCCAGAATGCGGCCATGCGTGCCACCGTCCTCCATGCCCCCCGTGACATCCGCCTCGACGACGTCGCCGACCCCCAGCTCCTGCACGACACCGACGCGATCGTCCGCGTCGTCGCTGCCTGCGTCTGCGGCTCCGACCTGTGGTCCTACCGCGGTGTCCACCCGGATCCGCACCCCGTCCGCATCGGGCACGAGTTCGTCGGCATCGTGGAGTCCGTCGGCGCGGACGTCTCGGCCGTCGCGCCGGGTGACTTCGTCATCGCCCCGTTCATGTACGCCGACAACACCTGCCTGCTGTGCCGCCACGGCGTCCACACCTCGTGCCCCAACGGCGGCATCTGGGGACGTCCGGACCGTCACGGGCAGGACAACGACGGCGGCCAGGGCGAGCTCGTCCGCGTCCCCCAGGCCGACGGGACGCTCGTGACCACGCCCGAGCAGCCCGACCAGGCCATGGTCGCGCACCTGCTCACGCTGACGGACGTCTTCCCCACCGGCCACCACGCCGCAGTGGCCGCGGGCGTCACCGCCGGCAGCAACGTCGTCGTGGTGGGCGACGGCGCGGTGGGTCTCAGCGCCGTGCTGGCCGCCAAGCGCCTCGGCGCGGCGTCCGTCGTCGCGATGAGCCGTCACGAGGACCGTCAGCAGCTGGCCCGCCAGTTCGGTGCCGACCACGTCGTCGCCGAGCGGGGCAAGGCGGGCGCGGGCCTGGTCAGGGAGCTGTTCGACGGGATCGGTGCGGACCACGTGCTCGAGTGCGTGGGCACCAAGGAGAGCATGGAGCAGGCCATGCGCAGCGCACGTCCCGGAGGGCGGATCGGCTACGTCGGCATCCCGCACGACGCCGAGGTGAACCTGCCCTCGATGTTCGGGCGCAACATCGGCATCGCCGGCGGCGTGGCACCGGTCCGCGGGTACATCGAGGGCCTGCTGCCGGACGTCCTGTCGGGCGCCGTGCGGCCCGGCGACGTCTTCGACCTGACGCTGCCGCTCGACAAGGTCGCCGAGGGCTACCGAGCGATGGACGAGCGCACGGCCATCAAGTCGATGCTGACCCTGTGAACGGCTCCGCCGAGACCACCGCATCGGCGTTCAGCGGGCCGTAGACGTGCGGGAAGGGCTCGGGCTGCCCCGGCACGTCGTCGAGCTGCCAGGGGGACGTCAGCAGCTCGGTGTCGATCTCCAGGAGCACCAGCGGCTCGGTGACCTCCCGGTAGAAGCGGTCGTGGACGCCGGCGACCTGCGTGCCCTGCGAGCAGTGGATGAACCCCACGTCGTCCAGGTCCAGCCCCAGGGTCGAGACCGTGTACGTGCCGCGGGCCAGTGCGTCCGCCCAGGACGCAGCCGTCGCGAGGTGGAAGATCCTCAAAACTCGGTCTCGGCCCGGTCGTTGAGCCGGGTCAGGCTCCGGGCGAACACCGCGACCTCCTCAGGCGTCCAGTCGTCCAGCAGCGCGAGGAGGCGCTCGTGGCTGTTGCGGCGGTACTCGGCCACCCGGGCCTCCGTCTCCGGCCGGGCCACGAGCAGGTGGGCCCGGCCGTCGTCGGGGTCCGGGATGCGGGTGATGAGCCCGAGCTTCTCCATCGAGGCGATGGCCCGGCTCGCGGTCGACTTGTGCACCCCGAGCTCCTCGGCGATCTCCGAGCCGCGGATGCCGTCGGGGGCGTCGCAGATCAGGAGCAGGAACGTGAAGCTGCCGTAGTCGAGCCGGGGGTGGATCTCCCCGAGCGATCGAAGGCTGCGCGCACGCACGCGGCGCACGAACCGCGTCAGCTCGAAGTCGACGTCCAGGCCGGCCGGGAGTTCGCTCGTCATGGGTGAAGCATAGGCAACACCGCTGCGCCCCCGGCCAGGCGGGAGCGCAGCGGTGACGGCGTGTCGCGCGAACGCATCAGCGCAGCTCGGACGACGTCAGGTTCAGCAGGCGACGGGCCACGATGAGCTGCTGGATCTGCTGGGTGCCCTCGAAGATGTCGAGGATCTTGGAGTCGCGGGACCACTTCTCGATGAGCTCGCGCTCGCTGTAGCCGTAGGTCCCGGCCAGCTCGACGCAGCGCAGGGTGATCTCGTTGCCGATCCGCCCGGCCTTCGCCTTGGCCATCGACGCCTGCATCGAGTTCGGCTTGCGGTTGTCCGCCATCCAGGCCGCCTGCAGGGTCAGCAGCAGCGCGGCCTCCCAGTCGGCCTCCATCGCGATGAAGGTCGCCGCCGCGTACGACTGCGACTGGGCCGGCCGGTCGTAGTCGATGACGACACCCGCGTTCTCGAGCAGCTCCCGGGTGTCCTCGAGCGCCGCCCGCGCGCAGCCGACGGCCATCCCGGCGACCAGCGGCCGGGTGTTGTCGAAGGTCGCCATCGCGCCGGCGAACCCCTGCTTGGTGTCGATCTCGGGGTTGCCCAGCAGGTTCTCGGCCGGCACCCGGCAGTTGTCCAGGACGATGACTGCCGTGTCGGACGACCGGATGCCGAGCTTGTGCTCGAGCCGCTCGACGCGGATGCCCGGCAGGCTCTTGGGCACGAGGAAGGACTTGATGGCCGCCCGGCCCAGGCTCCGGTCGAGCGTGGCCCACACGACGACGGAGTCCGCGCGCTCGCCGGACGTGACGTAGATCTTCTCGCCGTTGAGGACGTACGCGTCGCCGTCCTTGACCGCGGTCGTGGTGATGTTCGCCGAGTCGGACCCCGTGCCGGGCTCGGTGATCGCCATCGCGGCCCAGGTGCCCTTGAACCGCTCGAGCTGCTCGTCGTTGGCGACCGACGCGATGGCCGAGTTGCCGAGGCCCTGACGGGGCATCGACAGCAGCAGGCCGACGTCAGCCCAGCACATCTCGATGACCGAGAGCACCGACGACATGTTCGTGCCGTTCTTGACCTTGCTCTTCTTGCCGTCGGACTCGTCCTCCCCGCGGCGGACCCCGGCCGCGCCGGCGCCCTGCCCCTGGCCGGAGTCGCCCATGCCGTCCACGAGGGACGCCAGCAGGTCGAGCTCCTTGGGGTACGCGTGCTCGGCGAGGTCGTACTTGCGGGAGTTGGCGCGGAGGAACTCGTCCGCGACCTGGTGCGCCTGCTTGACGAACGGACGGAACTTGCGGGGTGTCTCGAGGTTGATCATGTCTGTGTCCGCCCTCAGACGAGGACTGCTCCTTCCATCAGGCCGACGGCTCGCAGGTCGCGATACCACCGCTCCACCGGGTGCTCCTTGACGAAGCCGTGGCCCCCGAGCAGCTGGACGCCGTCGGTGCCGATCTTCATGCCGTACTCCCCCGCGAGCCGCCGCGCGAGGGCGACCTCGCGGGAGAAGTCGAGGCCCTGCTCGGCCCGCGAGGCCGCCTTGAGGGTCACGAGGCGCATGCCCTCCAGCTCGATCGCGATGTTGGCGACCATGAACGCGACGGCCTGCCGGTGGGCGATGGGCTCGCCGAACGCCGAGCGGGTTTTCACGTAGTCCTTGACGTAGTCCAGGACAGCCTTGCCGGTGCCGAGCGCCAGGCCGGCCCACGCGAGGCGGGACAGGCGGATGCACTCGCGGTAGTCGTCCTCCGTGCCCTGGCCCAGGATCGCGTCGGCGGGCAGCTCGACATCGGTCAGCACCAGCCGGCTGAGACCGGCAGCGCGCAGGCCCATGCTGGGATCGGCCTCGATGGCCACGCCCTCGGTGCCGGACTCGACGACCAGGAGCCGCGGCCCCTGCCCCTCGATGTCCGCGGCGACCACGAACAGCTCGGCCTCGCTGCCACGCACCACCCCGGACTTCACCCCGTTCAGGACGTAGCCGCTCGCGGTGCGCACAGCCGTCGTCTGCAGCTCGAACGGGTCGAACAGGGGGCGCGGCTCGGCGACGGCCAGGGCGGCGGCCGGGATGTCGTCACCGGTGAGCGCCGGGAGATACGTCTGCTGCTGCGCGTCCGAGCCCCACAGCGAGATCGCGGTGGCGACCGCGGCGGGCGCGAGGCACGCCACGGCCTGGCCCATGTCGCCCTCGGCCAGAGCCTCGGCCACCAGGACGCCGGTCACGGCGGAGCGGTCCTCCGACAGGCCGCCGAGGCTCTCGGGGACGTTGAGGAGGGTCAGGCCGAACTCGCTGGTCTGCGCCAGGACCTCCTTCGGGGTGTCGTTGACGTCCTCCGCCGCAGGAGCCCCGGGACGCAGCACCTCGGCCGCGAACTCGCGGACGACGCCGACGATCATCTGCTGGTCCTCGGTCGGCTCCAGGTCGAACACGCCGCTGTCCGGCGTCCGGGCGGGGCGGGTCGGCGCGCCGCTGGCCTGGACCCGCCGGAAGGCACGACTGGTCGCCCCCGCGACGCGGAAGCCGCTCCTGGCTCCCTCGTACACCGCCCGCTCGGCGGTCTTGCGCAGTCGGAGCCTGTCGACGGTCGACGAGCTGGCGATGCGGTTGAGCACCGCCAGTCCGATGCCCATGGGATCTCGGTGGGTGGCCACAGGAACTCCTCGAGGTGTGGTCGTCCGGAACGGGGGTGCCCGCCACGTCCGGGTGTAACTCTGAGTTACGTCCGGGACGCCCATGGTATTCCACCGCGCACCCGGGGGCCAGCACCCGGGGCACACTCGTCGGCTGGATAACCTTGGGCCACCGAACCCAAGGAGTCCCACCCCGTGTCCAGCCTCGCGTCCCAGTCCCGTCCCCTCCCCGAGGGAGGCTCCGTCCTGCCCATCACCCGGTGGGGGACGCCGGTCATGCACCGAGAGCTCGCCGACGTGACGGTCTTCGACGACGAGCTGCGCACGCTGGTGGCCGACATGGTCGCCACGATGTACGCCGCCAGGGGCGTGGGCCTCGCGGCCAACCAGGTCGGCGTCGACCTGAAGGTGTTCGTCTTCGACTGCCCCGACGACGACAACAACACCGTCACCGGCGTTGTCTGCAACCCGGTCCTGACGCTGCCCGAGGGCAAGGAGCGCCACCTGGAGGAGGAGGACGAGGGCTGTCTGTCGCTCCCCGGCGCCTTCACCGGCTGCGCGCGTCCCGACGTCGCGCACGTCACGGGCCAGGACGAGAACGGCGAGCCCGTCGAGTTCCACGGCACCGGCCTGCTGGCCCGCTGCCTGCAGCACGAGACCGACCACCTGTTCGGCACCGTCTTCGGCGACCGAGTGCCCGAGCGGGCCCGCAAGAAGCTCTACAAGCAGCACCAGGAGCTCGCCGAGAACTACCCGGGCGACTGGCCCGTCACGGTCCTGGTCGACGACGACGTCATCGAGCGCTGATCAGGTTCCACGTGCTCGCCGTCTCACCCCGGGCTCCCGGGTCCGTGGGTGCTGACGGGTAGGTTTGAGGTCGGACGTTAGGCAAGGAGGATCGATGGCAGGGATGCCTCACACGACGGTCCCCACCTCGATCCCGATCGTGCTCCGCACGATCCGCTCCGCCACCGTTCCGCGCAAGGTCACCGGCCTGTTCCTCGAGGCCAACGGCCTTCCGGAGGGCGAGGGCATCCACATGGTCGGGCTCCTGCGCACCCTCGGCTTCATCGACGGCGCCGGTCGTCCCACGATCATCTGGAGCCGCTACCGGCGCCTCGACCAGTCCGCCGTGGTCCTCGCGACCGCGGTGCGCTCGGCGTACGCTCCGCTGTTCGAGCGCTTCAGCGACGCCTACGACCAACCGGCCGAGGCGCTGGCCCGGGTCATCCGCCGTCACACCGAGTACTCCGAGCACCACATCGCCCGCACGGCCGAGTGCTTCCTCGTGCTGTGCGAGCTCGCCGACTTCACCGTGACCGTCCTGGTCCCCGCCCAGCAGCAGCCGTCCGGCACCATCCGGCTCACTCCCCGCGAGCGACTGACCGCGATGCGCCGCCTCACCGCCGCCCACGCCGAGGCCCTCGAGTGCGTGAGCCACGACCTGCAGCGTCCCGCGCACGTCTCGGTCTGGAACGCCTTCGCCGCCACCGCGCTGACGATCCTCGCGGCGGACGACTTCGGCGCGGTCCGCGCGGTCCGTCCCTCGTGGAAGGGCACGACGGTCGAGGACCTCTCGATGCACACCAGCGGGGAGCTGCTGCTGGAGATGCTGTCGCAGCTCAAGCTGGTGGATCTCGCCGAGGTCGACGACCTGGGAATCCTGCTCCAGCGCCGCCACGACTGTGCGCACCCGACGTTCTACACGCCCACCTCGGAGGAGGCCGGCGCCTACGTGGCCGACGTGGTCGCGGCGGCCCTCATGCTGATCAGCCGCGCGCTCGACGCCTAGCTCCGGGCGCGCAGCTCCCAGCACGCCACCGCGACCGACGACGCCACGTTCAGCGAGTCGATGTCCGCGGCCATGGGGATCGTGATGCGGTGGTCCGCGCCCTGCTCCCAGCGCGCGGTCAGCCCGTGGCCCTCCGACCCGACGACCACCGCGAGCCGCTCCACGTCGTGATCGACCTGGTCGATCGGCACGCTGTCGTCCGCGAGCGTCATGGCGTACGTCGTGTAGCCCGCGGCACGCAGCAGGTCGGGCGCGCCGTACCAGTCCTCGACGCGGGCGTACGGCAACCAGAACACCGATCCCATGGACACCTTGATCGCGCGGCGGTACAGCGGGTCGGCGCACCGCGGCGACAGCAGCACGGCGTCGAAGCCCAGGGCCGCGACGCTGCGGAAGATGGCCCCGACGTTGGTGTGGTCGGCGAGGTCCTCGATCACCACGACCCGGCGGGCGTCGGCGAGCACCTGCTCGGGCGTGGGCAGGTCAGGACGCTCGAGGGCGGCGAGCGCACCGCGGTGGACGTGGAACCCCGTCAGCCTCTCGATCGCGGCGTCGTCCAGCACGAAGCACGGCGCATCGGAGGCGTCCAGGATGTCGGCGAGCCCGTCGAGCCAGCGCGGCGACATGAGGAAGGAGCGCGGCCGGTGGCCGGACTCGACCGCGCGCCGCACGACCTTCTCGCCCTCGGCGAGGAACAGACCGCGCTCGGACTCGAGCCGTAGACGCAGCTGGACGTCGCGCAGGTCGACGTAGTCCCGGAGTCGAGGATCGTCGAGGTCGTCCAGTCGTACGATCGCAGCCACCGCGTTAGCCTAGCGACCATGAGTCTCGAACGCCCCGTCACACCCGATCCGTACCCGCTGCTGCCCGCCGTCGCCTCGTTCACCGTGACGAGCGACGACGTCTCGGACGGCAAGCCTCTGAAGGACGACCAGGTCGCCTCCGGCGGTGACACGTCGCCGCGGCTGTCGTGGAGCGGCGCCCCCGAGGGCACGAAGTCGTACGTCGTCACGTGCTTCGACCCCGACGCCCCGACGGTGTCCGGCTTCTGGCACTGGGTCGCGGTCGACATCCCGGCCGACGTGACCGAGCTGGCCGTGGGTGCGGGCGCCTCGGACGACACCCTGCCGGGCGGTGCGTTCCACGTGCGCAACGACGGCGGCGGGCTGGCGTTCACCGGTGCGGCCCCGCCGGAGGGCGACCAGGTGCACCGGTACTTCTTCGTGGTCCACGCGGTGGGCGAGGAGACGCTCGGCGTGGACGCATCGGTGTCGCCGGCAGTGGTCGGCTTCAACCTCGCGTTCAAGACCCTCGGCCGGGCCATCATCCACGGCACCTACGCCCACTGACCAGATTTGCGGGCTCCTGCACGCTTTTCACCGCGAGAAACGGTGCAGGAACCCGCAAATCGGGGCGGGGGCGGGTCAGCTGCCGGCGTAGCGGTTCGCCCCGGCCAGGACGCTGAGGACGTACGCCTCGGAGTGGTTGTAGGAGAACACCGCCCGCGTCCAGCCGGTGCCGGTCGTCAGGTCCGCACCTGACGAACAGAGGTACCGGCCGGCCGCGTACGCGGCGTCGTACACGTTGTGCGGGTCCGCCGCGCCGTCCCCGTTGCCGTCCGAGCGCCACGTGGCCCACGTGGAGGGGATGAACTGCATGGGGCCCATCGCGCGGTCCCACTGCTCGTCACCGTGCTGGCGCGCGGAGTCCTCGTCGGACGGGATGCGCGCGGTCCCCGCGGTGCCGTCGAGCGCTGGGCCGAGGATCCGGCGCGAGGTCGTGCCGTCGGTCCGCAGGCGTGAGCCGTGGCTGGTGCCGTGGCCTGACTCCACCCTGCCGATGCCCGCCAGGGTCGTCCACCCGAGCCGGCACGCCGGCTGCTCCTGGGCGAGGCGCAGCGACGCGGCGCCGTACGCCTCGAGCGCGACGGGTCCGATCCCGGTTCGTGCCGAGGTCCGCTCGACCCAGACGTCCGCGACGCCCGAGCGCGTGCGGACAGGGGCGGGTTCGGCCCTCACCGGCTCGTTCGACGGCTTCACCGGCGCCATCGTGGTCGTGGGCGTCGGCGTCGGAGTCGGTGACGGCGCCTGCGGGGCCGCCCGCTGCGCCGGCGGCTCCGGGGACGACGACCCGGTCGTGAGCGCGGAGACCGCGATCAGCGCGGCGGCGACGACCAGGACGGCGCTCAGCCCGAGCAGCAGCCCGTTGGTCGACCGGTCGCCGTTCGACTCAGACGTCATGACGGCTCCCCGTCGGGCGAGGGTCCTGGTTGCACACGGTCACTGATCCAGTATCCGCGCGATTGCCCCAGGACGCCTCGCCCGAGGAGAGATTCAGCCCTGCGGAGCCCCGGGAGGCGGCGGCGGGGGCTCCTCCTGGGACGGCACGTCCGCGGCGCTGGTGGCCGGGTTCTCGGCGGCCTTGGCGGCGTCGAGAGCCTCCTGGACGGCCTCGTTGGTCGCCGACGTGTCGGCGGCACCGTCGTCCTCGATGGGCGCATCGAAGTCGATACGGGTCTTGCTGCCCCCGCCGTCGACCGGGATCTTGCCGACCGTGCCGCCGAGCGTCCCGAGCGCCTTGGTGAGCTCGGCCGGGATGATCCACGTCGTGGCGTTGTCGCCCTCGGCGATCTTCGGCAGCATCTGCAGGTACTGGTACGACAGCAGCTTCTGGTCCGGGTTGCCGTCGTGGATGGCCTGGAAGACCGTCTGGATGGCCTGCGCCTCGCCCTGCGCGCGCAGGATCTGGGCCTGGCGGTCGGCCTGGGCGGTGAGGATCTGCGCCTGGCGCTGGCCCTCGGCCGTCAGGATGGCCGACTGCTTGTCGCCCTCGGCCGTGAGGATCGCCGACTGGCGCTCGCCCTCGGCGGTGAGGATCGCGGCACGCTTGTTGCGCTCGGCGCGCATCTGCTGCTCCATCGCGTCGATGATCGACGGCGGCGGATCGATGCCCTTGAGCTCGACACGGTTGACGCGGATGCCCCACTTGCCGGTCGCGGAGTCCAGCTCGCCGCGCAGGCCCGAGTTGATCTGGTCGCGGCTGGTCAGCGCGTGCTCGAGCGTCATGCCACCGGTGATGTTGCGCAGCGTCGTCATGGTGAGCTGCTCGATCGCCTGGATGTAGTTGGCGATCTCGTACGTCGCGGCGACCGGGTCGGTGACCTGGAAGTAGATGACCGTGTCGATCGAGACCACCAGGTTGTCCTCGGTGATGACCGGCTGCGGCGGGAACGAGACCACCTGCTCGCGCAGGTCGATGACGTACCGCACCTTGTCGATGAACGGCACGACGATGTTCAGGCCGGCGGACAGGGTCGTGCGGTACTTGCCGAATCGCTCGACGATTCCCGATCGCGCCTGGGGCACGATCTTGACCGTCATGGAGACGACCACGATCGCCAGGACGGCGATGAGGATGAGCACGATGAGTGCTGCGGACATCAGATCTCCTTGGAGGTGACGACGGCGGTGGCGCCGTCGATCTGGGTGACAAGAACTTCTCGGCCGGTGTCGTACACGACGTCGTCGACCGCGCGGGCCGACCACAGCTCGCCGCGCACCTGGATGCGACCGTCCAGCCGGGTGACCGGCTCGACGACGATGCCCGACGCCCCGACCAGGGCCTCGTGACCGGTCCTCAGGGTCGGGCCCGCGTGCAGCCTCTCGACCACCGGCGGGCGGACGACGAACAGCAGCAGGACCGACACGACCGCGAACAGCACGATCGCGAGCCAGGCCGGGCCGCCCAGTCCGGCGGTGATGGCGGCGGCCAGCGCACCCATCGCGAACATCAGCAGGACGAGGTCGAGGCTCGCGAGCTCGATGAGCGCGAGGACCACCGCCAGCCCGAGCCAGCTCGCCCAGGCGTGCTCCTGGATCCAGTCGATCATGCGGTCTCCCCTGTCTCAGGACTGCGGTTGGCGCGCCGTCCGTATGCTGCCCGACGCGCGGCGAAGCGTCCACCTTCGCGGTCCAGCTGGATGCGCTGGCCGAACGTGGTGCCGAGGTTGTCCGCGGTCAAGGTCGTGTCGAGCGGGCCCTGGGCGACGACCTTGCCGTCGCGCATCAGCAGCACGTGCGTGAAGCCGACCGGGATCTCCTCCACGTGGTGCGACACCATGACCAGCACGGGTGAGTCGTCCGCGTGCGCCAGCACCTCGAGGCTGGCCAGCAGGTCCTCACGCGCCCCGAGGTCGAGACCGGCACCGGGCTCGTCGAGCAGCAGCAGCTCGGGATCGGTCATCAGGGCGCGGGCGATCAGCACGCGCTTGCGCTCACCCTCCGAGAGGGTGCCGAACGTCCGGCCGGCCAGTGCGGAGACGCCCCACTCCCCCATCATCTGCTGAGCGCGGGCGAGATCCTCCTCGTCGTACTCCTCCTGCCAGCGTCCGCTCACCGCGTGGGCGGCCGACAGCACGGCGTCCTGGACGGACTCCGCAGGCGGGATGCGGTCGGCGACCTTGGTGCTGGTGTGACCGATGCGCGTGCGGAGCTCGGAGACGACGACCTCGCCGAGCTTCTCGCCCAGGATCCGGACCGTGCCCCTCGTCGGGTGCATCGTGGCGCCGATGACCTGCAGCAGCGTGGTCTTGCCCGCGCCGTTGGGGCCGAGCACCACCCAGCGCTCGCCCTCGGCGACCGTCCAGGTCACGTCGTCCAGCAACGCCTTGCCCGAGCGCTCCACACTCACGTTGGTGAGCTCGAAAGCTGCAGGCATGAAACCTCCTGGTCGGCATGTGCGGCGGTGGTGTCAACCTATCGCGAGCCCCGCAGGCGTCAGCGATAGCCTCGGGTGCGATGACCGATCCCGTGCCCACGATGCACTTCACCGCGCCCACCGTCCTCGTCACCCTCACGGGCCCCGACCAGAGCGGCGTCACGACACGCCTGTTCGCCGACATCGAGTCCTTCGGGGTCGAGGTGATCGACGTCGAGCAGCTCGTCGTCCGCGGACGCCTGATCCTGAGCGTCCTGCTGACCGTCCCCGACGACATGGACGCCCTCGCGTCGACGGTCGACGCGGTGGGCGCCGCGTTCGGCCTCGAGGTCACCGTCGAGCACGGCACGGGCGACAACCGACCGCGACGGGTCGGCCGCGCGCAGGTCGTCGTCCTGGGCGCTCCCCTGCGTCCGGCCGCGATGGCCGCGATCTCCCGGCGCATCAAGGACGACGGCGGCAACATCGACCGCATCGTCCGCATGGCCCGCTATCCCGTCACCGCGATCCGCATGGAGGTGTCGGGAGCCGACCCCGACCAGCTGCAGTCGGACCTCGCCGCCGTGGCGTACGAGCAGGGCGTCGACGTCGCGGTGCAGGAGAACGGCATCCTGCGTCACGCGCAGCGCCTCGTCGTCATGGACGTCGACTCGACGCTGATCCAGGGCGAGGTGATCGAGATGATCGCGGCCCACGCCGGCTTCGAGGACGAGGTCGCGAGGATCACCGAGTCCGCGATGCGCGGCGAGCTCGACTTCGCCGAGTCGCTGGTCGCGCGCGTCGCGCTCCTGGAGGGGGTGGAGGAGTCGGCTCTCGACCGGGTCTACGAGACGCTCACCTACGCCCCGGGCGCCCGCACGATGATCCGTACGCTCAAGCGCCTGGGCTACCGGTTCGCGCTCGTCAGCGGCGGATTCACCCAGATCATCGAGAAGATCGCCGCCGAGCTCGACATCGACTACTTCGCCGCCAACGAGCTGGAGGTCATCGACGGTCGGCTGACCGGACGCATCGTCGGGCGGATCGTCGACCGGGCCGGCAAGGCCGAGGCCCTGCGGACGTTCGCGGCGGCGGCCCGCATCCCGGTCAAGAACACCGTCGCGATCGGCGACGGCGCCAACGACCTGGACATGCTCGCCGCCTCCGGCCTCGGCATCGCCTTCAACGCCAAGCCGCTCGTGCAGGAGCAGGCGAGGACCGCGGTGAACGTCCCGTACCTGGACGCGATCATCTACCTGCTCGGCATCACCCGCGAGGAGGTCGAGGCGGCCGACGCCGCGGACGGAAGCTAGTTGCGCGCGCCCAGGACCGAGTCGAGCAGCCCGGGGAACGCGGCGTCCAGCTCGTCGCGGCGCAGCGACACGACGCGGCGACGGCCGTCCGGCTCGTTGCGGACCACACCGGCCTCGCGCAGGACCTTCATCAGGTGCGACTTGGTGGACTTCGGCAGGTCGGGGTTGGTGGCTCCGCACTCGGCCATCCCCAAGGGACCGTCGGCGAGCTGCCGGACGATCTCCAGCCGGGCGGGATCGCTCAGGGCGAAGAGGACGTCTGTCAATGAGACATCCTCGATGGCCGGATGAGGTAGCCGTGTGGCGGTCGTCATGGTTCCATAATACTTGAACAGTGGTGACGAGCCGGTAGAGTCACTTAGGTTCCATAATTTTCGAACTATCTTGCGAGCCGACATGACCGTGACCCTCGACGCCCCACCCAGGCGCACCTCTCTTCGCACCTACGGCTTCGCGCTGGCCATCTCCGCCGTCATCGCGATGATGATCGGTGCCAGTGCACCGTCCCCGTTCTACCCGGTCCTGCAGCAGGACCTCGGCTTCTCGGCGTCCACCATGACCGCGATCTTCGCGGTCTACGCCGTCGCGCTGCTGATCGCTCTCCTCGTCGCCGGGTCGTTGTCGGACCACATCGGGCGCCGGCCCGTGATCTCGCTGGGGTTCGTGGTGCTGGCGGCGAGCATGGTCGCGTTCTGGCACGCCGACACCGTCACCGTGCTGTTCATCGCGCGAGTCGTGCAGGGTGTGGCCGCCGGGCTGCTCATGTCGTCGCTCTCGGCAGCGGTGGTCGACCTCGAGCCTGCTTCGCGCCCCGGCTCGGCAGCCACCCTCAACAGCGTCAGCCCGCTCGGCGGCCTGGCGGCGGGCGCGCTGGTAGCCGGTCTGCTGCTCGACCACACGTCCTCGGCCCTGGCGGTCGTGTTCGGCGGGCTCACCACGGTGTACGTGATCATCGCCGCGGCGGTCTGGCTGATGCCCGAGACGTCCCCCCGCACCGAGGGCCTGGCCCAGTCGTTCGTGCCCCGCATGGGCATCCCGCAGGCGGCCCGTGCACCGTTCCTGCGCAGCGCCCCGGCTCTCCTGGCCGGCTGGGCCACCGGCGGCCTCTACCTCTCCCTGGGGGCCGCCCTGGTGAGCCAGGAGCTCGGCGGGTCCACGCACCTCGAGCAGGGGCTGGTCGTGGCGGTGCTGACCGGCGTCGGCTCGCTCACCTGCTTCGTGGCGCGGAACCACACGTCGCGGCAGGTCACGATCTTCGGCACGACGGCACTCGCCACGGGGACGGCGCTGACGCTGGGCGCCCTCGCCACCGGCTCCTACTGGAGCTTCGTCGCGGCCGCTGTCGTGGCCGGCTCGGGGTTCGGCGCGTCCTTCTTCGGCATCATGCGATCCATCACGCCGACCGCAGCCCCGCACGAGCGAGGCGAGCTGTTCGCGTCGGTGTTCGTGATCAGCTACCTGGCGTTCGGGATCCCGGCCGTGATCGCCGGCACCGCCGCACCGCACATCGGGCTCGCCGCGACGACGTACGCGTACGGCGGGGCCGTGGTGGTGCTGTCGGCGACCGCCGCGCTGCTGCGCACGTTCGCCGCGAAGGACTGAGGGGTTACTCGTCGTCCTCGAGACGGAACCCGAGCTTCATCGTCACCTGGTAGTGGGACACGTCGGTGTCGGTGATCTGGCCACGGATGCCCGTGACCTCGAACCAGTCGAGGTGGCGCAGGGTCTGTCCGGCGCGCTTGATGCCGTTGTCCACGGCCTCGGTGATGCCCTCCGGGGAGGTGCCGACAATCTCGGTGACGCGGTATGTGCGATCAGTCATGTGCCCATCATGCAGCCTGAGGTCCCCGACGTAGAGTGGAAGGGTGCCTGAACCCCGTGAACCGCGCAAGCAGCAGGTCTTCTCGATCACGTCTGCCGCGGAGTCGCAGACCGCCGATCGCGTCCGTCGCGAGAAGCGGTACGCCATCTCGATGCTCGTGCGCACGGTGTGCTTCGTGGCCGGCGTCGCGCTCGTGATGCAGCCCCTGCCGTGGGCCGCCTTCGGCTGGGTCATGTTCGCCGGCGCCCTCTTCCTGCCGTACGTCGCGGTCGTCTTCGCGAATGCGGGCGTCCGCAAGAAGGGCGACGGGCCGTCGCCCTTCGGCCCCGAGCCGGGCAAGCAGATCGAGGGCCCCCGCTCGACCCCTCTCGACCGTGGCTGAGCCGCTCGTCTGCTCCGCCAAGGGCTGCACCGCCGAGGCCGAGCACCAAATCGTCTGGAACAACCCGAAGCTCCACACCCCCGACCGGCGCAAGATCTGGTTGGCGTGCGCCGACCACGAGCAGTCGCTGCGCTCGTTCCTGGACGCCCGCGGCTTCTACCGCGAGACCGTCCCGCTCGCGTAGCGGCGCGGTCAGCCGCCGATGGCTGACATCGGTCGGTCCGACTGCAGGAACGTGGGGTCGTCGATGCCGTGTCCGGGCAGCTTCGTCATCATGGCCGCCGCCCAGCGCTGCGCGATCTCCAGGTCCGACGCGCCGCTGCGCAGCGCAGCCCGCAGGTCGGACTCCTCCCGGGCGAACAGGCAGTTCATGATCTGGCCGTCCGCCGTCAGGCGCACGCGGTTGCAGTCGCCGCAGAACGGACGGGTCACCGACCCGATGATGCCGACCGTGTGCGGCCCGTCGTCGATCAGGAACTTCTCCGCGGGGGCCGATCCGCGTCCGTCCAGGCCGGTGAGGGTGAAGTGCTCCCCCAGCAGCGCAAGGGTCTCGTCCGCCGTGACCATCGCCTCGCGGTTCCAGCCGTGCTGCGCGTCGAGCGGCATCTGCTCGATGAACCGCAGCTCGTAGTCGTTCTGCATGCACCAGCGGAGCAGGTCGGGCGCCTCACGGTCGTTGATGCCGCGCAGCAGCACGGCGTTGACCTTGACCGGCGTCAGGCCGGCGTCGCGGGCCGCGGCGAGACCGGCGATCACGTCGTGCAGGCGGTTGCGCCGGGTGATCCGCTCGAAGGTCGCCGGATCGGTCGTGTCGAGGCTGATGTTGACCCGGTCCAGGCCCGCCGCGGCGAGCGCACCTGCGGTGTGCTTGAGCCCCAGCCCGTTGGAGGTCATCGCGGTACGGGGCTTGGACGGCAGCGCCTTCGTCGCGGCGATGATCGCCGGCAGGCTGCGGCGCAGCAGCGGCTCGCCACCGGTGAAACGGACGTCACGGATGCCCAGGACCTCCACGCCGATCGTGATGAGCCGGACCAGCTCGTCGTCGGTGAGGGTCTCCTCGGTCGGCAGCCAGTCCAGTCCCTCGGCGGGCATGCAGTACTGGCATCGCAGGTTGCAGCGGTCGGTCAAGGACACGCGCAGATCGGTGGCCACCCGCCCGTGTCCGTCGATCAGCTCCATCACACCATCGTAGGTCCCCGGACCCAGCCCGGCTGAGTGATCTTTGGCGCGACGAACTAACGTCGGGGTGTGTACCGCTTCATGCTGAGCGCGCGCTGGATCGGTTTTGCGATCTTCGTGGTCCTGCTCGCCGCCGTCTGCACCCGTCTCGGGCTCTGGCAGATGCACAAGCTCGAGCACCGTCTCGACCGCAACGACGTCATCACGGCCCACTTCAAGAAGAACCCGGTCGAGCTGACGAAGGCCCTGCCACCGGGCGAGAAGGTCGACGGCACGACGGAGTGGACCCGTGTGACGGCGACCGGCACGTACGACGTCGAGCACGAGGTCACGGTCAAGTTCACGACCCGCGACGGCGCACCCGGTGCGGACGTCGTCACTCCTCTCGTGCTGCCCTCGGGGGACGCCGTCCTGGTCGACCGCGGATGGATGAGCACCGACAACAACGTCGCGCGCCCGGACGTCCCCGCTCCCCCGAGCGGTGAGGTGACGGTCGAGGGCTGGCTGCGGCAGAACAACGGCGCCGGTCCCGGCGCCGTCAAACCGGTCGACGGACAGGTCCGCGCCGTGTCGAGCAAGGGCATGGCGGACTTCGTCCCCTACGACCTCGCCGACGGCTACGTGAACCTGCAGAAGCAGACGCCGCCGGCATCCGGCGACCTGGAGGCCGAGCCGGAGCCCGAGCTGGGCCAGGGGCCGCACTTCTTCTACGCCCTGCAGTGGTGGTTCTTCGCCCTGCTGGCCGTCGTCGGCTACTTCTGGTTCGCGCGCGCTGAGGCGAAGGAACGCCGCAACCCGACGCGCATCGATGGCTTCGCCGCGGCGAAGGACCGGACGCCCGTCAGCTGACGGTGACCGTGACGGTCAGGCCAGCGTGACGAGGTCGAGGTACGACTCGGACCACAGGTCCTCGTCGCCATCGGGCAGCAGCAGCACCCGGTCGGGCTCGAGAGCCCGCACGGCGCCCTCGTCGTGCGACACCAGGACGATCGCGCCCTCGTAGTTGCGGATGGCGCGCAGCACCTCTTCACGCGACGCCGGGTCCAGGTTGTTGGTGGGCTCGTCGAGCAGCAGGACGTTCGCGCTGGACACGATGAGGCTCGCGAGCGCCAGGCGCGTCTTCTCGCCGCCGGACAGCACGCCGGCGGGCTTGGACGTGTCGTCGCCGCTGAACAGGAACGAGCCCAGGACGCTGCGCGCCTCGGTGTCGGTCAGCTGCGGCGCCGTGGCCTGCATGTTCTCCAGCACGGTGCGCGAGGTGTCGAGCGTCTCGTGCTCCTGGGCGAAGTAGCCGACCTTGAGGCCGTGGCCCGGGATGATCTCGCCGGAGTCGCTGGCGAGCGTCCCGGCCAGCATGCGCAGCAGCGTCGTCTTGCCGGCGCCGTTGAAGCCGAGGATGACGACCCGGCTGCCCTTGTCGATCGCGAGGTCGACGCCCGTGAAGATCTCCAGCGAGCCGTACGACTTCGACAGGCCCTCGGCCATGAGCGGCGTCTTGCCGCACGGAGCGGGCTTCGGGAACTTGATGTTCGCGACCTTGTCCTGCACGCGCTCGCCCTCCAGCCCGGAGACGAGCTGCTCGGCGCGGCGCAGCATCTGCTGGGCCGTGGACGCCTTGGACGCCTTGGCGCGGAACTTGTTGGCCTGGCTCGTGAGCGCATCGGCCTTCTTGACCGCGAGGGCACGCTCGCGCTTGCGGCGGGCCTCGTCGGCCTCGCGCTGCTTGACGTACGACTTCCAGCCCATGTTGTAGATGTCGATCGTCGCGCGGTTGGCGTCCAGGTACAGGACCTTGTTGACGGTCTCCTCGATCAGGTCGACGTCGTGGCTGATGATGACCACACCGCCCGAGAACGTCTTCAGGAAGCCGCGCAGCCACGTGACGGAGTCGACGTCCAGGTGGTTGGTGGGCTCGTCCAGGAGCAGCGTGTCCGCGTCGGAGAACAGGATGCGCGCCAGCTCGATGCGGCGGCGCTGACCGCCGGACAGGGTCGACAGGGGCTGCTCCAGCACCCGGTCGGGCAGACCCAGGGCGTGCGAGATCGTGGCCGCCTCGGACTCGGCGGCATAGCCGCCGCCGGCGCCGAACAGCGTCTCGGCCCGCGTGTAGGCCTTCATGGCCTTCTCGGCGATCTCCGGATCGGGCGAGCCCATGTCGAGCTCGGCCTTGCGCATCGCGGTCAGCGCCTCGTCGAGGCCGCGGGCGCCGAGGATGCGGTTGCGCGCGGTCGTGGACAGGTCGCCGGACTTCGGGTCCTGCGGGAGGTAGCCGATCTTGCCGGTGGACGTGATGGAGCCGGCCGCGGGCTGGCCGTCGCCGGACAGCATCCGGGTCAGCGTGGTCTTGCCGGCGCCGTTACGGCCGACGAGACCGACCTTGTCGCCCTTGTCGACACGGAAGGAGACATCGGACATGAGGACGCGCGCGCCGAAGCGCAGCTCCACATTGGAGACGGTGAGCATGAAGAACCTTCGATATGGGTGAGTTGGGGTCGACGGAGCCTGGGCTCGACGTCATTCCCGCTGGTAGAAACTCACCCACCCAGTCTACGCCCCCGCTGAGGGGAGAGTTACGTCCGCCGAGGGGAGAGTTGTGGTGTTTGCGCTCACACACGACTCTCCCCTGACGGGAGCCTTCAGTCCGCTGACGGGAGACTTGCGTCCCCCGACGGGGGACTTGCGGCGTCTCCTGCCACGCAGCGCCCTCAGGCCAGTGCGCTAGAACTTCTCGATTCGCCTCACGCCACGCCTTCGACAACTACCCTGAAGAATCACCATCTGACCCGCTGAGTCAAGAGGTAGGAATCCTCCCCTCCCTCCGGCGCGCAGGAGTCTCCCCTCAGCGGGCGGAACTCTCCCCTCGGCGCGCGGGATGCTCCCCTCACGGGACGGGACTCTCCCCTGGGCGCGCAGGAGTCTCCCCTCGGCGCGCGGGAGGCTCCCCTCACGGGACGGGAGGCTCCCCTGGGCGCGCGAAAGCCTCCCGTCGGGGGACGGGAGGCTCGCGTCAGCGGACGGGGGTCTCCCGTCAGCCGATGTTGAAGCCGAGGGCCCGCAGCATCTCGCGGCCGTCGTCAGTGATCTTGTCCGGGCCCCACGGCGGCATCCAGACCCAGTCGATCCGGAAGTCGTTGACGATGCCGTCGAGCGCGGCGCGCGTCTGGTCCTCGATGACGTCGGTCAGCGGGCAGGCCGCGGACGTCAGCGTCATCGACAGCACGGTGTTGCTGTGCTCGTCGACCTCGGCGCCGTAGACGAGGCCCAGGTCGACGACGTTGATGCCGAGCTCGGGATCGACGACGTCCTTCATCGCCTCGAGGACGTCCTCGGTCGTGGTGGCGCCGGCAGGTGCCGTCGACACCTCGGGCAGGTCGCTGTGATCGGTGGTCATGCGGGATCTCCCGTGGTTGACGAAACGTTGGTGACGAGCGCCTGCGAGACGGCGTCCTTCCAGGCCATCCAGCCGAGCAGCGCGCACTTGACGCGGGCCGGGAACTGGGCGACGCCGGCGAATGCGATGCCGTCCTCGAGGACGTCCTCGTCCGGCTCGACCTTGCCCTTGCCCTGCATGAGCTCGGTGAAGCTGTCGAGGACGGACATGCCCTCGTCGACGGACTTGCCGATGATGAGGTCGTTCAGCACCGACACCGACGCCTGGCTGATCGAGCAGCCCTGCGCGGCGTACGACACGTCGGAGACGGTCTCGCCGTCGAGGTGCACCCGCAGCGTGATCTCGTCGCCGCAGGTCGGGTTGACGTGATGGACCTCAGCCTCGAAGGGCTCGCGAAGTCCAGCCCCGTGGGGGTGCTTGTAGTGGTCCAGGATGATCTCCTGGTAGAGCGAGTCGACGTTCACGAGACCTCCTTTCAGGCTCCGAAGTACTTCTTCGTGTGGTGCAACGCCTCGACGAGCGCATCAATTTCCAGCTCGGTCGTGTACAGGTAGAACGACGCACGCGTCGTCGACTGCACGCCGAACCTCAGGTGCGCGGGCTTGGCGCAGTGGTGCCCCGCCCGCACGGCCACGCCGCGCGAGTCGAGCAGCTGCGACACGTCGTGCGGGTGCACGCCGTCGAGGGTGAAGCTGATCGCTCCCCCGCGCATCACCGGCTCCTTGGGGCCGATGACCGTGAGGCCGTCGATCTCCTGCATGGCCTGCAGCGCGTACGCCGTGATGGCCTGCTCGTGGGCGGCGATGTTCTCCATGCCGATCGAGCTGAGGTAGTCCACCGCTGCGCCGAGGCCGACCGACTGCGCGATCGGCGGCGTGCCGGCCTCGAACCGCGCAGGCGGCGGGGCGTACGTCGACTCGGCCATCGTGACCGTCTCGATCATCTCGCCACCACCGAGGAACGGCGGGAGCTCGGCGAGCAGGTCGTAGCGGCCCCACAGGACGCCGATGCCGGTCGGTCCGACCAGCTTGTGGCCGGTGAACGCGACGAAGTCCGCGCCGAGCGCGGCGACGTCGACGGGGATCTGCGGGACCGCCTGCGAGGCGTCGACGACCACGAGCGCGCCGACCGAGTGGGCCTTGGCGATGATCGTGTCGAGCGGGTTGATCGTGCCGAGCATGTTCGACACCCAGGTCAGCGAGACGACCTTGGTGCGCTCGGTGATCAGACCGTCGATGTCGTCGAGGTCCAGGCGTCCCTCGTCGGTGACGCCGAACCAGCGCAGGGTCGCGCCGGTGCGCTGGGTCAGCTGCTGCCACGGGACGATGTTGGAGTGGTGCTCCATCTCGGTGATGACGACCTCGTCGCCCTCCCCGACCCGGCCCGCGTCGCCCAGCACCCGTGCCACGAGGTTCAGCGCCTCGGAGGCGTTCTTGGTGAAGACGACCTCCTCGCGGCTGGGTGCACCGATGAAGTCGGCGACCTTCGTCCGGCCCAGCTCGAACGCCTCGCTCGCCTCGGCACCGAGCTGGTGCATCGCGCGGGCGACGTTGGCGTTGTGGTGCTGGTAGTGGTCCGCGATCGCGTCGATGACCTGTCGCGGCTTCTGCGACGTGTTGGCGCTGTCGAGGTAGACCAGCGGGAGGTCACCGGACAGGCGGCGGCCCAGGATCGGGAAGTCACCCCTGATCCTGGCGACGTCGTACGCGGTCGTGCCCTCGACGACGGTCACGCCGACGCCACAGCCTCAGCAGCGGCCTTGACGTACTTGTCGTAGCCGTTGGCCTCGAGCTCGTCCGCGAGCTCCGGACCGCCCTGGTCGGCGACCCGGCCGGCCACGAAGACGTGCACGTAGTCGGGCTTGATGTAGCGCAGGATGCGCGTGTAGTGCGTGATCAGCAGCACGCCACGGTCGCCCTGGCTGCTGTAGCGGTTGACGCCGTCGGAGACGACGCGCAGGGCGTCGATGTCCAGGCCCGAGTCGGTCTCGTCCAGGACGGCGAACTTCGGGTTGAGCAGCTCCAGCTGGGCGATCTCGTGGCGCTTCTTCTCACCACCGGAGAATCCCTCGTTGACGCTGCGCTGGGCGAACTCCTTGTCGAGCGTGACCCGCTCGAGCGCCTCGTTGACGTCCTTGACCCAGGTGCGGAGCTTCGGGGCCTCACCGTCGATCGCGGTCTTGGCGGTGCGCAGGAAGTTGGCGACCGAGACGCCGGGGACCTCGACGGGGTACTGCATCGCGAGGAACAGGCCGGCGCGGGCGCGCTCGTCGACCGTCATCGACAAGATGTCGACGCCGTCGAGGGTCACGCTGCCGCTGGTGATCGTGTACTTGGGGTGACCGGCGATCGAGTACGCGAGGGTCGACTTGCCCGAGCCGTTCGGGCCCATGATGGCGTGGACCTCGCCAGTCTTGACCGTCAGGTCGACGCCCCGGAGGATCTCCTTGGCGCCCTCCTCGGTGTCGACCGAGACGTGCAGGTCCTTGATCTCGAGTGTTGCCATGTTCAGCTCCTGGGGGTGGAGAGATCGACCATCACGGTCTCTCCCTCGATCTGGGTGGAATAGGTGGGGACGGCCTCGGTGGCCGGGTAGTTCAGCGGCTTGCCGGTACGGACGTCGAACCGCGAGCCGTGCAGCCAGCACTCGATCTCGCAGCCCTCGACGTCGCCCTCGGACAGCGGGATCGACGCGTGCGAGCACTCGTCGCGCACCGCGTACACGTCCTCGCCGTCACGGACCAGGGCGACCTCGGTGCCGTCGACCTCGACCGCGAGCACGCCCCCGTCGGGGACGTCCGCGAGCTTGGCCACTTCGACGAAGCTCATGCGTCGAGCCGTCCGACGTGCTCGGCGAGCTCGTCCTCGATCGACGCGGTGAGCCGCTCCTGCAGCTCGGGCACGCCGATGCGGCGGATGATGTCGTTGAAGAAGCCGTGGACGACGAGGCGGCGGGCCTCCTCGGCGGGGATGCCGCGGCTCTGCAGGTAGAACAGGTGCTGGTCGTCGAAGCGGCCGGTCGTGGACGCGTGTCCCGCGCCCTCGATCTCGCCGGTCTCGATCTCCAGGTTGGGCACCGAGTCGGCCTTGGCGCCGTCGGTCAGCACGAGGTTGTCGTTGCTCTCGTACGTCAGGATGCCCTCGGCCTCCTTGCGGATCAGGACGTTGCCGATCCAGACCGTGTGGGCCTCGTCGCCCTGCAGCGCGCCCTTGTAGAGGACGTTGCTCTGCGTGCGCGGAGCGGTGTGGTCGACGAAGAGCCGGTGCTCGATGTGCTGGCCCTGGTCGGCGAAGTAGACGCCGAGCATCTCCACGCTGCCGCCGCTGCCGATGTAGTCGGCCGAGGTGCTGGCCCGCACGACGTCGCCGCCGAGCGAGACCGCGACGTGCTTGAGCTTGGCGTCGCGACCGATCCGGGCGTGCTGGGTGACGACGTGGACGCTGTCGTCGTTCCAGTCCTGGACCGTGACGAAGGTGAGCTCGGCGCCGTCCTCGAGGACGACCTCGATGTTCTCGGCCCAGGTGGCCGAGCCGTCGTAGTCGACGATGACGATGGCCTTGCTGAACCGGCCGGCGCGGACGAGCAGGTGGCCGGCGGCCGCCTTCTCGACACCGCCGCCGTGCAGGACCAGCGTCGTGGCCTGCTCGATCTCTGCCTCGGCCGGGATCGTGACCTCGAAGACCGTGGACGCGGCGTCCCAGGCGCGGGCCGACACACGGTCGACCGGCACGTAGCCGGACACGCCACGCGCGGAGTCGGCGGCCGGGACGGACACCGCGGTCACGCCGGGTGCGGCGTCGACCTGGAGCGTGAAGTCCTCGCCGTCCAGCGGCGTGTCCTGGTGGAGGCCGCGCAGACGCTTGAGCGGGGTGAACCGCCAGATCTCCTCACGGCCGGTCGGGACGGGGTGGTCGGCGAGGTCGAAGGACCCCTCCGGGTGAAGATGTGACTCAACTGGAGCAAGCTCCAGGGCTTCGGCGATGCTCAACCGACTGCCCCTTCCATCTGGAGTTCAATGAGACGGTTCAGCTCGAGCGCGTACTCCATGGGCAGCTCGCGAGCGATCGGCTCGACGAATCCGCGGACGATCATCGCCATCGCCTCGTCCTCCTCCATGCCGCGTGACATGAAGTAGAAGAGCTGGTCGTCGCTGAGCTTGGAGACCGTGGCCTCGTGGCCGAGCGTCACGTCGTCCTCGCGGACGTCGACGTACGGGTACGTGTCCGAGCGGCTGATCTGGTCGACGAGCAGGGCGTCGCACTTGACCGTGCTGGCCGAGCCCTCGGCACCCTCGAGCACCTGCAGCAGGCCACGGTAGGACGTGCGTCCACCGCCACGCGCCACGGACTTGCTGAGGATCGAGCTGGACGTGTTGGGGGCGGCGTGCACCATCTTGGCGCCGGCGTCCTGGTGCTGGCCCTCGCCGGCGAAGGCGATGGACAGCGTCTCGCCACGGGCGTGCTCGCCCATGAGGTAGACGGCCGGGTACTTCATGGTGACCTTGGAGCCGATGTTGCCGTCGACCCACTCCATCGTCGCGCCCTCTTCGCAGACCGCGCGCTTGGTGACGAGGTTGTAGACGTTGTTCGACCAGTTCTGGATCGTCGTGTAGCGGACGCGGGCGCCCTTCTTGACGATGATCTCGACGACCGCGGAGTGCAGCGAGTCGCTCGAGTAGATCGGCGCGGTGCAGCCCTCGACGTAGTGCACGTACGAGTCCTCGTCGGCGATGATCAGCGTGCGCTCGAACTGACCCATGTTCTCGGTGTTGATCCGGAAGTAGGCCTGCAGCGGGATGTCCACGTGGACGCCCTTGGGCACGTAGATGAACGAGCCGCCCGACCAGACGGCCGAGTTGAGGGCGGAGAACTTGTTGTCGCCGACCGGGATGACGGTCGCGAAGTACTCCTGGAAGATCTCCGGGTGCTCCTTGAGCGCCGTGTCGGTGTCGAGGAACAGGACGCCCTGGGCCTCGAGGTCCTCACGGATCGAGTGGTAGACGACCTCGGACTCGTACTGGGCAGCGACGCCCGAGACGAGGCGCTGCTTCTCGGCCTCGGGGATGCCCAGGCGGTCGTACGTGTTCTTGATGTCCTCGGGCAGGTCGTCCCACGTCGCGGCCTGCTTCTCGGTGGACCGCACGAAGTACTTGATGTTGTCGAAGTCGATGCCGCTGAGGTCGGAACCCCACGTCGGCATGGGCTTGCGACCGAAGAGCTTGAGGCCCTTGAGGCGGAGGTCGAGCATCCACTGGGGCTCGCTCTTGAGCGCCGAGATGTTGCGGACGACGTCCTCGCTGAGGCCGCGCTGGACGTTGGCACCGGCCACGTCCGTGTCGGCCCAGCCGAACTCGTAGCGCCCGACGTCCTTGAGGCCGGGGTTGGCCTCCTCGATCGCGTTGGGTACGCCGGTGGATGTTGCAGTGGTCTCTGACGTGGTCGTCATGAGGGCAACCTCTCTGCTGGGGTGGAGCTGGGGATGTCTGTGGGGTGTGGCAGGTGGGTCGTGCACACGCCGTCGCCGTGGGCGATCGTGGCGAGCCGCTGGACGTGGGTGCCGAGGAGACGCGCGAACATCTCGGTCTCGGCCTCGCACATCTGCGGGAACTCCTCGGCCACGTGGGCGACCGGGCAGTGGTGCTGGCACATCTGGGAGCCGGCCGGCGTGGTGCCGACCGACGCGGCGAACCCGTCGTTGCTCAGGGCCTCAGCGAGCAGCTGGGGACGCTGGGCCGGGTCGGCCAGCTCGAGCAGCGGACGGTAGCGGTCCTCGAGGTCGCTCAACCGGTGGCGGGCGAACGCCATGACGGCCTCGTCTCCCCCGGTCGCGGCCAGGAAGCGCAACGCCTCGACTGCCAGCTCGTCGTACGTGTTGGCGAACGTCGAGCGCCCCGCGTCCGTGATCGCGAAGACCTTGGCCGGCCGGCCGCGGCCGCGCTGACCGATGATGCGCTGGTCACGCGCCTCCACGATCCCGTCGGCGACCAGCTGGTCGAGGTGACGACGCACTGCTGCGGGGGTGAGGTGCAGGCGCACCGCCAGGTCGGCCGCCGTGGACGGGCCGTTCTCGAGGATGGCCTGCGTGACACGCGTGCGCGTGGGAGCGTCGTCGACCGACACCTTCTCCACGGGCTGCATGTATTTCACAACACCAGTGTGCCGTTATTGATTCCGCCCGTTCAACGAAGGACAGCCTTACTGACGGCGCGGGTGCGGGACGTCAAGGTCAGGAACCGACCATTCCGCCTGGAAGGACGGCCTCGTCGGCGGCACGCGTGCCGGCGTCCCAGCCCCGCGCGTCGAACTGGGTGCGGCGCCCACCCGTCGTCACGTGGGGGAAGAGATGGTCGAACTGCGCGTCGACCGCCTCGGACTGCCGCTGCAGGACCGGGACGAGCGCGCTGCCGTACGTGGCGGCCGCCTCCTGCGCCGACGCGGTCAGCCGGGCGCCGATGCGCAGCGCGTACGCGGTCAGGAACGCCTTGCGGAACCCGGAGGACCGGTCGCTGCCGACGGCGCCCGGCTCGTTGCCCGCGTGGGTCATGGCCCTGGTGGCCTGCACGAGCGCCGACGTGAACAGCATCTCGACCTGGTCGAGGTCGGTGGGCACACCCACCAGGGTCATGCACGAGGCGAAGTCGTTCCACACAGCGCGGGTGCGGTTGGCCCGGGCGATGACGTCGAGGAGCCCGGCCTTCTCCACCGCGTACGGGTGGTGGATCAGCACCCGTACGGCCCGCACGTCGACCGACTGGCCGGACTCGTCGGCCACGACCGCCTCGTCGATCGCGTGCCGGGTCATCAGGTCCTGGGCCTTGGCGGTGAACGCCTCGGCCTCGGCGTCGAACTCGGTGGACTCGGCCTTGGCGAGCAGCGCGCGGATGCGGGTGAGCGTCTTGTCGTGCACGTCGCCGCGGCGGGGCCCTGCCGTGCTGCGCGGTCGCGCCTGGCGTCCCCACTGCGAGGGCGGTGCATCGATCAGGTGGGAGCCGGGCAGGTGACGAAGGAAGTCCAGCGCGACCAACGCCGTCGTCCACTCCGCAACCGACGCCTGCCCGCGGGGTGGGAGCAGGGCGTCCTCGGTGCCGTCACGGCGGGACGCCAGGGCGTCGAGCTGCTCGGTCCAGGACTGCGGAGCCCGTTCGGACGCCCGCGACCGGCGCGCCTCGGCCAGGACCGCACGCGTGACCCATCGGGCCGTCTGGGCCGACGAGCGGCGACGGGTGGCGTGGACGAGGTCGAGGGGCTGCCAGCCGTGCTCCCACGCGGTCGCGATCCGGGGCACCACCTCCTCGACCACGAGGACCGCCGGGTCGAGGGCCGGATCGTCCGTGACTGCGCCCAGCTCGATGAGCTCGGCGATCCTCGGGGCGGCGGCCCGCGGGGACACCGCGGCGTACCTGCTGGCGACGTCGATCAGGGCCGACACGTCCGCCCGACTGAGCCCTCGGGGAACCCCGTCGGTCGTACGACCGGCTGGGGCTGCTGGTGCTGCCCGGCCGGTGCGCGGGTGCGCCCGCCGCCTGGCCTCACGTCGTGCTCGGCTGTTCATTCCCATGCAGCCATCGTCGTGCATGCCTCGGACATCGCCTCCGCGTCATCCACAGCGGGCGCTCTCCCGCCTTAGAGTGGCGACATGGCGAGCGATGCGGTGGAGATCGAGGCAGGTGGGCGATCGGTCCGGGTCTCGAGCCCGACCCGGGTGATCTACGAGGCCACGGACTTCTCCCCCGAGGTCACCAAGGTCATGGTCGCCGAGTACTACGTCGCCGTCGCCGACGGCCTGATGCGTGCGCTGCAGGACCGCCCGGTCGCGCTCGAGCGGTGGCCGAAGGGCGTCCGCGAGGGGATGGTCATGTCCACCCGCGCGGACAGCAACGGGGACGCGTTCTACCAGAAGCGGATGATGCGCGGGGCTCCTCCGTACGTCGAGAGCACGCAGGTGCTGTTCCCGTCGGGCCGTCCCGCGGACGAGATCTGCATGACCGAGGTCGCCGCCGCCGCCTGGGCCGCCCACATGGGGGCCATCACGTTCCACCCGTGGCCCACCCGACGCACCGACAACGACCGACCCGACGAGCTGCGCATCGACCTCGACCCGTTCGGCTCGGCGACGTTCGCCGACGCGGTGCGGATCGCCGCCGTGGCCCGTGACCTGTTCGACGAGCTGGGCATCCGCGCGTTCGCCAAGACCAGCGGCAAGCGGGGCGTCCACGTCTACGCCCGCATCGCCCCGTCCTGGACGTTCACGGACGTCCGCCACGCGGCGATCGCGTTCGCCCGCGAGCTCGAGCGCCGCACCGACGGCGTGACGACGGCCTGGTGGAAGGAGGAACGCGGAGACAACATCTTCGTCGACTTCAACCAGAACTGCCGGGACCGCACGATCGCCTCGGCGTACAGCCTGCGTCCCGCGCCGGGTGCGACCGTCTCGATGCCGGTCACCTGGGACGAGCTCGCGGCCCTCGACGGACCCCGGGCGTTCACGCTGCACACCGTGCCGGACAAGCTCGCCGCCGACGGCGACGCGTGGGCCGGGATCGACGACGTCCACCACTCGCTGGATCCGCTCCTGGAGCTGTGGGCCGCCGACCCGGTCGAGATGCCTTATCCCCCGGAGTACCCGAAGATGCCGGGCGAGCCCAAGCGCGTGCAGCCGAGCAAGGCGAAGAAAGCCTGACGAGCGGGGACGTCATCCCGAGCGTGCTCGGCAAGGACCGCGCGGGATGACGTCCCGGGGGCCCGGCGGGGACGTCATCCCGAGCGTGCTCGCGAGACCACGCACGGGATGACGTCCTGTCTCCGACGCCGTCGGGTGAGACCTGGACCACACAGCCGGCTCATGGGTGTCTTGTCTAGAGTGGCCTTCGTGGACACCACGCCCTCGCGGATCGACCTCGGCAGGCTGCTCGATCGTCCCGGCGATGACTTCACGCACGAGGACTCCGAGCAGCTGCGTCAGGACTTCACGCGCTTCATGATGCGCTACAAGTTCGGCATGGAGGAGATCGTCACCAAGCTGTCGATCCTGCGCGACGAGTTCGCCCACCTCCACGAGACCAACCCGATCGAGAACATCTCCTCACGGCTGAAGAACCCCGACAGCATCCTGGAGAAGATGGGCCGCAAGGACTGCGAGCCGACGTTCGAGTCGATCACCGAGAAGATCACCGACATCGCGGGCGTGCGCGTGACCTGCAGCTTCGTGTCCGACGTCTACCACGTGTTCGAGATGCTCACGAGCCAGTCGGACGTCACCGTCGTCGAGATCCGCGACTACATCGCCGCGCCGAAGCCCAACGGCTACCGCAGCCTGCACGCACTCATCGAGGTGCCGGTGTTCATGAGCGACGGCGAGGTGCCCGTGCTCGTCGAGGTGCAGATGCGCACCATCGCGATGGACTTCTGGGCCAGCCTCGAGCACAAGATTCATTACAAGTATCGCGAGGACGTCCCCCAGTCACTCCTCGACGGCCTGAAGCAGGCCGCGGAGACAGCGACCGACCTCGACGTCACGATGGAACGGCTCCACACCGAGGTCAAGACGTCCGGGCAGCTGCCCGCCGAGCTGCGCCTCGAGCTGCAGGAGGCGACGTCGGACGTCGTCCCGGACGAGGAGTTCGTCGAGCGCCTGCGCCACCTGGACTCCTGACCGGGACCACGCGCAGGGTCAGGTCAGGATCTCGTCGAGGTCGTACTTGGCGACCTCCTCGAGCTGCTCGTACGTGCAGCTCTTCGGGTCGCGGTCCGGGCGCCAGCGCTTGAACTGTGCCGTGTGCCGGAAGCGGTCGCCCTCCATGTGCTCGTAGCCGACCTCGGCGACACGATCGGGTCTGAGCGTGACGAAGGAGAGGTCCTTCGTGCCCGACCAGCGGCTCTGCCCGCCGGGCAGTCGTGACGACGCCTGCGCGTCCGGGTCCTGCCACGCGCCCCACGGGTGGTCGGCGCTGTCGACGACGAGCGGCGCGAGCTCCTCGATCAGCTCCGCGCGGCGTGCCTCGGTGAAGGACGCCGCCACGCCGACGTGCTGCAGGAGCCCGTCGTCGGCGTACAGCCCGAGCAGCAGCGAGCCCAGCAGCGGCCGCTCCTCGGTCGAGGTCTTGTGCAGCCGGTAGCCGGCCACGACCACGTCGGCGGTGCGGGCGTGCTTGATCTTCAGCATCTGGCGACCGTTCGGCGCGTACGCCTTGGCGAGCGGCTTGGCGACGACCCCGTCGAGCCCCGCACCCTCGAAGATGCCGAACCACTCCTCCGCCACCGCGGCGTCCGTCGTGGTGCGGGTGACGTGGACCGGTGCTGACGCCGGGGCGAGCCCCTCCTCGAGCCGTGCTCGCCGCTCCGAGAACGGCGCCTCCATGAACGACTCGTCCCCGAGCGCCAGCAGGTCGAACGCGACGAACGACGCGGGCGTCTGCTCGGCGAGCAGCGTGACCCGCGACGCCGCCGGGTGGATCCGCTGCGACAGCGCGTCGAAGTCCAGCCGGCCGTCGATGGCCAGGAAGATCTCGCCGTCGAGCACGCAGCGCTCGGGGGTCTCGGCCAGGATCGCGGCGACGACGTCGGGGAAGTAGCGGGTCAGCTCCTTCGTGGAGCGGCTCGCGAGCGCGACCTCGTCCCCGTCGCGGAACACGATGCAGCGGAACCCGTCCCACTTCGGCTCGTACGACAGGCCGCCCTCGACCGAGTCCGCGGCCGGCACGCCCTTGACCGACTTGGCCAGCATCGGTCGGATCGGCGGCATCACGGGGAGATCCATGCAGCACAGCCTATGACCGGACTCGCGGACGCGACACCTACACTGTGGGGGTGTCAGAGTCGGCTAAAGAGGTGCCCGCCGTCGAAGTCGTCGACCTCGTCATGCGCTACGGAGCGGTCACCGCAGTCGACGGTCTGAACCTCCGAGTCGAGGCAGGCACCGTCACCGCGATCCTCGGTCCCAACGGCGCCGGCAAGACCACCACGATCGAGACGTGTGAGGGATTCCGCTCCCCGCACGGCGGCACGGTCCGCGTCCTGGGGCTGGACCCGGTCGCCCAGGGACACCTTCTGCGCCCGCGTGTCGGGGTGATGCTGCAGTCCGGCGGGGCCTGGTCCGGAGCGCGGTCGGACGAGATGCTGCGCCACATCGCGTCGCTGCACGCGCACCCCCTCGACGTCGACCTCCTGATCGAGCGCCTCGGCATGGGCTCGTACGGCAGGACGCCCTATCGCCGGCTCTCCGGTGGCCAGCAGCAGCGTCTGAGCCTGGCCATGGCGATCGTCGGACGGCCCGAGCTCCTGTTCCTCGACGAGCCGACCGCGGGCCTGGACCCGGCGGCCCGCCGCTCCACGTGGGAGCTCATCGCCGAGCTGCGCTCCAGCGGCGTGACGACCGTGCTGACGACCCACTTCATGGACGAGGCCGAGGCCCTGTCCGACCTGATCCACATCGTCGACGCCGGGCGCGTCATCGCGTCGGGCACGCCGTCGGCCCTCGCGGCCTCCGGCGCCAAGAACACCGTGCGCTTCACCGCACGAGCGGGCCTCGACCTCGAGAACCTGATGCTCGACCTCCCCCACGACACGAAGGTCGACGAGATCGCGCCGGGCTCGTACGTGATCGCCGGCGAGGTCGACCCCGCGCTGCTTGCGACGCTCACCGCCTGGTGCGCGGCGCAGGGCGTCCTGACGCACTCGCTGCTCGTCGAGCGCCAGACCCTCGAGGACCGGTTCCTCGAGCTGACCGGGAAGGCCCTGCGATGAGCGCCCCGTCCACGCTCGACCTCAGCCCCCGCCCGGGCGCCGCCCCGCGGGCGGCGATGCTGCGTGCGCAGACCGTGATGGAGCTGCGCCTGCAGGGCCGCAACGCCGAGCAGGTTCTGCTGACGATGGTCATCCCGCTGGTGCTGCTGGTGCTGGGCGCCAAGGCCAGCGGGGTCGTCGACCTGGGGCCCGGCCGCACGATCGACATCATCACGCCGGGCATCCTCGCGCTCGCGGTGCTGTCGACGTCGTTCACGTCCCTCGCGATCGCGACCGGGTTCGAGCGCCGCTACGGCATCATCAAGCGTCTCGGCGCCTCTCCCCTGCCTCGCTGGGGACTGCTGTTCGGCAAGATCGGCGCCGTCGTCATCGTCGAGGTGATCCAGCTCGCGGTGCTGTCCGCGGTCGGCTTCCTGCTCGGCTGGGACCCGCACGGCGGCGTGACCGCGGTGATCCAGATGGTCGGCCTGCTCGTGCTGGGCACGGCGGCATTCGGCTCCCTGGGCCTGCTCATCGCCGGCACGCTGCGGGCGGAGGCCACGCTCGCCCTCGCCAACCTCGTGTACGTCCTGCTGCTCGTCGGCGGTGGCCTGCTGGTGCCGCTGAGCCGTTACCCCGAGTCCGCCCGGCACGTGCTGCAGCTGCTGCCGTCCGGTGCGCTGGGCCAGGGACTGCGGGACACCTTCGCCGGTCACGGACCGACGGCGTTCTCCGTCGTCGTGCTGCTGACCTGGACCGTGTGCGCGAGCCTGCTGGTCTCGCGGACCTTCAAGTGGGAGTGATCTGATGGCACCGACCCTGGGTCTGCGCGACCCCGACCGCACCGTCGTCGAGCGATGGGCGTGGGCCGCCGTGGTGGCCAACGGCTTCATCATCCTGACCGGCGGCCTCGTCCGGCTGACCGGTTCGGGCCTCGGCTGCCCCACCTGGCCCAAGTGCACCGACGAGTCCTTCGTCCCGCACCGCGAGCTGGGCATGCACGGCCTGATCGAGTTCGGCAACCGCCTGCTGACGTACGTGCTGATCGCCATCGTGGTCGCCACGTTCGTCGCGGTGTGGCGCTGGTCCGGCACGAGCCGGCGGCTCCGACAGCTCGCTGCGCTCATCGCCCTCGGTGTGCCGTTCCAGGGCGTGATCGGTGGCATCACGGTGCTGACCGACCTCAACCCGTGGGTCGTCTCGCTGCACCTGCTGCTCTCGATGCTGCTCGTCGCGGCATCGATGCTGCTGGTGTTCCGGGTCCGCGGCGAGGACCGGGTCGGCACGCGGCGACCGCTCGTCATGCTGACGTACCTGGTCTCGTGGGTCGTCGTCTACCTCGGCACGGTCGTCACCGGCAGCGGTCCGCACGCGGGCGACGACGAGTCGCCGCGCAACATGCTCGACCCGCGGCTCATGAGCCACGTCCACGCGTGGAGCGTGTACGTCCTCGTCGGCCTGACGCTCCTGGTGATCTGGAAGGAGTCCGGTCGTGTCCGCGCAGCGGCGGTCGTGCTCCTGGTCGTGGAGCTGGCCCAGGGACTCATCGGCTTCGTGCAGTACTTCAACGACCTGCCCATCACGCTCGTCGCGGCCCACCTGGTGGGCGCCGCGGTGCTGATGGCGGCAGCCACCCGCTTGCTGCTGACCCCCGACCGGGCACCCAGTCCGGCATCCGCACCGAGCCACGACGTCAGGGTGTGACCATGGACGATCTCGACCTCGCCGTCTCCCTCGTCACCGAAGCAGGCAGCCTGGCCGCCGCGATGCGCGCCGAGGGCCTCTCCGCCGAGCAGAAGACGTCGGTGAGCGACGTCGTCACCGCAGCCGACCGTGCCGCGGAAGAGCTCGTCACCACGACGTTGCTGCGCGAACGCGCCGCCGACGGCCTGCTCGGTGAGGAGGGCTCACAGCGCGACGGGACGTCGGGGCGTCGCTGGGTCATCGACCCGGTCGACGGCACCTACAACTTCTTCTCCGGACTGGCCTACTGGTGCAGCGCCCTCGCGCTCGAGGACGCCGACGGCACGGTCCTCGGTGCCGTGCACCAGCCCGTCACCGGCGAGACCTGGCTCGGCGGACGTGACCACCCCACGACCCTCGACGGGGTCCCCGTCCCCCGGCTGGCCGACCGCCCGCTGGCCGAGTGCAGCCTGGCCACGTATGTGCACCCCTCGACGCTGTCCGATCCCGACGTCCGCGAGGTGTGGCTCGCCCTCGTCCAGGGCGCCGCGACGCCGCGCGTCCTCGGCTCCGGGTCGTGCGACCTCGCCGGCGTCGCGGGGGGACGCGTGGGCGTCTGGGCCCAGCACTCGTGCCCCGACTGGGACTGGCTGCCCGGACAGGCGCTCGTGCGCGCCGCCGGCGGACGGGCCGAGGTGGTCGAGCACCGTGGCTACCGATGGCACGTGGCCGGCAACGAGCAGGCCGTCGCCGAGCTGCTCGACCTGCTGCTGCAGTCCTGAGCTCTCGCCACCTGCGGTTCGTCTGCGCCCACCCCACCGGGTCACGATCGAGGCTTGCGCGGGTCCGGGGCGTCCACCTACCCCTCGCCGTCGCCTTCGCGCTCGCACTGGACGCCCCTACGAAGGCGGGCGTCGGCGCTGTCCGGTGGGTCTGAGACGCCGACGCAGGGGCGTCAGGAAATGACGGAACTGTTCGCGAATCGGCTAGTTCGCAGCGCGAGGACGATGCCGGAGACAGGGCGTCGGGCCCGCTCGACGTGGCTCATCAGGGGTGTGCCCGTTGACTTCGAAATGAGTCGTGAAACCGGAGCATTTCGCCCAGTTTGTCGCTACCTGTCGCGCTCGTTATCAACCGGTTTTAAGCTCCACACTCCATGCCGCACACGCCGGGAGGTCATCTGCGCAACGGAAAGCGCCGCGCCCCAGATGGAGCCAATCGCCAAGGCAACGAGCACGCCCTTCAAGAGCGGCATGCTTTCGATGTCGATGACTTGCAGAGCCACAATGACGGGTAGCAGGTACACCGCATACTCGATCCACCATCGTCTGGTCATGACTTCTTTCGCCATCGGCGCTCCTGAATCATGCGTTTCGAGTTTGGTCTGGGACCCCACTAGCCGCAGCAGTTCGCCCATCGAGACGCAGACATCAGTCCCACCCATTCCCGAGTCGAGCGCGGCATTCCACTGCAACCCCTTTATGTCTCCCGATTATCGAACGCCGCCAGCGGCGTTCCCCGCGAAGCACCGGACCCTGCAATCGATGATGCTCTGCGTCGTGCTGACACTAGCTAGCTGGAGGTTCCGGACCGAACCAGTCGTCCGCCTCAGGTATCAACACTGCCCAAAGAGCGCGGAGCTCGGTAGTCGCAACATCTGACTGCCAGGCCAGCCATGCGAGTTCCTTAGAGGAGAACTGCAAATTCTTCACTACACCCCTGTTCACGGTTGAGATCTGGAACTGCCCTTCCTCAGGGCACGCCACGAAGCCGTGCGCCAAGGCGTTTCGCAGTCTGTTCAGCCGAACGAGGACTTCTAGCAGGAATGGCCATCGATCGTTCAACTCTTCGCTTTCCAAGATTGAACGCAGCATGTCGATTCGGACGGTCATGGCGAGCCGACCGAAGACTTGGTCTGCGAGGGTGTCCGCTGCTTCCTGATCACGGGCGTAACGCATCGCCAGCACGTCATTCAACGCCACATCGAGGCTGCGACAAGGCACCTGCAATGCCCAGCAACCACCGGCTCGCCGAGTGGCAACGTCCACTGGACCTAATGGGCGATCCGGGCCGGCATGAGCGGCGTCCGATTTGCGCGGCTGACGAAGCATCCGATGGTCAAAACCACCACGATAAACAGGGTTGCCATGCCTGTGACCCAACCCGCGTCCCGGACCCTGTCAAGATCGGGAGGCACCCCAGCTGGTGAATCGATGTAGTCAAAACCGATCCACCATGCCGCAAAGGACGCCAACGTGCCGACTGCGCTGATCGCAGAGAGAACAGTCGCGCACCCTCTGCAGAACCTCCGCTTTACCGATCCGGCCGACCTGGTGCACACCCAAGTGGTCCAGACCGCGTACGCCAAAATACATAGCGGAACCGGGAAGAGAACGACCAAGAAGAAAGCCCAGTCGAACCAAGAGGTCGTCACGGAGACATGATCCCTCAAGAACCCTTGGACGAACGCGTTTCGTCGCCAAAGGGTAAAGCCGACGCGTGAAAGCAGGCGGCCGCCAGAAGTGAAGCTCACTCATGAAGTCATGCTCGCCACTGTCCAGTTCGCGGGGGCCCAGTTGCGTGGAACCGATTCTGCGTCGATCCCCGCCGAACGGCGAGTTGCTCGGTCTTTGACCCGCAGGTACTGACAAGACGCCGAGGGCTCCTGTCATCGCTCAGCTTGCGCGAACGACGTAGCGCAGACCGTCGACGCGCTCAACGCCACTTTGTCCACCGTGAGCCGCATCGCGTTTGTACTCGAACGTGACCGAATCAACCTCCGCGGCCCCGGGCTGCGTCGGGTTCATGGTCAGCACGAGAAACTCCCCGTCCACGGACTCGGTGCCCCACCTAAGAGTCGTGCCGGAGACGACCGGCCGAGCTTCCCGACAGTACTCGGCGAGCGTTGGTGCATGGACCGCGCCGCCGCCGGCCAGGCCACCGTCAGGAGACTTGCGCGGCAGGCACACCGAGATAGTTGCCGTCGCACCTGCGCTGTTGTTCCGCAAATGCGCTGTGGCCGACCGGAACGTAAGGGTCTCCGGGTCCTCCTTCCCGTCGTACGGGCCCATAAAGCCGACCTGCATCGTGGACTCTGCCAATGGCACCGGTTTCGCCTCAAAGCTGAAGCCGCCCACACGGGGAGCAAGGACGTGAGGATGGTGGGAACGATCGGCGGTTACGCGCCAGATGACGGCCCCTACGACCGCGACGACGAGCCCTCCGACGATCAGGCGCCGCGCAAGAATCGTTCTGCGAGAAGACGGAGCGACAAGGGTGGCCACCGAAGCAGTATGTCGGTTGGTTTACGACGATGCGGACGTTCACCAGTAGTCATCGCATCTACGTGAGGAGCGCTCCTGGCCGCGTCATTTCCCCGCAACTGACCCATCCGCCTGGACTTTGGAATCACCGTCTCGGTGTTGACGCACCTTCACCGGTGATGGATCAGGCGCAACCGCTGACACCGCCATCGACCGGCAGCACGGTGCCGGTGACGTAGGCGGATGCCGGTGACGAGAGGTACAGCAAGGCTCCGACGATGTCGTCGGCCGCGCCGACCCGGGACAGCGGGATGCCTGCGACGATCTCGGCGTGTGCGGCCTCGTCGTCCAAAGCGAACGCGGTCATGTCGCTGCGGAAGGCGCCAGGAGCGATCGCGTTCACCAAGACGTGTTCGTCGGCCAAGGTGGATGCCAGATGGCGTGTGAGCAGGTGGACGCCGGCTTTGCTCGCCCCGTAGGAGAAGTTGTCGAACGGCGATACCCGCAGACCGTCCACCAACCCGACTGAGATGACGCGCGCCGGGTTTGCGGCGGAAGCTGATCGTCGAAGTGCCGGCAGCATGGCGACGGTCAGCTGGAACACAGCCGTCAGGTTGGTCGCCAGCACCTTGTCCCACCCCTTGCGCGGAAAGTCCTCGAGGGGTGCACCCCAGGTCACTCCTGCGTTGTTGAGCAGAATGTCGAGCTTGCCCTCAGCGACCCGGTCGACGGCCTCGACGAGTGCTCGCACTCCGTCAGGTGTGGACACGTCAGCAGGAGCCGCGGTACAGCGCCCGAGCGCGGACAGGGCGTCGGCAGTCCTCTCGCAGGCATCGGCGTTGCGAGACGACACGATGGCGTGGGCTCCGGCTTCGACGTAACCGCGAGCCGCCGTCGCACCGATGCCTCGGGAGCCGCCCGTGATGAGGACCGTCTTGCCTGCCACCGAGAACAGGTCTGTCATTGCTGGAGCACCTCGGGCGACCAGTCCAGGTCTGTGGGTACGAACGTGGCGCCCACGCTCTCAGCTGCCGCGACCAGGGCAGGTCCCAGCACCGCGTTCTCGTCCATGCCTTCGATCAGACAGATCTCGCGGACCTGGTGGAGCACCTGGGGCGGCGTGTTCTCCACGTCGATGCCCGCGTACTCAGCCCACTTTTGGGTCGAGTTGCGGAAGAACCTCGTGACCGTGGGCGCCACGATCTGGTTAGCCGGGTCGGCCATCGCTTCCTCCAGCGTCACGAACTCGACGCCGTGCTCGGCGTACGCCGCGAGGACGTCCCCGTAGCAGTCGCCTGCGACCGGGGTGCCGTGAATCAGGGCGATGTGCACAGGGTCGCGCCCGAACACTGCACGGGCTGCCGCGGCCTGACTGCGGAGAGACTCGACCGCCGTGCTCGCGAAGGTCTTGCGGATCCAGGCTCGACCTTCTTCGTCGCCGGCCACCAGGGTGCGGATGTAGGAGACGAGGAACTGGACGTCGTAGAACCATGTCGTGATGGGAGCGGGGACGTAGCCCCGGCGCGCGAGGTGCAGCTGCACCGCGTCGGTCTTCGCCTGCTCGTCGCCCCACATGTCGAAGGCGTACCGGAAGTAGCGGGTTGGCGCCTGGGCGATCCAGGGCTCGAGGATCCCCATGTTGCGGTCGATGTCGTCGATGTACGGATCGGCCGGCCCCCAGTTGAGGCTCGAGTGCGAGTGTGTGTGCGCCCCGACGTGGTGACCCCGTTCCACCCAGGAGTCCAGGGCCTCCAGCCATTCCGGGTGGTCATCGGTCGGCAGGGTTGACGCGAAGCTGTAGACACCGGGGACACCATGTTCGGCGAACGCGTCGGCCATGGAGGTGGCCACGCCCGCCGGTGAGTAGTCAGGGGGAAAGTCAGCGCCTTTCCACATGAAGGGGTCGTCGACGGTGACAGCGAGCTTGATGGGTCCGTTGGGGGAGATGTTCTGCATGGGGTTCCTCACGACGTGGTGGTGGCAATCACCACTTTCAGCCAGGTGCTGTGACGCGCACAACGGCCCATGAACACACTTGACGGTGTCTTCCGGCGCCACCTCGGTCGCTGCTCGGGGCGCTAGTCTCACGTCATGAAGCACCACTACCGCAACGATTCTGTCGCCGTGAAGCCGTTCCTCGACTGGCTCGAGAAGAACAGCGAAGAGCTCGTCGACATGATGTTGGAGGCAGTGGTGACGGCGACCCCGGGTGTGGTCCTGGGTGGCCTGGCCGACCACACCAGGCTGCGGGACGCCCTCACCTCGCACCTCCCGCTCGTCCATTCGGTGGTCGCGGCCGGTGATGAGGATCCGACCTTCGAGCTCCCCAAGGCTGCGACCAAGTGGGCGCGCCACATGGCGACGGAGCGGGTTGAGCTGTCAGAACTGGTGTTGGCCTACGACGCGGCGGGTGACGTGTTGATCCAGATGTTTGCCCGTTCAACCCGGACGGGTGACTCGCGTCTGCCCGACGAGTTCCGTGCCGACGCTCTGGAGATTGCTCTGGAACGGCTGTTTCGCTACCTGCGGGCCGCGCTGACCCGCGCGATCTCGGCCTACACCCAAGAGCGCGAGCTGCTTCGACACCGCGATGACTCGCGAGTGCAGGATGTCGTCCAGTCGGTCCTCAATGGCACCGCCAACGAGGCGGAGGCCGAACGCGAGCTGTCCTACCGCTTCACTGCCACCCACCTGGCCTTTGTCGTCTGGAGCGAGCACGCGGTGGGGCCAGAGCTGGAACGTGTCGTCCTGCTGCTTCGGGCCGCACTTCAGCCCTGGCAGCACCTATCGGTCTTCGAGGGACACCGCCAGATCGCCGGGTGGATGTCCACGACCCATCCCGATCCGGCGTCCGAGTTGTCGGGCGCGGACCTTCCGGACGGTTTCCGGGTAGCACTGGGAACGGCACACCAGGGCCTCTCCGGCTTCCGGTCCACGCGGCGAGAAGCGGCCGAGGCGCGCCGGATGGCGGACCTGGTCGCAGGATCGTCGGCAGTCGTCTCCTTCCTCGACGTGGCCGTCCCCGCCATGGCGTCCCACGACACTGACCTCGTCCGTACGTTCGTCACGGGACGCCTGGGCCCGTTGCTCGACCACAGGCACGAGGTGCTGCTGCAAACTCTCCAGGTGTGGTTCGCCGAGCTCGGGAGTCCCACGCGGACGAGTCGCCGCCTTGGCGTCCACGCCAACACCGTGGTCAAGAGGCTCGACCGGGTGGAGCGACTGCTCAAGCACCCCTTCGACCCTGCAAGTCTGACGTTGCGGGTGGCCGTGGAGCTGGCTCCGCTCGTGGTCGCACCACCGGCCGCGGTCAGGACTGACCCAGCCTGACGGCCAGCTTGCCCACGTGCCCGCCGGCGAACGAGGCGACGAACGTCTCCGGCAAGGCGTCGAAACCCTCGACGACCGTCTCGAGCGGCTTGAGCAGTCCGCGGTCCATGAGGTCGACAAGGTCACGCTCGACCTCCCGGGCGCGATTGAAATGGTCGACGGCGATCAAACCCTCCATGCGTATCCGCTTGGTGAGCAGCAGGCCGAAGTTCCTCGGACCAGGTGGGCGGGTCCTCATGTTGTAGCCCTCGATCAGACCGCAGAGAGTCATCCGGGCGTGGTTGTTAAAGCGGTCGATCACGGCCTCCATGACCGGACCTCCGACATTCTCGAAGTTGACGTCGACCCCGTCCGGCGTCGCGGCGGTCAACTGCTCGTGCCAGTCGTCGGCGCGGTAGTCAACGACGGCGTCGAGGCCGAGCTGGTCGAGGAGCAGTCGGCCCTTGTGAGGTCCACCCGCCACCCCGACCACCCGCGCTCCGGCGGACTTGGCGAGCTGTGCGGCCACCGACCCCACCGCCCCGGCTGCTGCGGACACGACGACCGTCTCACCTGCCTGAGGACGGGCGATATCCATCATGCCGACCCACGCGGTCAGCCCAGTCATCCCGAGCACACCGAGACGCTGGACCAGCGGCGTGCCCGGGTGCTCGTCAACGAGCTCCCACGCCGACGGATCGTCAGTGACGAGGTGCTCCTGCCATCCGACAAAACCTCGCACAACCTGACCAGGCTCGAACCCCAAGAGCGTCGACTCGATCACCCGGGCCAACCCCAAGGCCCTCACCGGGTCGCCGAGCCCGACCGGTGGCAGGTAGCTGGGTCGGTCGTCCAGCCAGCCGCGGATGGCTGGGTCCAGGGACACCCACAGTGTCTCGAGGACCATGGCAGGACGATCCGGCAGCGTCACGTCCGAGTGGTCCAGCTCGAAGTCCTCGGCGCGTACCTGACCGTCAGGACGGTGTGCGAGCACAAAGCGGCGGGAAGTGGTCATCATGCCTCCGGGGATCGGGCGAACGTCTCATCGTGCCGCGCAGAACGACTAGTGCACGAGGTGCTCAGACACCACCGGGTGGTGTGGTGTCGGCTGATGCGCGGCGACGGCCGCTGACCTAACGTGGGCAGGCGCTCACACTTCCGTCTGCGAGAGGCCCCCTATGTCCGACCCCGACACACTTGTCTCAGCCTTTCGTGCCACCGTTGCCGGACTGCAAGGCTCTCCCGCCCTCCGGAGCAGCGACGGGCGGATCGACCTCAGCTGGAGCGAGTACGGCGTCGCAGCGGATCGGATCGCCGCCGGGTTTGCCGGGCTCGGCGTCAGGTCGGGGGACACGGTCGCCATCCTCATGGGAAACCGGCCCGAGTGGCAGCTCGCGGACACCGGCGCTCTCATCGCGGGCGCGACGCCGTTCTCCCTGTACACAAGCGCTCCACCGGACCAAAACCTCGACCTTTTGGCGCGGTCCGGCGCGAAGGTGCTCGTCGCTGACGTCGCTCTGCTGGAGGGTCTTCGCCTACCGGATGAGCTGGTCGTGGTCGAGGTCGACGGAACCGGGGCGACCCGTATGACCTTCGAGCAGCTGCGTGACGTGGACGCCACCGACTTCACCCCGCCGGTCGCGGGGCCTGGCGACGTGGCCACACTCATCTACACCTCAGGCACGACCGGCCCGCCCAAGGGTGTCGAGCTTACGCACTCGTCGATACTCTTCATGGTGGGCGTCTTCAATGACGTGCAACCACTCAGCGGCGGACGCACCGTCTCGTACCTCCCGCACGCCCACATCGTCGACCGGATCGTCGGCCACTACCTGGGCATGGTCGCGGGATCGTCAGTGACGAGCATCGACAGACCCATGGCTGTCTTCGAGGAGCTTCCGCGCATCCGGCCGACCCTCTTCACCTCCGTCCCGCGGATCTGGCAGCGCCTGCACTCCGCGATGATGGCCGACGTCCGCTCACGTCCTGAGCCCGAGCGATCGTCGGTTCTCACCGCGATCGTCGAGGCCGAGCAGCGTGTCGAGCGGCAGGCAGCCGGCGTACCGATCCCCGAAGAGGTGTCAGCCGAAATGGCTGAGGCGGAAGACACCTGGTTCAGCCCACTGAGGCAGTCGTTCGGGCTAGACGCCGTCGGGTGGTTCATTACCGGTTCAGCCCCTCTGCCTCGCGCCACACACATCTTCTTCGCCGCGATCGGCATGCCGCTCCACGACCTTTGGGGGCTGAGCGAGACGGTCGCCGTGGCAACCCTGAGCGTGCCGGGTGATCATCATCTCGGCACGGTGGGGCGCCCGGTCCCCGGGACGGACGTGCGCCTGGCCGACGACGGCGAAGTCCTCATCCGTGGCCCCCACCTGGCCGTCGGATACAAGGACGACCCGGCTGCGACCTCGTCGGCGTTCGACGCCGATGGCTGGTTCCACTCCGGGGACATCGGCGAGTGGCGAGACGGCCGCTTGGCGATCATCGATCGCAAGAAGGAGATGATCATCAGCGCCGGCGGCGAGAATATGTCGCCAAGCCGTATCGAGAGTGTCATCGCCAGCGCGTCGCCGCTCGTCGGCGGTGTCGTCGTCGTGGGTGACGCGCGCGCGTACAACGTGGCGCTGGTCGTCCCTGACTTCACCGAGGTGTCAGCCCGCCTCGGGGTCTCAGGCAGCGCAGACACTGTGATCAGTCACCCGGCTGTCCGCGCTGAGTTCTCCGCGGTGCTCGAGGATGCGAACGGGCGACTGTCCCGTCCGGAAAGGGTTCGTCGGCACCTGCTCCTCCTGGCGCCCTGGACGGTCGAGAGCGGCGAGCTGACTCCCACCCTCAAGGTGCGACGACAGGTTGTGGAGTCCAATCACGCGGTCGACATCGAGAACCTCTATGCACCGGTCGACTCTTCAACGTCTGCCGACGCCCAGAGGATCGGCGCGCTGCGGCGAGCGACAGCTCGGGGCTGAGACTCACACGTCCCGAGCACGTCGACAACGTCATTCCCCCGCGAATGAATTGCTCGGCGGCTCCTGGCCAGTGGTCAGCGTCCTGGCTTCATGCCGCTTAGTCCGCGCGAAAAGAATGTTCATATGGGCTGCGGTTGCGGCAGAAAAAGTGTCGGTGGCGTCCTCTAGGTTTGAGGTATGGCCACCATCACAGCACCGACGACAGAGGAACTGTCCGACGTCGTGCGGTGGCAGGCCCGAGCCGAGGCGCACACTATCCAGGCGATGGTCGACTACCGCGACGCGGAGATGGCTCGTACCGCGTTGATCGACTCGTCGTTGCGGCGCAAGATCGAACGATCCGCGATTGCGTTGACCATCGGCGAGGCCACGGGGATGTCCGAGGCGCAGATCCAGCTGAGGCTGTCGATCGCCGACCGTGTCCGCGAGAAGACACCGCAGGTATGGGAGGCGTTCGTCGACGGCCTGCTGGACTTCTCCCGGGTGCGTGACATCAGCGCGACGATCGAGAAGCTGCACCGGGAGGAGTCCGTGGCCCGGCTCGACAGCCGGGTGCTCAGCTACGCGGCCGACCACACGGGCACCGAGCTGAGGCAGTGGTTGCGGCGGTTCGTGCAGCGGGTCGAGGCCGACCTGGCCGTCGAACGAGCCGACGCCGCACGGGCCGGCCGGCACGTGGCCGTGGCTCATGGGGATGACTCGATGTCGTGGCTGAACGCCTACCTTCCCTCCCACGAGGCAGCCGCCATTGAGGCCCGGCTGCGCAAGGAAGCCCGCAAGGCCCCGGACCCCGATGACGACTGCACGGTGGCCCAGCGTGAGGCGGACCTGCTGGTCGCCTGGTGCACCGATTCCGACCCCGCCACCTCGGCAATTGACGCGAACATCGCCGTCACCGTCGGTGCCGACGTGCTTGCCGGCGCGGTGCCCGGGTTCGCCGAGTCCACGGACGGATGCTGGGCCGTCCCGGCCCGGTGGGTCGGCGACGTGGTCGCCACCGGTGGCAGCTTCTGGCATCGCATCATCGTCGACCCGGTCAGCGACGACGTCCTGGCCCACGAGTACGTCGGCCGATTCGCCCCCGACACCCTGGCTGTCGCGTTGCAGTTCCTCCACGGGGTCTGCCAAGCACCCGGCTGCATGGTCCCGGCAGACCGGTGCGACCTCGACCACCGCACACCTCACCCGGTTGGCCGGACTACCGGCGACAACATGGGACCGTTGTGCCGAAGACACCACAACCTCAAAGGCCACGGCCTGCTCCACTGGTCCACCAGCCCACCAGCCGAGCTGATCGTCATCGAGCTCTACCCGCCGACACCCGCCGTCGAGATGGAGTACGTCGCCGCCTGAGCGGTCAGCGCCGCGGGGTCGTGGCCTGCAGGACCGCCTCGGACAGTGCCTCGGTGCGCAGGTGGGTGATGGTCTGGTAGTCCGGGTCGGCGACCATCGCGCTGAACGCGGCCCGGCTCGGGTACTCCACGAGCAGCACCGCGTCCCAGTCGAAGCCGTCCGGCGCGACCAGCGCGGTCGAGGTGTCCCCGATGTAGACCACGCGCGCTCCGACCTTTTTCAGGTGCGGGCCGATGTCGCGGGCGTACTGGTCGTAGGACGGGCGACCGTCGGGCGCGAACCGTAGGAGGTTCAGCATCACGACCGGGCCACCCTCGTCCTCGGCGAGGTAGCGCTTCAGGTCGTTGCCGGTCGGGTCCACGCTCATGTTGTCTCCTCGGTGCAGTGCTCATCGTTGGGACGCCCATCGTGCCCGAACCGACGGTCAGCCTCCCGGGCTGACACGCTGACCACCTACGGTTTCGTCTGTGCCCACCCTCACCGCGTCCCGGTCCAGCCTCGCGCCGGTCCTGGGTGTCCACGTCGCCCTCGCCGTCGCCGGCGCTCTCGTGCTCTCGCTGGACGCCCCCGCGAAGGGCTGGGGCGTCCTCGCCACGGTCGTCGCCTACGTGCTCGCTCTGCGGGCCGCGTGCCGGCGCGCGGGTGCCCGCGAACTCGAGGCGCTCGCCTCGTTCCTCGTGGCGGTCTCGGTGTTCCAGCTGCTGCCCGACTGGGTGCTGGCCGACCTGATCGGCACGCTGCGCTTCCCCGACACCGGCGGGCTGCGCGTCGACGACGTCATCCCGGTGGCAATGGCCGGCATGTGGGTGGCACCCCTGTTCGCGGCGGTCGCCCTGAGCGGAGGTCGACCCGCTCTCGCCGCAGTGCTGGCCACCGCGATCTTCTTCGGCGCCGAGCTGGCCGCGCCGGGCCTCGGCCTCTGGGAGCCCACCGGCGACACTCACCGGGTGGCGGGCGTGGCGGTGTACGTGCTGCCGGCCGAGGCCGCGCTGGGTTGGGCGACCGCGGTGGCTTTCCGGGCCACCCGCCGCCTCGATCTCGTCCACCGCGTGGCGGCGGCGCTCGCGGTGTCCACGTTCTACCTCGGCGCACTCGTGCTCTCGCACTTCCTGATCGACGTCGCGGGCTGGCGCCTCACCGCCTGAGCGCGAACCAGCGGTCGGCATCGATCGCGTACACCCAGCGGCGCCCCGGCCACTCGGTCAGCGACCACAGCTGGCGGCGCTGCGGCAACCAGGTGATGTCCTCCGGTCCCGTCGGCAGGACGCCGCGGTGCCGGGTGAACCGGCCCGGCGAGCCCACCCACAGATCGCCGGGCAGACCCTCGCCGTTGCTCGACGTCACGACCCAGCGACCGTCCGCGACGACCGCGCCCTGCATCCGGACGACCTGCCGGTCGTGCAGGTCGGTGGGCACCGCGCGGCCCTGGCCGTCGCTGCGGAGCAGGCCGGTGTCGCCGTCGATCGCGTAGCTGATCAGGCGGTGGCTCCCGCCCTTGCGGCCGTACTCCCCCGCCACCAGGTGGTCGTCCCCGACGCCGCCACGGTCGAGGGACATGAACGAGTACGTCATGCGGGTGCCGTCCGCGTCGTGCTCCGCGGCGTAGGAAGTGAGCTGGGGCAGGACGTAGCGGTAGCCGCCGGTGCGCAGCCGGTTGCGCACGCGCACGACGTCGTCGAGCCGGAAGACCCGCACGCCCGCCGAGCTGCCGGCGACGAACAGGTGACGCCCGTACCAGACGATGCCGCCGGCGTGGACCTTCACGCGGCGCAGGCGGTGGAACGGCCACCGGCCGTGCGGCTCGACGAGCAGCACGTGGCGGTAGCGGGGCGGCTCGTCGTCGTGCCAGTCGATCACCGAGATCCGGGCTCCGAGCCGGCGCCCGACCCGTCCGTGCCCGTACCAGCTGGCCAGGACCACGTCGTGCCCCTCGTACGTGCCGCCGCTCGGCTCCGGGCCGTACGCGTCGGCCGACGTGGTGATGCCCTGCGGGAACCACCGCAGGGTGTCCTCGTCGCCGCGCTGCCAGGCCATCCCGTACGCCGCGGCCTCGGCGGGGACCCTGGCATGACGCCCCGCGCGGTTGAGGTCGCCGAGCACCCCCCGCAGCCCAACGGTCCGGGCCCGGCGCAGCCAGGACGCCGTCGCGCGCGCGGCCGGACGCTGCACGAGCCGGTACGGCAGCCTACGGCGCACCATCCGCCGGCAGCCCTCCTCGTCGACGCCGTCCTGCAGGACGAACCCGGCCGCCTCGTACGCCGTGATCGCCGCGGTGTTGCCGTCGATGACCCGCAGCACCAGCTCCCGGCCGGCCGCCCAGCGCACCACGGCCGCGACCAGCTGCGCGCCCACACCGCGGCCACGTGCCTCCGGGGCGACCCACATCGAGGTCAGCGAGGCCGTCTCCCCGCTCAGCTGACCGGCGACCATGCCGACGGGGCGCCCGTCCTCGTACGCCACGAAGCAGGGCCCGTCGGCGACGCGCGCCCGCCATCGCTCCTCGGTGTCGTCGTCCCCGGTCCACATCGTGGTGGAGGCCGAGAACGCCGCACGGTCCTCGCTCAGCGAGCGACCTCGCAGGTGACGCCAGTCCGCCCAGTCATCGGGCGTCAGCTGCCGGATCACCCGCAGCGACCTAGCGCAGGAAGGGGTCGACCGCGGCGGCGACGAACAGCAGGGCCAGGTAGGCGTTGCTGAAGTGGAACAGGCGCATGGGCTTGATGACCGAGAGGTCCTCGGTGTCCTGGGCGCGGGACTTCAGGTCGTACGCCTCGACCAGGAAGACGATGCCCAGCACGATCGCGACGGCCGGGTAGAACCAGCCCGTCGCCAGCGGCCACAGCAGCAGGGAGGTGCCGACCATGACCCACGTGTAGATGACGATCTGCCGGGCGACCTCCGCCGATCCGACGACCGACGGCAGCATCGGGATGCTGGCCGCGGCGTAGTCCTCGCGGTACCGCATCGCGAGAGACCAGAAGTGCGGCGGCGTCCAGAAGAAGATGACGAGGAACAGCACGAACGGCGCGAGGGCCAGCTCGTTCGTCACGGCCGTCCAGCCGATGACGGCCGGGAAACAGCCCGCGGCCCCGCCCCACACGATGTTCTGGCTCGTGCGGCGCTTGAGGATCATCGTGTAGCCCACGACGTAGAAGACGTTGGCGGCCAGGGCCAGGCCGGCGGAGAGCCAGTTGACCCAGAAGCCGAGCATCGCGGTCGAGACGACGCCGAGGACCAGGCCGAAGATCAGCGCGTTCCGGGTCGGGATCTGGTGACGGGCCAGCGGACGACGCGAGGTGCGGCGCATCAGCTGGTCGACATCGGCATCGACGACGCAGTTCAGCGCGTTGGCGCTGCCCGCGGACAGCGCACCGCCGCAGAAGGTCGCGATGACCAGCCACAGCGAGGGCACGCCCTGCTCGGCCAGGAACATCACCGGGACGGTGGTGAGCAGGAGGAGCTCGATGATGCGGGGCTTGGTCAGCGCGACGTAGCCCTTGACGACGTCACGGAACCCAGGCGATGTGGGAATGCCAGCACGGTTGGCTGAGTTCACATCTACGGCAGTCACGTGCATCAGTCTAAGGGACGCGGGTACGCTCACTGTGACTGCCTTCGACCGCAGTAATTCCACGCCCCACGAACCACGATCAGGAGCTATCGCTGTGTCTGGAACCACCTCGCTGGAGTGGACCGAGATCGACAAGAAGGCAGTGGACACGGTCCGTCTGCTGGCCGCCGACGCCGTGCAGAAGGTTGGCAACGGCCACCCCGGCACGGCCATGAGCCTCGCGCCGGCCGCCTACCTGCTCTACCAGAAGATCATGCGTCACGACCCGAGCGACCCGGACTGGGTCGGCCGTGACCGCTTCATCCTGTCGGCAGGTCACTCGAGCCTGACGCAGTACATCCAGCTCTTCCTCGCCGGCTACCCGATGACGCTCGACGACCTCAAGAGCCTGCGCACGTGGGGCAGCCAGACGCCGGGCCACCCCGAGTACCGCCACACCCCGGGCGTCGAGGTGACGACCGGCCCGCTGGGCCAGGGCGTCGCCAACAGCGTGGGCATGGCCATGGCTGCCCGTCGCGAGCGCGGCCTGCTCGACCCGAGCACCGCCGCCGGCGAGAGCCCCTTCGACCACCGCGTCTACGTCATCGCCTCCGACGGCGACCTGCAGGAGGGTGTCTCGGCAGAGGCCTCGTCGCTCGCGGGCCACCAGAAGCTCGGCAACCTCACGCTCCTGTGGGACGACAACCGGATCTCGATCGAGGACGACACCAACATCGCCTTCACCGAGGACGTCGCCGCCCGCTACGCGGCGTACGGCTGGCACGTCCAGACCGTCGACTGGACCAACGGCGGCACCGGCTACGAGGAGAACGTCCAGGCTCTCTGGGACGCCTACCAGGCCGCTGAGGCCGTCACTGACCGTCCGAGCTTCATCCAGCTGCGCACGATCATCGCGTGGCCGGCACCGACCGCGCAGAACACCGGCGGCTCCCACGGCTCCGCCCTCGGCGAGGACGAGATCCGGGCCACCAAGGAGCTGCTCGGGTTCGACCCGGACGAGACCTTCATCGTCGGCGACGACGTCATCGAGCACACGCATGGTGCCCGCACCCGCGGCGAGGAGGCGCACACCGCCTGGCAGAAGTCGTTCGACGCCTGGCGCGAGGCCTCCCCGGAGGGTGCGGCTCTCCTCGACCGGCTCTCCACGCACGCGCTGCCCGACGGCTGGGATGCGAACCTCCCGGTCTACGAGGCCAGCGAGAAGGGCGTCGCGACCCGTGTGGCCTCCGGCGACTTCCTGAGCGCCGCCGCTCCGATGCTCCCCGAGCTGTGGGGCGGCTCGGCCGACCTCGCCGGCTCGAACAACACGACGCCCAAGGGCGAGCCGTCGTTCATCCCGCCCGAGCACGCCACCGCGAAGTTCCAGGGCGACGAGTACGGCCGCGTGCTGCACTTCGGCATCCGTGAGCACGCGATGGGCGCCATCATGAACGGCATGGTCCAGCACGGGCTCACGCGTCCGTACGGCGGCACGTTCCTCGTGTTCAGCGACTACATGCGGCCTTCGGTCCGTCTTGCGGCGCTGCAGGAGCTGCCCGTCACCTACGTCTGGACGCACGACTCGATCGGCCTCGGCGAGGACGGACCGACCCACCAGCCGATCGAGCACCTCTCCGCGCTCCGGGCCATCCCCGGTCTCGACGTGATCCGTCCCGCGGACGCGAACGAGACCATCGAGGCCTGGCGCACGATCATGGGCAACATCGACCGCCCGTCGGCACTCGCGCTGAGCCGGCAGAACCTGCCGACGTACCCCCGGGGCACCGACGGCTACGCGACCGCGGACAACACGTCCAAGGGCGCCTACGTCCTGCTCGACACCGAGGGTGAGCCCGACGTGATCCTCTTCGGCACCGGCTCGGAGGTGCAGATTGCGGTCAAGGCACGCGAGCTGCTCGCCGACGAGGGCATCTCCGCCCGCGTCGTGTCCATGCCGAGCCGCGAGTGGTTCGAGCAGCAGGACGAGTCGTACCGCAACCAGGTGGTCCCGCCGACGTCGCGCGCACGCGTCTCGGTGGAGGCCGGCGTGGCGCTCGGTTGGCGTGACGTGGTCGGCGACGCCGGCCGCATCGTCAGCATCGAGCACTACGGCGCCTCCGCGGACTACAAGACGCTGTACAACGCCTTCGGCATCACCGCCGAGGCCGTCGTCGCAGCCGCCAAGGACTCGATCGCCGACGCGGCGGGCGAGCCCACTGCACCGTTCCACGCCCGCCCGGCAGGACCTGTCGGTCCGGGTGACAACTCAGACGCGCCCACTCACGGAGCGCACTGAAAATTCCTCACGAAGGAGCACACATGAACGACCGTCTCAAGGCCCTGGCCGACGCCGGAGTCTCTGTATGGCTCGACGACCTGTCCCGCGAACGCATCGAGTCCGGCAACCTGGCACAGCTCGTCGCTGAGTCCGGAGTCGTCGGCGTGACCACGAACCCGTCGATCTTCGCCTCGGCACTCGCCAAGGGCGAGAAGTACGAGCCGCAGGTCAAGGAGCTCAAGGAGTCCGGCGCAGACATCGCCACGACCGTCTTCGAGATCACCACCACCGACGTCCAGAACGGCTGCGACATCATGCGGCCGGTCTACGACGCCACCGGCGGCCTCGACGGACGCGTCTCGCTCGAGGTCGACCCCGACCTCGCGCGTGACACCGAGGGCACGATCAAGCTCGCGCACCGTCTCTGGGAGCGGGTCAGCCGTCCCAACCTGATGATCAAGATCCCCGCGACGCTCGAGGGCCTGCCCGCGATCACCGCGACGATCGCCGAGGGCATCAGCGTCAACGTGACGCTCATCTTCTCGCTGCAGCGCTACCGCGGCGTCATGGACGCGTACCTCGAGGGTCTCGAGCAGGCGGACGCCGCCGGCCGCGACCTGTCCACGATCCACTCGGTCGCGTCGTTCTTCGTCAGCCGCGTCGACACCGAGGTCGACCGCCGTCTGCCCGAGGACAGCCCGCTGCGTGGCACGGCAGCACTCGCCAACGCACGTCTGGCGTACGAGGCGTACGAGGAGGTCTTCGGCTCCGACCGCTTCAAGGCCCTCGAGGCCAAGGGCGCCAACCCGCAGCGTCCGCTGTGGGCGTCGACCGGCGTCAAGGACCCCAACCTGCCCGACACGCTCTACGTGACCGAGCTCGTCGTCGCCGGCACCGTCAACACGATGCCGGAGAAGACGCTGGACGCCGTCGCCGACCACGGCGAGATCATCGGCGACCGGGTGCACAACACGTACGAGGAGTCGCGCGACGCGATCGCCGCCCTCGAGCGGGAGGGCATCTCGTACGACGAGGTCGTCAGGATCCTCGAGGACGAGGGTCTGCAGAAGTTCGAGGCCTCGTGGGACGAGCTCCTCGAAACCGTGTCGGCCGAGCTCGACAAGGCCTGACCGCCAATGATCGGGATCGCGCTCACCGTCCCGTCGCAGTCCGAGTTCGACGACGCGCTGCAGAGCGCGATCGCCGATCGGGTTGCCTCCCGGATCGACGCCCAGGACCCCACGCTGTGGGGTCCTGAGGCGGAGTCCGAGGCCAGCATCCGGCTCAGCTGGACGCATCTCCCCGAGTCGTCGCGGCCCCTGGTCGCCGAGATCGCCGCTCTGCGTGAGGATCTCGTCGGCCGAGGGCTCGACCACATCGTCCTGTGCGGCATGGGCGGATCCTCGCTAGCGCCGGAGGTCATCTGCCACACCGCAGGCGTCGACCTGACGGTGCTCGACTCGTCGCACCCCGACATGGTGCGGTCCGCGATCGCCGACCGCCTCGAGCGGACCGTCGTGGTCGTCTCCAGCAAGTCCGGCGGCACTGTCGAGACCGACAGCCAGCGCCGGGCGTACGAGCAGGCGTTCACGGACGCCGGCATCGACCCGCTGGAGCGCATCATCGTCGTGACCGACCCGGGGTCGCCGTTGGACAAGGAGGCGACCGAGACCGGTTACCGCGTCTTCCGCGCGGACCCGCACGTCGGCGGCCGCTACTCGGCGCTCACGGCGTTCGGCCTGGTCCCCAGCGGCCTGGCCGGCGTCGACATCGACGAGCTGCTGGCCAGCGCCGAGGCCGAGGAGTCGCTGCTGTACTCCGACAGCGCCGACAACCCCGCCCTGCGCCTGGGTGTCATGCTCGGTGTCGCCAACACGCACCAGGTCGACAAGCTCGTCCTGTCCGACCAGACCGGCCACGGCGTGGGCGACTGGGTCGAGCAGCTCGTCGCGGAGTCGACCGGCAAGCTCGGCAAGGGCATCCTGCCGGTCGTCGTCCCGTTCGCGAACGCGACCAACTTCAGCCCGAGCACGGCCGACTCGATCCTCGTGACGATCGGCGGCGACGGGACGCCCGAGGCCCAGTCCGGCTTCGCGGCCAACCTCGAGGGCGACCTCGGTGCGCAGATGCTCCTGTGGGAGGTCGCGGTCGCCGTGGCCGGCCGGCTCATCGGCATCGACCCGTTCGACCAGCCGGACGTCGAGAGCGCCAAGAAGGCCGCCCGTGAGCTGCTCAGCGGCAGCGGCAGCGTGCCCGACCCGGACTTCTCCGAGGACGGCATCGACGTCTACGGCTCGGGCTCGTCCCTCGCCGAGGCGGTGCAGACGCTGCTCGACCAGATCGACCTCGACCACGGCTACCTCGCGATCCAGGTCTACCTGGACCGCATCGAGTACGCCGACTTCGCCGGGGTCCGGGAGGTCGCCGCGGAGCGCCTCGCGCGTCCGGTGACGTTCGGCTGGGGTCCCCGGTTCCTGCACTCCACGGGCCAGTACCACAAGGGCGGCACGCCCAACGGCGTGTTCCTGCAGGTCACCGGCACCCCGGAGGAGGACCTGCCCATCGCGGGCCGCGACTTCACGTTCGGCTCGTTCATCGACTCGCAGGCGGCCGGCGACGCCGCCGTGCTGCGCGACCACGGGCGTCCGGTCCTGCGGCTGCACCTGCACGACGTGCCGGCCGGACTCGCCACGATCCGAAAGCTGCTTGCATGATGGCAGAACACGTCAATCCGCTCCGTGACCCCACCGATCGCAGGCTCCCCCGCATCGCGGGACCCTGCAGCCTGATCCTGTTCGGTGTCACGGGCGACCTCGCGAAGAAGAAGCTCATCCCGGCGGTCTACGACCTCGCCAACCGCGGTCTGCTGCCGCCGGGTTTCGCGCTGGTGGGCTTCGCCCGTGCCGACTTCAAGGACAGCAGCTTCGCGGACATGATCAAGCAGGCCGCTCAGGACGGGGCCCGCACCCCGTGGAGCGAGACGGTCTGGAAGCAGCTGGCGGCCGGCATCCGGTTCGTCCCGGGCGAGTTCGACGACGACGACGCCTGGGACCGGCTCGCGGACACCATGAAGGACCTCGACGAGCAGCAGGGCACGGGCGGCAACCACGCCTTCTACCTGTCGATCCCGCCGGGCCTGTTCCCCGTCGTCGTCTCGCAGATCAAGAAGCACGGCCTGGCTGAGTCGTCCAAGGGCTGGCGGCGCGTCGTCATCGAGAAGCCGTTCGGGCACGACCTGGCCTCGGCCGTCGAGCTCAACCGCATGGTCGGCGACGTCTTCTCCCGGGAGTCGGTGTTCCGCATCGATCACTACCTCGGCAAGGAGACGGTCCAGAACATCCTGGCGTTCCGGTTCGCGAACGGCATGTTCGAGCCGATCTGGAACAACCACTACGTCGACCACGTCCAGATCACGATGGCCGAGGACATCGGCATCGGGTCCCGCGCCGGCTACTACGACAGCATCGGCGCTGCGCGCGACGTCATCCAGAACCACCTGCTCCAGCTCATGGCGCTCATCGCGATGGAGGAGCCGGTCTCCTTCAACGCCTCGAGCCTGCGTCTGGAGAAGCAGAAGATCCTCGCGAACGCCCGACCGCCGGCGCGCATGGACCTGCACACCGCCCAGGCGCAGTACGTCGCCGGCTGGGCCGGTGGCGAGAAGGTCCGTGGCTACCTGGAGGAGGACGGCGTCCACGAGGACTCCCGCGCCGAGACGTACGCCGCGATCCGCGTCGACGTCTCGACCCGCCGCTGGGCCGGGGTCCCGTTCTACCTGCGCACCGGCAAGCGGCTCGGACGGCGCGTCACCGAGGTGGCCGTGGTCTTCAAGCGGGCACCTCACCAGCCGTTCAACAAGAACGACGTGGAGGAGCTCGGCCAGAACGCGCTCGTCATGCGCATCCAGCCCGACGAGGGCGTGACGCTGCGGTTCGGCGCCAAGGTGCCGGGCACCACGATGGAGATCCGGGACGTCAACATGGACTTCGCGTACGGCGGAGCGTTCGTCGAGAGCAGCCCCGAGGCGTACGAGCGGCTCATCCTGGACGTGCTGCTCGGCGATCCCCCGCTGTTCCCTCAGCACGAGGAGGTCGAGCTGTCCTGGAAGATCCTCGACCCGGTCATCGCCCACTGGAAGCAGGACAAGGACATCGACACCTATCAAGCCGGCACGTGGGGTCCCCCGTCCGCCGACGCGATGATGGCCCGTGACGGCCGTACCTGGAGGCGTCCCTGATGGAGATCGCACTCACCAAGACCAACTCGTCCCGCATCGCCCGCGCACTGGTCAAGGCACGTTCTGCTGCCGGCAGCCCCGCGATGGACATGGTGCTCACGCTGCTGGTCGTCACCGACGACGAGAACGTCAGCGAGGCGCTCAAGACGGCCACCACGCTGTCGCGCGAGCACCCGTCGCGCGTCATCGGCGTCATCCTCGGTGACGGCCGCGGAGCCGCCGAGCTCAACGCGAAGGTGCGGGTGGGTGAGAACTCGTCCGGCGAGTCCATCCTGCTGCGCATCTCAGGCGAGCTCACCAAGCACGCCGAGTCCGTCGTCCTGCCGCTGCTGCTGCCCGACTCCCCCGTCGTGGTGTGGTGGCCGGGTAAGCCCCCCGCGAACCCGTCGGCGGACGCGATCGGACGGCTCGCCCGTCGCCGCCTGACCGACGCCGAGGCGACGGACTCCCCGATCCGTTCGCTCAAGGCCGTGGCCCGGGCCTACCAGCCGGGTGACACCGACCTGTCGTGGACGCGCTCGACCCCGTGGCGCGCCCTGCTGGCCGCGGCGCTCGACCAGACCACTGGCACCGTCACCGGCGGCACCGTGACTGCCGGCACGGGCAACCCGGTCGCGATCCTGCTCGTGTCCTGGCTGGAGAGCCGGCTGAAGGTTCCGATCAAGCGCAAGCGCATCGACACCCCGCAGATCGCGTCGGTGGTGCTGCACACCGCCGAGGGCGATGTGCTGATCGAGCGGGTCGACTCCGTGTCCTGCCACTTCAGCGTGCCGGGCTCGTCGCCGCGCGAGGTGCCGCTGGGTGCCCGCCCGCTGGCCGAGCTGCTCGCCGAGGACCTGCGCCGCCTCGACGCGGACGACGTCTACGCCCAGACCATCCAGTACATGCTCGAGGAGGACGTATGACCACCGAGGTGTGGCCGACCGCCGAGGAGCTCGCCGCGATCATCGCCGAGCGGATCACCGAGAAGATCGCGGCGGTCCAGCGGGAGGGACGCACCCCGACGATCGTGCTGACCGGCGGCACCATCGCGATCGACGCCTACGAGCAGATCCAGGACGGCGACGTCGACTGGACCAATGTCGAGTTCTACTGGGGCGACGAGCGCTTCGTCCCGGCGGGCGACGCGGACCGCAACGACCAGCAGGCCAAGGACGCGTTCCTCGACCGGCTGGGCGTCCCGGCCGAGCGCATCCACGCGATGCCCGCACAAGGTGCCGGGCTCGAGATGGCCGAGGCGGCCGACCAGTACGCCGCCTCGCTGCCCGCCGAGCCGTTCGACCTGGTGCTCCTCGGCGTCGGACCTGACGGACACATCGCATCGCTGTTCCCCGGGCACCCGCAGCTGCACGAGACGAAGCGGCTGGCGGTGGAGGTGTTCGACTCCCCCAAGCCGCCGCCGGAGCGCATCTCGCTCACGTACCCGGCCCTGCGCAACGCCCAGAGCGTCTGGCTCATCGTGGCCGGCGAGGGCAAGGCCGAGGCCGTCGCCCGCGCCCACGCCCACGGGACGATCGAGGACACCCCGGCCTCCGGCGTGCAGGGACTCACCGAGACGGTGTGGCTCCTGGACGTCGCTGCCTCCTCGCTGATCGTCACGGCCTGACAGCCTCCAGCAAACGACTCGGTGCCCCCGTCGCAGGACGGGGGCACCGAGTCGTTGGTTCAGGAAGCGATCTAGAAGATGATCTCGCCGGACTTGCGCTTGCTGCGCAGCATGTCGACGGCTTCCTTGAGGATCTCGTCCGCCTCCGTCTCGGAGCGACGCTCCTTCACGTAGGCGAGATGAGTCTTGTACGGCTCGATCTTCTTGGCCGTCGGACGGTTGTCGGCGTCGACGCTGGCCGGCATGCCGCAGCGCGGGCAGTCCCACGACTCCGGCACCTCGGCCTCGATCGCGAACTGCAGCTCCGTCGTGTGGTTGTTGATGCAGTAGAACGTCACGAACTGACGCGGGGCGGCTTCGCCACGCTCAGCCTCGCCCATGGGACCGGAGCCGATACGGCTTCCCCGGATTGCACCTGCTGCCACTAGTTACTCACCTTCAGGAGCAGGCCGAGTGCGAAGATGCACACGACCCAGACGACTGCGATACCGACCGTGATGCGGTCGAGGTTGCGCTCAGCGACCGAGGATCCGCCGAGGGAGCTGGAGACGCCTCCGCCGAACATGTCGGAGAGGCCACCCCCGCGTCCCTTGTGCATGAGGACCAGCACGATCATCAGCAGGCTGCTGATCGCGAGGAGGATGGAAAACGTCAGAATCACGTTGGGCCTTCGTTGTCAGGCGCCGGACAGGTCCGGCATGGCATAGAACCGGGCGATCCCGGCGAACTCATCGGCCTGGAGGCTTGCTCCGCCAACCAGGGCTCCGTCGACGTCCGACTTCGCCATGATGGCGGCGATGTTCGCCGCTTTCACCGATCCGCCGTAAAGAATACGCGTTGCCGCCGCAACTTCCGACGACCAGGTCTCCTCGACACGCCCACGGATCGCCGCACAGACCTCCTGCGCGTCCTCGGGGGTCGCGACCTCACCGGTCCCGATCGCCCAGACCGGCTCGTACGCGATGACGACGGAGGCCATCTGCTCGGCGGTCAGGCCGGCGAGCGAGCCGTCGATCTGGTCGAGCGTGTAGCTCACGTGATCGCCGGACTGGCGCACCTCCAGGCCCTCCCCGACGCACACGATCGGGCTCATGCCCGCCGCGAGCGCCTTGGTCGCCTTGACGTTGACCAGCTGGTCGGTCTCACCGTGGTACTCACGTCGCTCGGAGTGACCGACGACGACGTACGAGCAGCCGAGCTTGGCCAGCATCGCTGCGGTGACCTCACCGGTGTACGCGCCGCCGTCGTGCTCCGAGACGTCCTGCGCGCCGTAGCGGATCGACAGGTGGTCCCCGTCGACGAGCGTCTGGACGCTGCGCAGGTCGGTGAACGGCGGGACCACGACGACCTCGGCCTTGTCGTAGTCGTGCTTCTTGTCCTGCAGGGTCCACGCGAGCTTCTGGACGAGGACCAGCGCCTCCTGGTGGTCGAGGTTCGACTTCCAGTTGCCGGCCATGAGCGGCGTACGAGCAGAGGCCATGTCAGTTCCCTTCCAAGATGGCGAGTCCGGGGAGCGTCTTGCCCTCGAGGTACTCGAGGGAGGCGCCACCGCCGGTCGAGATGTGGCCGAACTCGTCGTCGGAGAAGCCCAGCTGGCGCACCGCGGCGGCCGAGTCGCCGCCACCCACCACGGAGAGGCCGTCGACCTCGGTCAGCGCCTGCGCGACCGCCTTGGTGCCGGCGGCGAACGACGCCATCTCGAACACGCCCATCGGGCCGTTCCAGAACACCGTGCGCGAGCCGCGGATCACCTCGGCGAACGCAGCGGCGGAGTCGGGTCCGATGTCCAGGCCGAGCTGGTCGGCCGGGATCGCGTCGGCCGCGACGACCGTCGCGTCGGCGTCCTTGAACTCCGGCGCGACGACGATGTCGGTCGGCAGCAGGAGCGTCACGCCCTGGGCAGCAGCCTGCTCGATGTAGCCGCGGGCCACCTCGAGCTGGTCCTCCTCCAGCAGGGACTTGCCCACCTCGTGGCCCTGGGCCTTGAGGAAGGTGAAGACCATGCCGCCACCGATGAGCAGGTTGTCGGCCTTGTCCAGCAGGTTGTCGATGACCCCGAGCTTGTCGGAGACCTTCGAGCCACCCAGCACCACCGTGTAGGGACGCTCGGGCGACTCGGTGAGCCGCTTGAGGACCGTCACCTCGGCCTCGACGAGCCCGCCGACCGCAGCCGGGAGACGCGTCGCGACGTCGTAGACGCTGGCCTGCTTGCGGTGCACGACCCCGAACCCGTCGGAGACGAACACGTCGGCCAGTGCGGCCAGCTCGTCGGCGAACGCACCGCGCTCGGCGTCGTCCTTGCTCGTCTCGCCCGCGTTGAAGCGGACGTTCTCAAGCACCGCCACCTGGCCGTCCTGCAGCTCGGCAGCGACCCGCTGGGCCTCCGGGCCCACCGTGTCGGCCGCGAACTGCACCGGGGCGCCGAGCAGCTCAGAGAGCCGGTCGGCGACCGGGGCCAGCGAGTAGGCCGCGTCAGGGGTGCCCTTGGGCCGACCCAGGTGCGCGGTCACCAGGACACGCGCACCTGCGTCAGCCAAGGACTTGATCGTCGGGACGCTCGCGCGGACGCGTCCGTCGTCCGTGATCGTCGTGCCGTCGAGCGGCACGTTCAGGTCACTGCGGACGAGGACGCGCTTGCCGCGCAGGTCGCCGAGGTCCGAGACGGTCCTCACGTCAGAGGGAGGCGCCGACGTGGACAACGAGGTCGGCCAGGCGGTTGGAGTAGCCCCACTCGTTGTCGTACCAGCCGACGACCTTGACCTGGTCGCCGATGACCTTCGTCAGGCCCGAGTCGAAGATGCACGACGACGGGTCGGTGACGATGTCGGCCGAGACGATCGGGTCCTCGGTGTAGGTCAGGAAGCCCTTCATGGCGCCTTCGGCGGCGTCCTTGACGATCTGGTTGACCTCCTCGACCGTGGTCTCGCGGGAGGCGGTGAACGTCAGGTCGGTCGCCGAGCCGGTCGGCACGGGGACGCGCAGCGCGTAGCCGTCGAGCTTGCCCTTGAGCTCGGGGAGCACGAGGCTGACGGCCTTCGCGGCGCCGGTCGACGTCGGGATGATGCTGAGGTTGGCGGCGCGGGCACGACGCAGGTCGCTGTGCGGTGCGTCCTGGAGGTTCTGGTCCTGCGTGTACGCGTGGATCGTCGTCATCAGGCCCTTCTCGATGCCGAGCGCGTCGTTGAGCGCCTTGGCCATCGGAGCGAGGCAGTTCGTCGTGCACGACGCGTTGGAGATCACCGTGTGGGCGGCCGGGTCGTACAGCTCGTGGTTGACGCCCATGACGATCGTGACGTCCTCGTTCTTCGCCGGAGCGGAGATGATGACCTTCTTCGCGCCGCCGTCGATGTGCGCCTTCGCCTTGGTCGCGTCGGTGAAGAAGCCGGTCGACTCGATGACGACGTCGACGCCCACGCCGGCCCAGTCGAGCTTGGCCGGGTCGCGCTCGGCGAATGCGGTGATCTTCTGGTCACCGACGTAGATGGAGGTGTCGTCATACGTCACGTCGGCGTCGAGGCGGCCGAGGATCGAGTCGTACTTCAGCAGATGGGCCAGCGTCTTGTTGTCCGTCAGGTCGTTGACGGCGACGATCTCGATGTCGGCCCCGGCGGCACGAGCCGCGCGGAAGAAGTTGCGGCCGATGCGGCCAAATCCATTGATGCCTACGCGTACGGTCACGGGAAACAGCTCTCCTGCGGAAGGGGGTGGCTAACATCACCCACCCTACCGAGAGGCACCCGCTACCGGCGAGTCACCTCCGTGCGGCGGCCGAGGCCTCAGTCGGCGGTCAGGCTCTCGTCACCGAGGCTCGACTCGGTGTCGGGGATGCCCAGCTCCTCGGCGCGCTTGTCCGCCATGGCCAGGAGGCGACGGATACGCCCTGCGATCGCGTCCTTGGTCAGGGCCGGCTCGTGCAGCTGGCCGAGCTCCTCGAGACTCGCCTGTCGGTGCTCCACGCGCAGCGTGCCGGCCATCTTGAGGTGGTCGGGCACGTCCTCGCCGAGGATCTCCAGGGCGCGCTGTGCACGGGCCCCGGCGGCGACGGCGGCACGGGCCGAGCGGCGCAGGTTGGCGTCGTCGAAGTTGGCCAGGCGGTTGGCGGTCGCGCGCACCTCGCGGCGCATGCGGCGCTCCTCCCAGGCGAGCAGGGACTCGTGGGCGCCGAGACGCGTCAGCAGCGCGCCGATCGCCTCGCCGTCGCGGATGACGACCCGGTCGATGCCGCGCACCTCACGGGCCTTCGCGCTGATGCCGACCCGACGGGCGGCGCCGACGAGCGCCAGCGCGGCCTCGGGGCTCGGGCAGCTCACCTCGAGCGCCGACGAGCGTCCCGGCTCGGTCAGCGAGCCGTGGGCCAGGAACGATCCGCGCCAGGCGGCCACGGCGTCGCAGGAGGAGCCGGACACGACCTGGGGCGGCAGACCGCGGATGGGGCGTCCGCTGCCGTCGATCAGCCCGGTCTGGCGAGCGAGCGCCTCGCCGTCCTTGGAGACGCGGACGATGTAGTGCGTGTCCTTGCGGATGCCGGCGTTCTGCACCACGAGGATCTCGCTGTCGTGACCGTAGATCTCGGCGATGTCCTTGCGCAGGCGCCTGGCGGCTGCGCCCGTGTCGACCTCGGCCTCGACGACGATGCGTCCCGAGACGATGTGGAGCCCACCGGAGAAACGGAGGATCGAGGAGACCTCGGCCTTGCGGCAGCACGACTTCGTGATGGAGGTGTTGGCCAGCTCAGCCTTCACCTGGGCCGTCATCGCCATGCAGCGGGTCCCCTTTGGGTCGTTGGGAAAATAGTTACTTTACGCCCGTCTCATCACGTGTCCGAATGCGGCTGCGAGACGTGCGGGGTCGTGCTGATCGGAGCCAGGGCTGACCGCGAGGTCCGAGACGAACAGCGTGGCGCCCATGGACCGTGCGGCTGCCTCCAGCGTGCCACGCGTGTCAACGAGGCTCGTGTCGGCGATGACGGCATCGAGGCGCAGCTCGGGCGCGTGGGCCGCCAGGACCTCGAGGTGGTCGGTCGGACTGAGGCCCTCCGTCTCACCGTGCTGCTCGGTCAGGTTGAGCACCAGCGCACGCCGCGCAGGGGTGGAGATGAGCGCGTCCCGCAGCTCCGGCACCAGCAGCGTCGGCATCACGCTGGTGAACCACGAGCCCGGCCCCACGACCACCCAGTCGGCGGCGTCGACGGCCGCGACCGCCTCGGGGCAGGCCGGCGGGTCCCCCGGGTCGAGCCGGACGGTCACGACCTGGCCGTCCACGCTCGCGACCTGCACCTGCCCGCGGACCACCGTCAGGTGGTCCGGCGCGGACGCCAGGCGCACGTCGGCCTCGATGTCGAGCGGCACCGAGGCCATCGGCAGCACCCGGCCCTGCGCGCCCAGGAGGTCACCGACCAGGTCGAGACCCGCGACGTGCTCGTGCTGGTCCCACAGGGCGGCGATGAGCAGGTTGCCGACCGCGTGGCCGTTGAGCGGGCCCGCACTGGCGAACCGGTGCTGCAGCACGCTGGCCCACGTCCGTCCCCACTCGTCGTCGCCACACAGCGCCGCCAGTGCCATGCGCAGGTCGCCCGGCGGGAGCCCGCCCAGCTCCTCGCGGAGGCGGCCGGACGAGCCGCCGTTGTCGGCCACCGTGACGACGCCCGTCAGCTCGGTCGTCAGCCGGCGCAGCGCCGAGAGGCTGGCCGCCAGTCCGTGTCCCCCGCCGAGGGAGACCACTTTCAGGTCGCCCTCGAAGCGCTCAGGGCGGGCGGGTCGCGGGGTCCGCGGGATCACTCGCGCCCCAGGTCACGGTGCACCACGAGCGTCCGGACGCCCTGGGACCTCAGCCGCTCGGCGAACGCCTCGGACATCGCGACGCTGCGGTGCCGCCCGCCGGTGCAGCCGATCGCGATGGTCAGGAAGTGCTTGTCCTCGCGCAGGTAGCCGTCGGTGAGCAGGGCCACCAGCCGTTCGTACTGGGTGAGGAACTCCTCGGCCCGGGGCTGGCGCAGGACGTACTCGCTGACCGGGAGGTCGAGACCACTGAGCGGACGGAGGTCGCCGATCCAGTACGGGTTGGGCAGGAAGCGCAGGTCGGCGACCATGTCGGCGTCGATCGGGATGCCGTACTTGAAGCCGAACGACACGACGGACGCCCGCAGGCCGCCGGAGTCCGCGTCCTCGAACGCGGCGTGGACCCGCTGGCCGAGCTGGTGGACGTTGAGGTTGGTCGTGTCGACCACGATGTCGGCGCGCCCCCGCAGCTGGCGCAGCAGCTCACGCTCGCGCTCGAAGCCGTCGAGCAGACGTCCCTCGCGGCTGAGCGGGTGCGGTCGCCGGGCGGCTTCCTGCCGGCGCACCAGCACCTCGTCGGAGGCCTCGAGGTAGAGGATGCGGGTGTCGACGCCGATCTCGCGCAGCGACTCCAGCGCCTCCATGAGCTCGCCGAAGAACAGCCGTGACCGGGCGTCCACGACGACCGCGAGCCGCGCGATGCCGGACTTCTGCACCGTGTCGACGGCCCCCTGCAACAGGGACGGCGGGAGGTTGTCGATGACGTAGTAGCCGAGCTTCTCGAGGACCTTGGCGGCGGAGCCGCGTCCGGCACCGGTCATGCCGGTGACCAGCACCAGCTGGCTGAGGGTGGTCAACTGTCCTCCAGGATCTCGCCGGTCGCCGTGTTGATCGCAGGTGCGCTCTCGCCGGTTGCGAGCGCCTCCACGATCGATTGTGCCGTAGCCGGGCCGATGCCCGGGACCGTGGCGATCTCCTCGGCCGTGGCCGCCCGCAGCTTCTTGACCGATCCGAACGTCTTGAGCAGCGCCTTGCGCCGGGTCGGGCCGAGACCCGCGACCGGGTCGAGGACGCTCTCGATCATCGACTTGCTGCGCCGTCCGCGGTGGTGCGTGATCGCGAACCGGTGCGCCTCGTCGCGCAGCCGCTGCAGGAGGTAGAGGCCCTCGCTGGTGCGCGGCAGGATGATCGGGTCCTCGTCCTCGGGCAGCCAGACCTCCTCCAGTCGCTTGGCCAGGCCGACGAGTGCGACGTCCGTGACGCCGAGCTCCTCCATCGCCTGGTGCGCGGCGGCGACCTGCGGCGGGCCGCCGTCGACCACGACCAGGGACGGCTTGTACGCGAAGCGGCGCGGCTTGCCGGTCTCGGGATCGATGCCCGGACCCTCGTCGTCGTTCTCGTCGCGGGCCCGGAGCAGCTGGGTGAAGCGCCGCGTGATGACCTCGTGCATCGCCGCGACGTCGCTCTGTCCCTCGTTGCGGATCGTGAAGCGGCGGTACTCGGACTTGCGCGGCAGGCCGTCCTCGAACACGACCATCGATGCCACGGTCTCGGTCGCGCCGAGGTTGGAGATGTCGTAGCACTCGATCCGCAGCGGTGCCGTCTCCAGGTCGAGCGCCTCCTGGATCTCCTCCAGCGCGAGGCTGCGCGCGGTCAGGTCGGACGTGCGCTTCATCTTGTGCCGCATCAACGACTGCTTGGCGTTCTGCGTGACGGTCTCCATGAGGGCGCGCTTGTCGCCGCGCTGCGGCACGCGGATGCGCACCGGGCCCTCGCGACGCTCGCTGAGCAGCTCGGTGATCGTCGCCGTGTCCAGGGGCATCACCGGCACGAGCACCTCGCGCGGGATCGCGGACGGCGCGGAGTCCTGGTAGAGCGTCATGAGCGCGCGCTGCACCAGCTCGGGGAACTCGGCCTCGTCGGCCTTCTCCGCGACCCAACCGCGCTGACCGCGGATGCGGCCCCCGCGGACCGAGAAGATCTGCACGGCGACCTCGAGCGGGTCCTCGACGAAGCCGAGCACGTCGGCGTCGGTGCCGTCGCCCAGGACCACGGTCTGCTTCTCCAGCACCCGTCGCAGGGCGCCGAGGTCGTCGCGCAGCTTGGCGGCGAGCTCGTACTCCTCGCGGGCCGACGCCTCGAGCATCTTGGTCTCGATGCGCTTGGTGAAGCCGGCGGTCTGCCCGCCCATGAACGCCAGGAAGTCGTTGACGATCTCCCGGTGCTCCTCCGGACTCACCCGTCCGACGCACGGGGCCGCGCACTTGCCGATGTCACCGAGCAGGCAGGGCCGGCCGATGGCCTTGGCCCGGCGGAACACGCCGGCCGAGCACGACCGCATCGGGAACACCCGCAGCAGGGTGTCGACCGTGTCGCGGATCGCCCACGCGTGACCGTAGGGGCCGAAGTAGCGCACCCCCTTGCGCTGCGCACCCCGCATGACGGTGACCCGGGGGAACTCCTCGCCGACGGTCACGGCCAGCCACGGGTAGGACTTGTCGTCGCGGTACTTGACGTTGAACCGCGGGTCGAACTCCTTGATCCAGGAGTACTCCAGCGCGAGCGCCTCGACCTCGGTGCTGACGACCGTCCACTCGACCGACGACGCCGTCATCACCATCTGCTGCGTGCGGGGGTGCAGGTTGGAGATGTCCTGGAAGTACGAGCTCAGCCGGGGCCGGAGCGACTTGGCCTTGCCGACGTAGATGACCCTGCGCTCGGCGTCCCGGAAGCGGTAGACCCCGGGTTCGGTGGGGATCTCCCCCGGCGCCGGACGATAGCTTGCTGGATCTGCCACGCCCCAAGCCTACGGCCCGGTGGTGACAGTCAGGCGTGGTCGGTCGCGTGCTTTCCCGGACGCGGAACGACGTGCCAGATCGCGACGACGATCGCGCCCCAGACGAGGCCGATCAGGGCGGACGCGACGGTGTTGGTGAGCCAGCCGGCGACCGCGCCGATCGAGCCGAGCGCGTGGTGCACGTCCTCCTCGAGGTGGTGCACGAAGTCGTACGGCGGGTGGAAGCCCAGGTCGTCGACGCCGACGAGGATGATGTGTCCGCCGACCCAGATCATCGCGGCGATGCCGACGGTGGAGATGATCGCCAGCAGCACCGGCATGAACTTCACCAGTCCGTGGCCGATCTTCTGCACGGCCTTCGCGGACCGCTGGGTCAGGTGGAGGCCGACGTCGTCCATCTTGACGATCAGGGCGACGACGCCGTAGACGAGCAGGGTGATCGCGATCGCGACCACGACCAGGATGATCGCGCGGGCGAGGAACGGCTCGTCGGTGACCTCGTTGAGGGCGATGACCATGATCTCGCCGGACAGGATGAAGTCCGTGCGGATCGCGCCGGACACCATCGTGGCCTCGTGCTCGGCGTCCAGCTGGGCGACCGGCTCCTCGGTCTTCTCGTGGTGGCCGCTGACCCGCTCCCAGATCTTCTCGGCGCCCTCGAAGCACAGGTACGTGCCGCCCACCATCAGCAGGGGCGTCAGCAGCCACGGCAGGAACTGGCTCAGCAGCAGCGCCGCGGGCAGGATGAACAGCAGCTTGTTGCGCAGCGACCCGACCGCGATCTTCTTGATGATCGGCAGCTCGCGCTTGGCCGCGACCCCCTGGACGTACTGCGGGGTGACCGCGGTGTCGTCGACGACGACACCGGCGGCCTTGACGCTGGCGCGTCCGGCGGCAGCGCCGACGTCGTCCACCGACGCCGCCGCGATCCGTGCGATCGCAGCAACGTCGTCGAGCAGTGCAAAGAGTCCGCCGGCCATGGACCCAATCTACCGGGAGTCAGGCAAGCAGGGGCTTCAGGAACCGCCCGGTGTGGCTCTCGGCACTCTTCGCGACGTCCTCGGGCGTGCCCTCGGCGATCAGCAGACCGCCGCCGCTTCCACCCTCGGGACCCATGTCGACCACCCAGTCGGCGGTCTTGATGACGTCGAGGTTGTGCTCGATGACGATGACCGAGTTGCCCGTGTCGACGATGCGCTGCAGGACGCCCAGCAGCTTGCTGATGTCCTCGAAGTGCAGGCCCGTGGTCGGCTCGTCCAGCACGTAGACCGTCCGACCGGTGGACCGCTTCTGCAGCTCGGCCGACAGCTTCACGCGCTGCGACTCACCACCGGACAGCGTCGTGGCCGGCTGGCCCAGGCGCACGTACCCGAGCCCGACCTCGACCAGGGTGCGCAGGTGCCGCGCGATGACCGGGATCGCCTCGAAGAACTCGACGGCCTCCTCGATCGGCATGTCGAGCACGTCCGCGATCGACTTGCCCTTGTAGAGCACCTCGAGCGTCTCGCGGTTGTAGCGAGCGCCGTGGCAGACCTCGCACGGGACGTAGACGTCCGGCAGGAAGTTCATCTCGATCTTGATCGTGCCGTCGCCGGAGCACGCCTCGCAGCGCCCGCCCTTGACGTTGAACGAGAACCGTCCCTGCTGGTAGCCGCGCATCTTGGCCTCGGGCGTCTGCGCGAACAGCTTGCGGACGTGGTCGAAGACGCCGGTGTAGGTCGCCGGGTTGGACCGCGGGGTGCGACCGATCGGCGACTGGTCGACGTGGATCACCTTGTCGACCTGGTCGAGCCCGGTGATCGTGCGGTGACGCCCCGGGATGGTCCGCGCGCCGTAGATCGAGCGGGCCAGCTGGGTGTAGAGGATGTCGTTGACCAGGCTGGACTTGCCCGAGCCGGAGACGCCCGTGACGGCGACGAACATGCCGAGCGGGAACGCCACGTCGATGTCGCGCAGGTTGTTCTCCTTGGCGCCCTTCACGACGAGCTCGCGGCCGGGGGTGCGCTCGCGGCGCTTCTCCGGCAGCGGGATGACCTTGCGGCCCGAGAGGTACTGGCCGGTCAGGGAGTCCTTGCTCTCGTACAGCTCCTTGACCGGGCCGGAGACGATGACCTGTCCCCCGTGCTCGCCGGCACCCGGGCCGATGTCGACGGCCCAGTCGGCCGCACGGATCGTGTCCTCGTCGTGCTCGACCACGATCAGCGTGTTGCCCAGGTCGCGCAGCCGGATGAGGGTCTCGATCAGGCGCTGGTTGTCGCGCTGGTGCAGGCCGATCGACGGCTCGTCCAGGACGTACAGGACGCCGACGAGACCCGCGCCGATCTGGGTGGCCAGGCGGATGCGCTGGGCCTCACCGCCGGACAGCGAGCCGGCGGCCCGGTCCAGGGCGAGGTAGTCGAGGCCGACGTCGAGCAGGAAGCGCAGGCGCTCGTTGATCTCCTTGAGGACGCGCTCGCCGATCTGCCGCTCCCGGTCGCTCATCTCGAGCGTCGCGAGGTAGTCGGCGGCCTCGGCGATGGACAGTGCGCAGACCTCGGCGATGTTCTTGGCGCCGTACTTCTCCGAGTTCAGGGTCACCGCCAGGATGACCGGCTTGAGCCGGGTGCCCTTGCAGACCCGGCACGGGACCTCGCGCATGAAGCCCTCGAGGCGCTCCTTGCTGGTCTCGGACTCGGTCTCGGCGTGCCGGCGCTCGAGGTACTCGATCGCGCCCTCGAACTCGGTGTAGTACGAGCGCACCCGTCCGTAACGGTTCTTGTAGCGGACGTGGACCTGCGTCGGGTGCCCGTGCAGGATCGCGTCCTGCACCTCGGCGGACAGGTCGCCCCAGGGGGTGTCGGCGGAGAAGCCCAGCTCGTCGGCGAGCGCGCCGATGAGCCGGGAGAAGTAGTCCGCGACCTGGGCGGAGGCCCACGGCACGACGGCACCCTCGTTGAGCGACTTCGCGTCGTCGGGGACGACCAGCTCGGGGTCGACCTCCATGCGGGTGCCGATGCCGTGGCACTCGGGGCACGCGCCGAACGGGGCGTTGAACGAGAACGAGCGGGGCTCGAGCTCGTCGACCTCGAGCGGGTGGTCGTTGGGGCACGCGAGCTTCTCGGAGAAGCGACGGGTGCGGTTCTCGTCCTTCGGGTCGAGGTCGACGTAGTCGATGATCACGAGACCGTCGGCCAGCTCGAGCGCGGTCTCGATGGACTCGGTCAGCCGCTGCTGCTGGGACTTCTTGACCTGCAGGCGGTCGACCACGACGTCGATCGTGTGCTTCTTCTGCTTGGTGAGCTTCGGCGGCTCGTCCGCCAGCATGTGCACCTCGCCGTCGACGATCGTGCGGCTGTAGCCCTGCGACTGCAGCTGACGGAACAGCTCGAGGTACTCGCCCTTGCGGCCACGGATGACCGGCGCGAGCACCTGGAACCGGGTGCCCTCCTCGCCGGCGAGGATGCGGTCGACGATCTGCTGCGGCGTCTGCCGGGCGATCGGCTCACCGCACTGGGGGCAGTGCGCCCGGCCCGCGCGGGCGTAGAGCAGACGGAGGTAGTCGTAGACCTCGGTGATGGTGCCGACGGTCGAGCGCGGGTTGCGGCTCGTGGACTTCTGGTCGATCGAGACGGCCGGGGACAGGCCCTCGATGAAGTCGACGTCGGGCTTGTCCATCTGGCCGAGGAACTGTCGGGCGTACGCCGACAGGGACTCGACGTAGCGCCGCTGGCCCTCGGCGAAGATCGTGTCGAAGGCCAGGGACGACTTGCCGGAGCCCGAGAGCCCCGTGAAGACGATGAGGGAGTCGCGCGGGAGGTCGAGCGAGACGTCCTTGAGGTTGTGCTCTCGTGCGCCGCGGATGACGAGGCGATCGGTCACTGGTTCCCCTGTAGAGGTCGTGGTTGCGGGCAGAATTCTGCCCTTGTCATCGTAACGACGGGGTCCGACAGTTTCCTTCCGAGGACCGGGGTCGCACTGGTCACACCCCTGGCGGGGCGGACGATCTGGCAGGCTGGCCCCATGACGTACACCGGAGAAGTCGAGGTCGGCGGTCCCGCCGACGTGCAGGTCGCGGGAGACCTGATGATCACCAAGATCGCGGTCGGCGAGATGAACAACAACGCCTACCTGCTGCGCTGCAACCTGACCGGCGAGCAGGTCCTCATCGACGCTGCGGCCGAGTACGAGCGCCTGCTCGAGCTCATCGGCGCGGACGGACTGGCCCGGGTCGTCACCACCCACCGGCACGGCGACCACTGGCAGGCCCTGGCCACGATCGTCGAGCGCACCGGCGCCGAGACCGTCGCCGGCGAGCGCGACGCCGACGAGCTCCCCGTGCCCGTCGACGTCCGCGTCCAGACGGGCGCGCGCGTCCGGGTCGGCTCCTGCGAGCTCGAGGTCATCGAGGTCGCCGGCCACACCCCCGGCTCGATCGTCCTGGCGTACGACGACCCGGACGGCATCGTGCACCTGTTCACCGGTGACTCCCTCTTCCCGGGCGGGGTCGGCAAGACCTGGGCGCCCGAGGACTTCACGACGCTGATCGACGAGGTCGAGACCAAGATCTTCGGCGCCTACCCCGACGACACCCACGTCTACCCCGGCCACGGCCACGATCTCATACGCCTTGGAGACGAGAGGCCAAATCTCGCGGCGTGGCGCGCTCGCGGCTGGTAAGCCTCAAGCGCCGCGTGGCATCAGGTTCCAGAACGCCCACCACGCGGCGTACAGCGCGAATGCTAAGCCCGCCATCACCAGCAGTACGAGCAAGGCGAACGCCAGCGCAGTCCCCCGCCACCACCGAGCCTTCATGACAGCATCATCGTTCGCGGCTCACACGGGGGTAAGAGACGTCCACCCCGGCCACGGCCACGACACCACCCTCGGCGCCGAGCGCCCGCACCTGCAGGAGTGGCGCGAGCGCGGCTGGTAGCCGTCGTTCAACGCCAATCGACGACGTGAGGAGTTGAGCAGGGTGGTCTTGCCGTCGGCGGTTGAGGTTATCCCGCTGCTATCGCCGATGGCTCAGAACACAGTCTTCTGACGAAGAGTTCGTTCTGGCGGCAGTCAGCGAACGGACGTGACGGACACGACGACCGCCTGCCGAGTCAGCGTAGAGACTCCATGGTGAACGCAAGCGAGGAGAAGTGCGGTTCTCGACCAAAGTCCTGGCACCGGTACGTTGCTACACCGCCATCGTGATCGACGACCATCCCGGAATAGTCGACCAGCGATTCTGACCCTCTGCCCTCGCCCTCATCCCAGATGTTGTAGAAGCGCAGAAGCCCATCGGTCTCCAACACGTCTATCTGAAACTCCGCCGGAGCGGTATCGGTCCACAAAGTCATCTGAGGCGAAGTCAGACCTGTGTCTGGGAATTCCAGCAAACCCTCAGTGCCAAACCAAATACCTTGTCTTCGCTTGTCGCTCCACGAGATGAAAGTGATTTTGAACTGCGCACCAGGCGAGACCTCCAGGCCCTCGATGAGGACGACTTCACGCCCCGCCAGACCCGACATCAGGCGGCTGGTGGTTCTGCCAGGTATCCGCATTCTGCCCATTCTTCACTCTCCTTGTGGCCGAGGTCCGTTGTAGTGGCGGTTCGGGTCAACATCCGCATGTTGCCATGGCCACAGGGGCCGCAGATTCTCAGGCGCACGCCCACCTCGCCGAGTGGCGCGCCCGCGGCTGGTGACCCGCCGCTGCCCCGGGGGCGGACCGACGATGAGGGTTAGGGGCTGCTGGGGCTACCGGAAATCCTCATCTTCCCCGCCGGGGCGGACGGAAGATGAGGGTTAGGGGCTGCTGGGGCTGCCGGAAACCCTCATCGCCGGCCGGGCCATTCGCCCCGGGCCTGACGCTGCCGCCTGGGTGACACTGGACGGATGCGTGAGAGAAGGCACCGCCGACCTCACTGGGTCTACGGCCAGGGCGACGACCCCGACTACAGCTCCAGCCTGGCCAACGAGCGCACCTTCCTGACCTGGGTCCGCACCGCGCTCGCCCTCCTCGCCGCCGGGGTCGCGCTCGACGTGGTCGACCTGTCGATCTCGTCGCAGCAGCAGAAGGCCATCGCGATGACCCTGCTGATCCTCGCGGTCGTCACCGCGCTGGTCTCCTGGGTCCGGTGGGGACTCGTCGAACGCTCGATGCGTCGCCGCGAGCCGATGCCACCGATCGGTTTCGGGGCGCTGCTCGTGCTGGCCCTCGTCGGCATCTCCGCCATCTTGATCATCGCGTGGCTGTGAGGACGAGGCCATGAGCATGCCGCGACCCGCCGACGGCCGGTCCGATGCCCCGGTGCCGAGCGACGAGCGGACGACACTCGCGTGGGAGCGCACCGCGCTGGCCCTGTTCGCGGTCGTGGCCGCGACGGCCAAGCACACCTGGTCCGTGCTCGGACCCGCCGCACTCCTGCCGCTGATCCCCCTGGGGCTGCTCTCGGTCTGGGTGGTGATCGAAGGCTGGCGCCGCTACGACGACGACCGCTACTACCGCGTGTACCGCGCGATCGGCGGCCCTACCTTCGTCCTGGCCCTCACGACCGCGCTGGCAGCGGTGCTCGAGGCGATCCACCTGTTCGCCGCCTGAGGGTCGACCTCGACCCCGATGACATCACCTTCTGACGCTGTGAGGACACGCGGATCCCCCCCAGGCGAACACTTCAGTCAGAAGAATCGCGCGCCACCCGCAGTGAGTATCTCACCAGGAACGCCGCTCCGACTGCTCCCACCAGACTGACAACGGTGATGATGCGCTCTCCGTCCGCGGCGCTCACAATGGCGAGGACCAGGAGGCCCACACAGAAGAATCCGCCCGTCACTGTTTGTGTGCGCAGAACAGCCTGGTTGACTCGGCTTCGCCCAGAGGTCATCAGTTGAGCTTATCGGGAACGGCCCGACAGGGACCGCACCGCGCTGGCCCTGTTCGCGGTCGTGGCCGCGACGGCTAAGCACACCTGGTCCGTGCTCGGACCCGCCGCACTCCTGCCGCTGATCCCCCTGGGGCTGCTCTCGGTCTGGGTGGTGATCGAAGGCTGGCGCCGCTACGACGACGACCAGTACTACCGCGTGTACCGCGCGATCGGCGGCCCTACCTTCGTCCTGGCCCTCACGACCGCGCTGGCAGCGGTGCTCGAGGCGATCCACCTGTTCGCCGCGCGAGGGGTCCCGCCCAGATTTGCGGAGCCCTGCACGGTTCTGACGGCCCCATTCGGTGCAGACGTCCGCACATCGGGGTGGGGGGTCATCCTGCTGCTGAAGCGGCTTCCAGCACGGTCCTGAGCGTCTCCAGGTCGGCGGCGACGGCGGCCGCGTCGGCCTCGAACGCCGCATCGTCTACGCCGGGCAGCCGGAACAGGCTGAAGACGACGTCGCAGCCGTCGCCGTTCGGCACGACCCGCAGCGGGTTGTGGACGCGGGTGCCGTCCGGCAGCGTGACGGTGTGGTCGAGCACGCCGAACGAGTTGTCCGGGGCGAGCTCGACGGTGATGCGTCCGAGGTCGGACTCCGCGACCCACTCGCCCTCGACCAGCGAGATCGTCGTGCTGAGCCCGGCCGCCCAGGCGGGCAGGTTCCGCGGGTCGGAGGCGTACGCGTAGACGCTGGCCGCGTCGCGGGCGATCGTCCTCGCGATGTGCCGGGACTCGTACGTGCTGAGGGTCATGACCTCACCGTAGGACGTACGCCCGACAGCCGCGGTCACTCCCGGGGCTTGAGCTTGCTGGCCGGCAGCCAGGCGATCTGCGAGGCGTCACTGTGCCGCTGCGTCTTGCCCGGGATGATGTAGACGACCTGCGCCTCGTAGCCGTCCGACGAACGACGCCAGCCGAGCACGAGGCCCGGGTACTCCTGCGCGATCTGCGTCGTGAGGTTCGAGAGGTTGACCCACACGTGATAGACCGGCGGCGGCTGCGGCACCGGGACCGCGTACGGGTCGCCGGCCGCGAGCGGCCTGCCGTTCCTCGTCCCGTTCGGATTCACTCCCCCAGAGTACGCCGAGTCGAACAGGTGTTCTAGTGGGGGCTCATCTCGTGCGGCAGGGAGACGTACACCGCGTTGACGGCGACGGCCTGCTCGAGCTCGGCGGACAGGCCGGCGAAGAACTGGGAGCGGTACGTCTCGTCGGTCACGGCATACACGGTGAAGTACAGGCCGGAGAACGCCGCGAGGAACACCGCCACCTGGAACAGCTCGTTCGTGAGCGGGATGTGCTGGCCGAGGGACGACGGCAGCGTGGTCACGCCCTCCCCCGTCCATGCCTCCACGGTCCCGTCGGGGATCGTCAGCGACCCGAACACCACGAAGAACGCGAACAGGCCGAGGGTCAGCAGCAGCACCTGGATGGCCTGGTTGAACAGCAGCACCAGCACGAGGTTGGCCCGGGCGAAGCGCGGCAGGTCCGCAGGCTCCGTGGTGACCGATCGGGCGGCGTCCTCGGCGGGCGTGCCCACGCAGCGCTCGGCGACCCGTGGGCCGACGACGTCGCGTTCGACCTGACGCACCTCCTCGGGCAGCCGGGCGAGCAGGAACACGACCGCGATGGCCGCGAAGAACAGGACCGCCAGCCACAGGACGTGCCGCGACATCAGGGCCGCGACCTGCCACACCTCGGCGTTGATGAACAGGAACGTCACGGCCAGCAGCAGGAGCGGCAGCGCCCGCGTCAGCAGGGGGAACATCAGGCCGAGAGAGCCGAAGGTCCGGCGTGCCGCCCACCGCAGCATCGTCCCCATGCGGAGCAGCCGCCCGGCGAACAGGCCGAGCAGCGCGAGGAACACCACCACGCCGACAAACGTCCCGACCGAGCCCTGTTCGGCCCACACCGCGCCCACCGCGACGCCGGCGGCGATCGACACGGCGATGATCAGCACGAGGGCCGCCACGATGCGCTTGCTCGACAGCCAGCCCTCGACGGTGTCTGCGTGATCCCCGGTGAAGTACGGCAGGCCGTGGTCGTCGAACCACGCCTCGATACGGGCACGCGTGTCGGCGGGCGCGGTCATGGCGACACCCTAGGGGAAAACCTAGAAGTTGACCTTGAGCTCGTCGACGCCGTAGACGAACGAGAGCTGGCGGAAGCTGAGCTCGTGCTGCGGCGTCGCGAGCGAGAGCTCCGGGAACCGCTGGAACAGCTTCGGCAGCGCGATCCGCAGCTCCATGCGAGCCAGCTCGGCACCGATGCAGCGGTGGATGCCGTGGCCGAACGCGAGGTGGCCGCTGGACGGCGCACGGAACGGGTCGAACCCGTCGGGGTCCTCCCCCGCCGATCCCGGGTCGCGGTTGGCGCCGGCCAGCGAGGTCAGGATGACGTCGCCGGCCTTGACGTGGGTGCCGAACAGCTCCATGTCCCGCTTGGCGAACCGCGGGAACGCGACCTGCACGACCGAGAGGTAGCGCAGCAGCTCCTCGACGATGCGGTCCACGTCGGCCGGATCGCCCCGGCGCATCAGCTCGGCGTGCTCCGGGTCGCGCAGCAGGACGATCGTGCCGAGCGCGATCATGCCGGCCGTGGTCTCGAAGCCGCCGGTGAAGACGCCGTCGGCGAGCCCCGCGAGGTCGAAGTCGGAGATCGTGTCGCCCTCGTCGCGGATGATCTGGCCCAGCAGGCCGGGTCCGGGAGACTTGCGCTGGCGGGCCACCGCCTCGAACAGGAACTTGCGCTGGTCGGAGACCGCGCCGAACGCCGCCGCACCGCCGTTGGTCGCGTCGAACCGGTCGCTGCCGAGCTTCGCGAACGCCTGGCTGTCGGCGTAGTCCAGGCCGAGCAGCGCACAGATCGTCTGGAACGGGATCGGGAACGCGACGGCCTTGCAGAGGTCGGCGCCGGGCCCCTCGGCCTCCAGCGCGTCGAGCTGGGCGTCCACGAACTCGGTGATCATCGGCTCGAGCCGGGCCAGGCGACGCATCGTGAACTCGGGCGTCACGATCTTGCGCAGCCGGGTGTGCAGCGGCGGGTCGGTGAAGCCGAGGCCGCCGATGTCGTCCGCGGTCGCCGGCCCGTCGCCGTGGAACAGGTGACGGATGTCGTTGCTGTAGCTGTCGCGGTCGGTCAGGACCGTGCGCGCCTCGTCGTAGCCGGTCACGAGGTACGCCGTGAACGTGAAGGGGAGCTCGAGCTTGCGCATCGGCTCCGTCGCGCGCCACTCGGCGAGCTGCGGCAACGGATCCATCACGTCCCGTTGCAGCGGAACCTTCGTCAGCTCGGGGATGAACGACAAGGCACTGAGGTCGATCCCGTTCTTCTGGATGCGCTTGACCAGCATGCGGCCGACCCAGCGACGGACTCTCCCCTTGACATCAACCACGCACACGAAACTACACGGCTGCCTTGCGCCGGCAGGTCAGCCGGTACAGGGTGAGACGAAAGCGTCGCCCTCAGGCACGCGTTGATCAGGGGGTTTCATGAGCACCGAGACCACGGAATCCGGGCAGCCGAACGAGCTCAAGAGGGTCATGGGGCCCAAGCTGCTGCTGCTGTTCATCGTCGGCGACATCCTCGGCGCCGGCGTGTACGCCGTCACCGGCGAGATGGCAGGCAACGTCGGCGGCATCGTGTGGCTGCCGTTCCTGCTCGCCTTCATCGTGGCCACCATCACGGCACTGTCCTACCTCGAGCTCGTGACGAAGTACCCGCAGGCGGCCGGTGCGGCGCTCTACACGCACAAGGCGTTCGGCATCCACTTCGTCACCTTCCTCGTGGCGTTCGCCGTGGTCTGCTCCGGCATCACGAGCGCCTCGACCGCGTCAGCGACCCTCGCCGGGTTCCTGACCGACGGGCTGGAGATCAACGGCTGGATCGACGGAGGTGTCGGCGAGGGCACGATCACCACCATCGCGATGCTGTTCATGGTGCTGCTGGCCCTCATCAACCTGCGGGGGGTCGGCGAGAGCGTCAAGTTCAACGTCGTGCTGACCCTGGTCGAGATCACCGCGCTGCTCATCGTCATCGGCGTCGGGTTCTACGTCATCGCGAGGGGCGACGGCGACCTGAGCCGGATCACGGTCTTCGAGGACGCCAACGACAAGGGCATCTTCCTCGCCGTCACCGGGGCCACCTCGATCGCGTTCTTCGCGATGGTCGGCTTCGAGGACGCCGTCAACATGGTCGAGGAGGTCGAGAACCCGAAGAAGATCTTCCCGCGCACGATGCTGACCGGTCTCGGGATCGCGGTCATCCTCTACATGCTGGTGGCCGTCTCGGTCGTCAGCGTCCTGACCTCGAACCAGATCCGCGAGATCAACGACAACGGGGACCGGGCGCTGCTGTCCGTGGTGTCCGTCGGCTTGCCCGACTTCCCGGTCGACCGCGTGTTCCCGTTCCTCGCCGTGTTCGCGGTCGCCAACACCGCGCTGATCAACATGCTGATGGCCAGCCGGCTCATCTACGGCATGGCGCGCCAGGACGTGCTCCCCCGTCAGCTCGGTGTCGTGCTGCCGGGCCGGCGCACGCCGTGGGCCGGCATCCTGTTCACCACGCTGCTCGCGCTGGCCCTCATCTTCTACGTCCGCCAGGACCCGGACAGCGACATCGTCGTCAACCTCGCGACCGTCACGTCCCTGCTCCTGCTGTGCGTGTTCGCGGTCGTGAACATCGCGTGCATGGTGCTGCGCGGCAAGCGGCACGACCACGTGGAGACGGTCTTCCGCTCCCCCGGCCCGCTGCCCGTGCTCGGCGCGGTCCTGTGCCTGTTCCTCGCCGGCCCCTGGGTGGAGCGGGACTCCATCGTCTACGAGATCGCGGCCGGGCTCATGGTCATCGGCATCATCCTGTGGGCCATCACCTACACCATCAACCGGATGACCGGCCAGGGCGACAGCAGCTTCAAGGACGTCGACTCCCTCGGGGAGTGACGCGGACGAACGCGCCCCCGGTCACCGAGTGGTGGCCGGGGGCGCGTCGCGTCTGACGGTCAGTGCTGGCTGTCGTCCGAGCCGCCCGACTTGGGCTGGCCGTCGGCCGTCAGCCCGGCACGCTCGCGACGCGAGGACACCGTGAGGCTCACGATCGCGGTGACCGCCAGGACGCCGATGATCACGCCCAGGCTGACGAGGGTGGGGATCTCCGGCACCTCGACGTGGTTGCCGCCGTTGATGAACGGCAGCTCGTTCTCGTGCAGGGCGTGCAGCACGAGCTTGACGCCGATGAACGCCAGCAGCACCGAGAGGCCCTGCGACAGGTAGATGAGCCGGGTCAGCAGGTCCCCGAGCAGGAAGTACAGCTGGCGCAGTCCCATCAGGGCGAAGACGTTCGCCGTGAAGACCAGGTACGGCTCCTGCGTCAGGCCGTAGATCGCCGGGATCGAGTCCAGTGCGAACAGCAGGTCGGTGGTGCCGAGCGACAAGATGACCAGGAACATCGGGGTGATGTAGGTCTTCTTGTTCTCCTTCATGAACAGCTTGAGGCCGTGCCACTCCTCCTTGACGTTGAAGAACCGGCGGGCGAACCGGACGACGGCGTTCTCCCCGTCGTCGTCGTGGTCCTTGTCCTTCACGAGCGTGTACGCGGTCCACAGCAGGAACGCACCGAAGAGGTAGAAGATCCAGGAGAAGTTCTCGATCGCCACGGCGCCGATCGCGATGAAGATGCCGCGGAAGATCAGGGCGATGACGATGCCGACCAGCAGGGCCTCCTGCTGCAGCTTCCGCGGCACCTTGAAGCTGGCCATGATGATCAAGAAGATGAACAGGTTGTCGATCGACAGGCTGTACTCGGTGAGCCAGCCGGCGAAGAACTGCAGCCCGAAGTCGCCACCCTTCTCGCCCGGGCCGGGCTTCACGTCGTGGTGCACCATGACCCAGATGCCGAACGCGATGGCGAGGCCCACGTAGCCCGCGAGGTAGACCGCGCATTCCTTGAGCGTGGGCTCGTGCGGTCGGCGGGACACGATGATGATGTCGAACAGCAGCACCGCGATCGTGACGCTGATCGTCACGATCCACTCGGTCTGCGAGACGGACATGCCGATCGTCTCGTCTCGGGCCGCCTGCTCGGCGAGGGGAAGAAACACGGGTTGGACCTCCGGTCGTCGCTGCGCCGGAGGTCTCTTCCGCCGGGGATGCGGCCCGCAGAACCGGGTGACTGCTGGGAGTCACCGTGATGACGGCACTGCGATCAGGGAATACTCCCCTCCGCGACCCATTGTGTCAGGAAGCGCGCCGATCCGTCGCCACGGCGGCCCGCATCTCGAACCAGAGGTGGCGCGGCCATGCGCCGCCCGGTTGCAGCGACGGGTGGTCGAAGGCGTCCGGCGGCGCCGTCTGGGGCTCGGCGCAGACCAGGTGCTCGCGCTCGGTGAACACGACCCACCACGGGGTGGACGCGGACAGGGTCAGCTGCAGCGCGCCGGGCCAGGTCACGACGGGCGACGAGCCGAGCCGGAAGCAGTCGTCCCACGGCTGCTCCTTGGGGGCGACGAGGTGGCCGGTGGGCAGGCCGTCGGCGCCACGCTCGACCATCTCGTCGATGTCCAGGGAGATGTCGACGTCCTCACCGGTGGCCAGCCGCCGCTTGAACCACGGGTGCAGGCCGATCGAGCAGGGCAGGTCGCTGCCGTCGTCCCAGCCCAGCTCCACGCGCAGCCCGTCGTCCAGCAGCGTGTAGCGCAGCTCGGCCGTGCCCTCGGTGGGCCACGGGGCGCCGATGTGCCGGCGGAAGACCGAGTCGCCCACGTGCTCCCACTCCACCTTGCGACCGAGGCCGTGGATCGCGTTGCCGTCGGCCGCCCTGGGCAGCTCGTGGGTCTCGCCGTTCACGTGCAGCAGGCCGTCCCGGATGCGGCCGGCCCACGGCACCATCGGGAAGCAGCCGTCGGGACCGAGCAGCTCGAGGCCGTCGATCGTCAGCTGGTGGAGCCGGGCGCCGAGGGACGGGTCGATCTCGGCACGGATGCGCGCGTTCTCGATGACGTGGTTCACGACGTCCAGTCTGGCCCACATCGGCGCGTCGCGACGATCAGCGGCCGGCCTGCAGCTCGAACCAGACGGCGTGCGGCCAGCCGTCCGCCGGCTGCAGGGACGGGTGGTCGAAGGCGTCGGGCGGCGCCGTCTGCGGCTCGACACAGATCGTGGACTGCGGCTGCGAGTAGACGACCCACCACGGCGAGCCGGAGCTCAGTCGCAGCTGGACGGCACCCGGCCAGGTCAGCACCGGCGACCCGGCGACGCGGAAGCAGTCGTCCCACGGACCTGGCGACGGGTCGACCAGTCGTCCCGTGGGCAGGCCGTCGTCCCCGCGCTCGACCATGGCCTCGGGATCGAACGACAGGACGACCTGCTCACCGGTCGCCAGGGTGCGCGCGAACCACGGGTGCAGCCCGATCGAGCACGGCGAGTCGGTGCCGTCGTCCCAGGACAGCTCGATGCGCAGGCCGTCGTCGAGCAGCCGGTAGGTCAGGGAGGCGGTGCCGGAGGTCGGCCACGGGCTGCCCAGCGCCAGGCGGTACTCGCCCTGCCCCACGACGTCCCAGGCCTCGACGTGCCCGAGCCCGTGCAGGGCGTTGCCGTCGTCGGACACCGGCAGCTGCTGCACGCCGTCGGGCGTGGTCAGCCGGCCGTCGCGGATCCGTCCCGCCCACGGCACCATCGGGAAGCAGCCATCGGCGATCGCCGGGTCGACGCTCTGGTCCTCGGCACGGGCGAGCAGCTCCAGCCCGTCGATCACCAGGCTGGTGAGCCTCGCACCCCGGGTCGGGTCGATCGTGGCACGTACGCGGTCGTTCTCCAGGACGTCAGTCACACGGACATCCTGCCCGATGGGTCAGACGCCTGCCTCGATCATGCCGCGCAGCTCCTTCTTCAGGTCACCGATCTCGTCGCGCAACCGGGCGGCGACCTCGAACTGCAGCTCCGCGGCGGCGGCGCGCATCTGCTCGCTGAGCTGCTCGATGAGCTCGGCGAGCTCACCCGACGGCAGGTTCGCCAGGTCGGCGGTGTGCTGGCCCAGCGGCACCGCGGCACCCTTGCGTCGCTTGTCGCCGGTCGCGGCCAGCAGGTTCGCGGTGTCGGCGTCCTCGCGCGCGAGCATGTCGGTGATGTCGCCGATCTTCTTGCGCAGCGGCGTCGGGTCGATCCCGTGCTCGGTGTTGTAGGCCACCTGCTTCTCGCGGCGACGGTTGGTCTCCTCGATCGCCCACGCCATCGAGTCGGTGATCCGGTCGGCGTACATGATGACCTGGCCCGACACGTTGCGCGCCGCGCGGCCGATGGTCTGGATGAGCGAGCGCTGCGAGCGCAGGAAGCCCTCCTTGTCGGCGTCGAGGATCGCCACCAGGCTGACCTCGGGGAGGTCGAGGCCCTCGCGCAGCAGGTTGATGCCGACCAGCACGTCGTACTCGCCCATGCGCAGCTCGCGGAGCAGCTCGACGCGGCGCAGGGTGTCGACCTCGCTGTGCAGGTAGCGGGTGCGGATGCCCGCCTCGAGCAGGTAGTCGGTGAGGTCCTCGGACATCTTCTTGGTCAGCGTCGTGACCAGGACGCGCTCCTCGCGCTCGACCCGGCCGCGGATCTGCGTGATGAGGTCGTCGATCTGGCCCTTGGTCGGCTTGACGATGACCTCGGGGTCGATGAGCCCGGTCGGGCGGATGATCTGCTCGACGACGTCGCCCTGGACCTTCTCCATCTCGTACGTGCCGGGGGTCGCCGACAGGTAGACGGTCTGGCCGATGCGGTCGAGGAACTCGGGCCACTTCAGCGGCCGGTTGTCCATCGCGCTCGGCAGCCGGAAGCCGTGCTCGACCAGCGAGCGCTTGCGAGACATGTCGCCCTCGTACATCGCGCCGATCTGCGGGATCGTCACGTGCGACTCGTCGACCACGAGCACGAAGTCCTCGGGGAAGTAGTCGAGCAGGCAGTTGCCGGGGGTGCCCGGTCCGCGGCCGTCCATGTGGCGCGAGTAGTTCTCGATGCCGGAGCACGTGCCGACCTGCTGCATCATCTCCAGGTCGTACGTCGTGCGCATGCGCAGGCGCTGCGCCTCCAGCAGCTTGCCCTCGCCCTCGAGCTCGGCGAGACGCTCCTCCAGCTCGATCTCGATCGTGCGCATCGCGCGGTGCATCGTGTCGTTGCCCGCGGCGTAGTGCGTCGCGGCACCGACGTAGAGCTCCTTGTCGTCGCTGAGCACCTCGCCGGTGAGCGGGTGCAGCGTCATGAGCCGCTCGATCTCGTCGCCGAAGAACTCCACCCGCACGGCCATCTCCTGGTAGACCGGGAAGATCTCGACGGTGTCGCCCTTGACCCGGAAGGTGCCGCGGGTGCTGGCGACGTCGTTGCGGACGTACTGCGCCTGCACCAGCGTGCGCAGCAGCTGCTCGCGGGGCAGCTCCTCGCCGACCTTGAACCCGATCATCCGCTCGAGGTACTCCTGCGCCGAGCCGAGGCCGTAGATGCACGACACCGTGGCGACCACGATGACGTCGCGGCGGGTTAGCAGCGACCAGGTGGCGCTGTGCCGCAGCCGCTCGACCTCCTCGTTGATCGAGGAGTCCTTCTCGATGTAGGTGTCGCTCTGCGCGATGTACGCCTCGGGCTGGTAGTAGTCGTAGTAGGAGACGAAGTACTCCACCGCGTTGTGCGGCAGCAGCTCGCGCAGCTCGTTGGCGAACTGCGCCGCGAGCAGCTTGTTGGGCATCATCACCAGCATCGGGCGCTGCAGCTGCTCGGCGAGCCACGCGGTGGTGGCCGTCTTTCCGGTACCGGTCGCGCCCAGCAGGACGACGTCCTGGACGCCGCCCTGGATGCGCTTGGAGATCTCCGCGATGGCAGCCGGCTGGTCGCCCGCCGGCTGGTACTCGGACACGACCTCGATGGGCGCCACCTGGCGCCGCAGCTCCCCTACAGACCTCATGGCTACGAGCCTACGACCCACCCACGACAAAGCGCTCTAAACTGTTCTCCATGGCAGTCTCGGAACGCCGCGCAGAGCGCAAGAGGGAGATCCTCGAAGCCACCCGCGCCCTGTTCGATGAACGCGGTGTGCGCGACGCGCAGATCGAGGACATCGCTCAGGCCGTGGGCATCAACCGCGCGATCATCTACCGGCACTTCTCCGGCAAGGAGGAGCTGTTCGCCGAGACACTGGTCAGCTACCTCGAGGAGCTCGAGGGCCTGCTGGCCCAGGCCGATGACACCGACGCCGCGCCGGACGCCCGCCTCGGGTACCTCACGACGGAGTTCTTCGACTTCGGCGCACGCCTGCCCGCGTTCGTCGACTGCGCCCAGGCGCTGCTGCGCCGCCGCGGTGACGAGCTGCTCGAGGAGGTCAGCGAGGCCGTCATGATCTCGCTGGGCACCGCGATGACCGCGTGCCTGTCCCATGTCGTGCGCATCCTCCAGGACGGTGTCGAGGCCGGTGAGTTCGTGGTCCGCGACCCCGACCTGCTGGCGAACATCTTCTACACCCAGGCCCTCGGCGTCCTGAACCTGGTGAACCTGCAGCTCACCGTCCGCAAGCACAACGCCGGGCTGCCCGTCACGGACTCGGTCCCGTTCGACGAGGTCAAGTCGCTCATGAGCGTCGCCGCCGTCGCGATGGCCCGCGGCCGCTCCTGACGCACCCCAGCCCAGATCTGCGGGGTTCTGCACGGTTTCGCGTCCGCGATCCGGTGCAGAACCCCGCAAATCGGGAGCGGGTCAGGCTCCTTCGAGGATCGCGACGACGCCCTGACCGCCGGCGGCGCAGATCGAGATCAGGCCGCGGCTGCCCTCGCCCTTCTCGTGCAGGAGCTTGGCCAGGTTGGCGACGATGCGTCCACCGGTCGCGGCGAACGGGTGCGCCGCGGCGAGGGACGAGCCCTTGACGTTGAGCTTGCTGCGGTCGATCGAGCCGAGCGGCTCGTCCAGGCCGAGCTTCTCCTTGCAGAACTGCGGGTCCTCCCACGCCGCGAGGGTCGTCAGCACCTGGCCGGCGAACGCCTCGTGGATCTCGTAGTAGTCGAAGTCCTGCAGCGTGAGGCCCTGGCGCTCCAGCATGCGCGGCACGGCGTAGACCGGAGCCATCAGCAGGCCCTCGGCGCCCGACACGTAGTCGACCGCGGCGGTCTCGTAGTCGACGAAGAACGCCTCGGGCGTCCAGCCGTTCTTCGCCGCCTCGTCCTCGGACGACAGCAGCATGACCGACGCGCCGTCGGACAGCGGCGTGGAGTTGGCGGCGGTCATCGTGGCCTCGTCGCCGAACGACTTGCCGAAGACCGGCTTCAGCTTCGCGAGCTTCTCCAGGCTGGAGTCGGGACGCAGGTTGTTGTCCTTCGTGACGCCGCGGAACGGCGTGACCAGGTCGTCCTGCCACCCCTCGTCGTACGACTTCGCGAGGTTCCGGTGCGAGGTGACCGCGAGCTCGTCCTGCGCCTCGCGGGTGATGCCCCACTCCTTGGTCGTGATGGCCTGGCTGTCACCCATCGACAGGCCGGTGCGGGGCTCGGCGTTGCGCGGCTGGTCGGGTGCGAGGTACGCCGGACGGATCTTGGCGAACGCCGCGAGGCGTCCCTTGGCGTCCTTGGCCCGGTTGGCCTCGAGCAGGATCTTGCGCAGCTTGTCGCCGATGGCCAGCGGGGCGTCGGATGTGGTGTCCGAGCCGCCGGCGATGCCGACCTCGATCTTGCCGAGGGCGATCTTGTTGGCGACCAGGACGGCGGCCTGGATGCCGGTGTCGCACGCCTGCTGGACGTCGTACGCCGGGGTGTCGGGCGAGAGCCTCGACCCGAGGACGGTCTCACGGGCGAGGTTGAAGTCACGGCTGTGCTTGAGGACGGCACCGGCGGCGAACTCGCCGACCCGCTCGCCCTGCAGGTTGAAGCGGTCCACGAGCCCGTCGAGGGCCGCGGTCAGCATCTCCTGGTTCGAGGCGTCCGTGTAGACCGTGTTGGAGCGGGCGAACGGGATGCGGTTGCCGCCGATGACGGCCACCCGGCGCACCTGCTGGGGCGTCGCGGTCGCGTTCTTCGCGGCGCCGGAAGCCTTCTTGCTCGGCGCCTTCTTGGCTGGTGTCGTGTCCGCCATGGCGGTCTCCTCGATCTTCGTGAACGATGATGCTGAACGTGACGAGCGCCGCATGCCACGTGGTGGACTGGCGCTGAATTCTGAGGTTACAGTTTCAGCAGCATTCCAGATACCAATGGTATCCGAGAGATAGGACACACCCAGCTCATGACCGACCACTACCAGTCGCTGGCGCACAACCCGATCGGACAGTTCGTCGTCAAGAACCTGGGTCTGCCCAACCCCCCGGTCCTGGAGCGCTGGACCGAGGGTGACCCGCTGGTCAAGGGCACGGTCCTCATCGGCGCCGCCCCCAAGGGCACGCTCGGCACCTCGCTCAACGCGACGCTGAAGGCCAGCGGCATCGACGTCGTTGGCGTCCGCGCGGACGCCAAGAAGTACAAGGGCCTCGTTTTCGACGCCACCGGCATCACCGACACCGCCGGCCTCGCCGTCATGCAGCAGTTCTTCACCCCCGCGATGCGCAGCCTCGCCCGCTCCGGCCGCTTCATCGTCATCGGCCGGCTCCCCGAGCAGACCGACTCCGAGACCGCCGCCATCGCGCAGCGCTCGCTCGAGGGCTTCGTCCGCTCCGCCGGCAAGGAGATCGGCGGCAACGGCAGCACCGCCAACCTGGTGTACGTCGGCGAGGGCTCCGAGGGAGCGCTCGGCTCGACGCTGGAGTTCCTGCTCTCCCCCAAGTCCGCGTTCGTGTCCGGCCAAGTCATCCGCCTGGGGCTCACCGACCTCGTGGACGCCGACGCGGTCGCCGACCCGGCGAAGCCGCTGGCCGGCAAGGTCGCACTCATCACCGGCGCCTCCCGCGGCCTGGGCGCCGCCATGGCCCGCACGCTGCACCGTGACGGCGCCGCGATCGTCGGCCTCGACGTCCCCGCGCTGAAGGACGACCTGGACGCGCTCATGACCGAGCTGGACGGCACCTCGATCGCCGAGGACATCACGGCCGAGGACGCCCCGAAGGTCATCGCCCAGGCCCTCAAGGACGCCCACGGCGGTGTCGACATCGTGGTCCACAACGCCGGCATCACCCGCGACAAGCGTCTGAAGAACATGAAGACCGAGAACTGGAACCTGGTCATCGACATCAGCGTGGGCGCCCCCCAGCGCATCACCGCCGAGCTGCTCGACCAAGGGCTCATCCGCCGCGGCGGACGCGTCATCGGCATCTCCTCGATCGCCGGCATCGCGGGCAACAACGGCCAGACCAGCTACGGCACCGCCAAGGCGGGCGTCATCGGCTTCGTCCAGGACCTGTCCAAGCGCGTGGCCAAGGACGGCATCACGGTCAACGCGATCGCCCCGGGCTTCATCGAGACCGACATGGTCAAGACCATGCCGATCGGCATCCGCGAGGCCGGACGCCGGCTGAGCTCGCTGTCCCAGGGTGGTCAGCCGATCGACGTCGCCGAGGCCATCGCCTGGTACGCCAACCCGGGCTCGTCCGCGATCTCGGGCAACGTCGTCCGGGTCTGCGGCCAGGCCCTGATCGGCGCCTGACATGCCCACCCGCGTCTTCGAGAAGGCGCCCGCCACGGTCCCGCTGATGCTGAAGGCGGCGCTGCCGGCGCTGCCCGTGGTCGGCAGCCTGCCCGGCGTCAAGCACGCGTCGGGCACCACGCCCGACCTGGTGCTGCAGCGCAACGAGGTCGTCACCGACCGCCGGCACCTCGACACCTACAACGAGGTCTGCGGGTTCCCGCGCAGCGACTTCCTGCCCACGCCCTACCCGCACATGGCGGCGTTCGGGCTGCACATGACGCTGATGACCGACACGGCGTTCCCGTTCGCGCCGATGGGCCTGGTGCACCTGCGCAACACGATCCGCCAGCACCGCCGCATCCGGGTCAAGGAGGCCTTCGACGTCAGTGTGCGGGCGGCCGACCTGCGTCCGCACCCGAAGGGCTCGCTCATCGACATCGTCACCACGGTGTCGGTCGGCGACGAGGTCGTGTGGGACGAGGTCATGACGCTGTTCTCCCGCCACAAGGGCGGATCGGCCGAGACCACCGGTGCACCGCTCGCGGGCGTCGAGGCGCCCGACGGCGTCGTGCACTGGAAGCTCGCCGGCGACCTGGGCCGCCGCTACGGCGCGGTGTCCGGCGACCGCAACCCGATCCACCTCTACCCGCTGACCGCGAGGGCGTTCGGCTTCCCGACGAACATCGCGCACGGCATGTGGACGCTCGCGCGCAGCCTCGCCGCGGTGCAGAACAAGCTGCCCGACGCGTTCACGAACGACGTGGAGTTCCGCAAGCCGATCCTGCTGCCCGGCACGGTCGTCTTCGGCTCACGTCGCGAGGGCGACGTGCTCACGTTCGGCGTCAAGGGCGGCAAGAAGCCCGTCACGCACCTGGTCGGAAGGGTCGTCCCCGGCGTCTGACCGCCCCTCGGGGCCTCAGTCGCGCTTGGTGACCCGCCGGATCAGGCCCTCCTGGGCGACCGTGGCCACCAGGATGCCGTCCTCGGAGAACACCCGGGCGGTGCTGAGGCCGCGGGCCCCCGAGGCGGACGGGGACGTCTGGTCGTACAGGAGCCACTGGTCGGCGGCGACCGGGCGGTGGAACCAGATCGTGTGGTCCAGGGACGCCGGCTGCACCTCCGGCGAGCCGATGAACTGCGCGTGCGGCACCAGGCTGGCACCGAGCAGGCTCAGGTCGCTGATGTAGGCGAAGGCCGCGTTGTGGATCTGCCGGGACTCCGGCAGCGTGCCGTCGGCCCGGAACCACAGCCGCTGCACGGCCGGCACCAGCGCCCGCTGCGGGTCGTCGGCCGGACGGTTGTCGCCGATGTAGCGCATGTCGAACGACGACCACTCCTTCTTCCAGTGCTCGGTCGCCTCGGGCCCCCGCATCGCGATGATGTCGACCAGCGGCGTCGACTCGTCGGGCGACGGCACCGGCGGCATCACGTCCTGATGGTCCCAGCCGTCCTCGACGACCTGGAACGACGCGGTCATGTAGAAGATGATCTCGCCGTGCTGACGGGCCGCGACCCGGCGCGTGGTGAACGAGCGGCCGTCGCGGACGTTCTCGACGTCGTACACGATCGGGATGGTCGGATCGCCGCCGAGGATGAAGTACAGGTGCAGCGAGTGCACGTGGCGGTCCTCCGGCACGGTGTGCTGCGCGGCCATGAGGGCCTGCGCCGCGACCTGGCCACCGAAGACGCGCTTGAGCGACGACCCCTCGGGCTGCGAACCACGGAAGAGCCCTACCTCCAGCTGCTCGAGGTCGAGGAGGCCAATGACGTCAGACAGAGATGCGGGCACCCCTTGATCGTACCGGCCCTGCGCCTAGCTCTGATCGTCCTTGCGCTGGCGCGCAAGCCTAGCTTTGATCGTCCTTGCGCTGGCGCGCAAGGAACTGCTCGAACTGGTCGGCGAGCTCGTCGCCGCTCGGCAGGTCCTCGTCGCTGGCCAGCAGCGACTGGGCGGCGCCGCGGGTGAACGCGTCGTACTGCTCCTCGAGGCCGCCGAGCAGCTCGGTGCCACCCTGCTCCTCGATCTGCTGCTCGATCTCCTTGAGCGCCTCACCCTGGCGGGCACGCAGCGAGTCGACGTCGATCGCGAGACCTGTGCGGTCCACGAGCGCGTCGATCAGTGCGAGCGCGGCCGTCGGGTAGTCGATCTGGGCCAGGTAGTGCGGCACGTGGACGACGTAGCCGGCGGCGTCGTGGCCCCACTGGCCGAGGCGGTACTCCAGCAGCGACTGCGCCGACGACGGCACCGTCACCTGGGCGGACCACAGGTTCTGCCGGTCGACCAGCTCGGGACGGGTGCCGTGGGCGGTGATCATGGACGGGCGGGTGTGCGGGACGCCCATCGGGACGGCGCCGAGCCCCAGCGTCAGCGGGACGTCGTGCTCCTCGATGACGTCGTGCACGTCGGCGACGAAGCGCTCCCACTGGAAGTCGGGCTCCGGGCCGGCCAGCAGGAAGTACGGCGTGCCGTTGGCGTCGTGCTCCAGCACGACCTGCAGCTTCGGCTCGTCGTAGTCGGCGTAGTGGTTCTCGCGGAAGCCGATCATGGGGCGGCGGGCCCGGTAGTCGAACATCTCGTCGAGGTCGAACTCGTGGATGACCTCGCCGTTGCCGGTGCGCAGCTGCGCAGCGGCGAGGCGTGCGGCCGAACCGGCTCCGAGGAAGCCGTCGAGCGCGTGAATCAGCACCGGACCGCTGCCGTCGTTGCGGCGGGTCTGGTCAGAGGATCGTCGTGAGCGCCAGTTCATCATCGCCATGGTCAACCACTCACCCGTTCGCGCTATTCCGACCCAGCCGCGCGAGGGTGTCGTCGGCCACGGCCTGGGCGGTGAGTCCCAGCCGACCGAGGATGACGTCCCGCTTGGCGTGGTCGAGGAACTCCTGCTCGATGCCGTGCACCCGGATGGGCGTCTCGATGTCGGCGTCGCGGACCGCGAGCGTGTACGCCATCCCCACGCCACCCTGGCGTCCGTTGTCCTCGACGGTGACGACGAGGTCGTAGTCGCCGGCCATCTCGACCAAGGCGGGGTCGAACGGCTTGCTCCAGCGCGGGTCGACGACGGTGACGCCGTAGCCCGCCTCACGGATCAGGTCGGCGGCCTCGGCGCCGAGGTGGCCGAACGCGCCCACCGCGACCACGAGCACGTCGCGTGCGTCGTCGCGCGACAGCACGTCGAACGTGCCGATGCGCTCGATCGCGGGCAGGTCCTTGCAGACCGCGCCCTTGGCGAACCGGATGACGGTGGGTGCGTCGTCGACGTCCACGGCCTCGCGCAGGAGCTCGCGCAGCTGGAAGCCGTCGCGCGGTGCGGCCAGGCGCAGACCGGGGACGATCTGCAGCAGCGACATGTCCCACATGCCGTTGTGGCTCGCGCCGTCGTCGCCGGTGACCCCGGCCCGGTCGAGCACGAACGTGACGCCGCACTTGTGCAGCGCGACGTCGAGCAGGACCTGGTCGAACGCCCGGTTGATGAACGTCGCGTAGACCGCCACGACGGGGTGCATCCCGGCCATCGCGAGGCCCGCCGCGCTGGTGACCGCGTGCTGCTCGGCGATGCCGACGTCGAACACCCGGTCGGGGAACTTGTCGGCGAACGCGTCGAGGCCCACCGGGTAGAGCATCGCGGCGGTGATGCCGACGACGTCGGGACGCTCGTCGGCGATGCGGACGATCTCGTCGCGGAACACCGACGTCCAGCCGGCGGGGGCGATCGTGACCGCCTCACCGGTCGCCCGGTCGAACGGGCTCGCCTGGTGCATCTGGTCGTTCTCGTTGGCCACGGCGATGTCGTAGCCCTGGCCCTTGGTCGTCAGCACGTGCACGAGGACCGGGCCACCGAACTTCTTGGCCTGCGCGAGCGCGCGCTCCACCGATGCCCGGTCGTGCCCGTCGACCGGGCCGATGTACTTCAGCCCGAGGTCCTCGAACATGCCCTGCGGTGCGAGCGCGTCCTTCATGCCCTTCTTGATCGCGTGCAGCGCCTCGTACGCCTGGCTGCCGCCGAAGGGGGTGCGGTTGAGTCGCTCCCGGATCGCGCTGAGCGTGGTCTCGTACTTGGGGTTCGTGCGGATCTCGGTGAGCCGGTTGGCGAGCCCGCCCACGGTCGGCGTGTAGGAGCGGCCGTTGTCGTTGACGATCACGACGAGGCGGCGGTCCTGGTCGGCGGCGATGTTGTTGAGCGCCTCCCAGGCCATGCCGCCGGTGAGCGCGCCGTCGCCGATGACCGCGACGACGTGGTCGCCCTTGCCCTGCAGCAGGTTCGCCTTGGCCATGCCGTCGGCGTAGGACAGGCTCGTGGACGCGTGCGAGTTCTCGACCCAGTCGTGCTCGGACTCAGCGCGGCTGGGGTAGCCCGACAGACCGCCCTCGGTGCGCAGCGCGCCGAACTCGCCCGCGCGGCCCGTCAGCATCTTGTGGACGTACGACTGGTGGCCGGTGTCCCACACGACCCGGTCCTTCGGGGACTCGAACACCCGGTGGATCGCCATGCCGAGCTCGACGACACCGAGATTGGGGCCGAGATGCCCGCCGTTGGAGGCCACCGAGACGATCAGCAGCTCACGGATCTCGGCGGCGAGCTGGTTGAGCTCGTCCTCGTCCAGATCGCGGAGGTCGGCGGGTCCCGACAGCCTGCCCAGGATCCCTGTCGCTGTCTTCCCTCCGTCTGCCATGAGGATCAGTCTATCGACGTCACCCGAGTGTGCTGGGTCGTGCCTCCAGATAGCGACCGCGCAGGTGCATCATGGCGTCGGCCGCCCCCACCTCGACGTGCTCGATCGTGCCCTCCACGAGCAGCCCCCAGCCGACCTCACGCGGCTCGACGTCGGCGCGGCGCACGCCCAGCCACCCGGAGGTGTCGGCCAGGACCGGGCCCCAGTCGCCGTCCGACCAGCCGCCCAGCGTGAACGGACCACCCGGCGCCGGTGCCGTGCCGGCGAAGGCGTCGGCGAGGAAGCGGTGCTCGGCGCCCAGCACGTTGACCACCCAGGACTCGGGATCCTCGTCCCAGAACGACGAGTCGGCGTCCACCAGGCCGAGGACCCGGGGCGGCTCCCCGTTCGCCACCAGGACGGACGAGATCGTCAGGCCCGCGCGGTCCCGTCCGGTCCCGGTCGTCCACACCGTGACGGGGGCGGGCATCCGGCCGCGCAGCCGGCGCAGCGGGTCGCGGTCACCCTCCGGCGGGACGAACGGGTGGTCGGAGTGGATCGTCATCCCGCCAGCCTACGAGGACATCTCGGCAGCGGACGTTCACCCGGGGGACGCGTGACCGTCGTCCGGGCGTCATGGTGGGGGGCGACGCTGGTGCCATGAGCCACGAACAGACCCGCTCTCCCCTGGTCATCGGGCACCGCGGCGCGCCCGGGTACGCCGTCGAGCACACCGAGCGGTCGTACCGCATCGCGATGGAGTGCGGCGTCGACCTGATCGAGCCGGACCTCGTGCCCACCGCCGACGGCTATCTGCTGTGCCGTCACGAGAACGAGCTCTCCCGCACGACGAACGTCAAGAAGGTCGCCGCCCTGCGTGACCGCCGGACCACGAAGATGATCGACGGCCGCCCGCACACCGGCTGGTTCAGCGAGGACCTCACGCTCGAGGAGCTCGGCTCGCTGCGGGCCCGCGAGCGCCATCCGATCCTCCGCAGCCACAACACCCGGTGGACGGACGAGTCGCTCCTCACGCTCGACGACACGATCGCGCTCCTGGCCGCCCACAACCGCGAGCGGGGCACGCGAGTTGGCCTCTGCCTGGAGCTGAAGAGCGCCCGGCACTTCGCCGAGACGGGCGCTCCCCTCGACGACCTGCTGCTGGACACGCTGCGGCGCTGCGCCGCGTACCTGCCGGACGTCCCGATCCAGGTCGAGGCGGACGACGACTCGGTGCTGCGGTCGCTGGCGGCCCGCACCGACCTGCCCACGGTCCAGCTGGTGTGCTCGTCCGCCGAGCTGATGCGGCTCGGCGGCCTGGAGCAGATCTCCACGTACGCCGCCGCCCTGGCGGTGCACAAGAACATGGTGGTGCGTCCCGCGACGAGCCGTTCTCCTCGGCGGGAGTCCCGGCTGGTCGAGCGCGCGCACGGCGCAGGTCTGGCGGTGTACGCCTGGACGCTGCGCAGCGAGAACCGGTACCTGCCGCCCTCGCTGCGCACGGGCATGGACGACGAGATCGGCTTCGCCGACCCGGAGTACCGCGCGCTGCTCGACGCGGGGATCGACGCGGTCTTCTCCGACCACCCGGACACCGCCGTCGCGTGCCGGGACCGCTGGGTGTCCCGACGTGCCGCGGGCGCCGGTGCCCGGCCGCAGCGCGCCCTCGCGGTCTGAGCGTGACGGCGCGAGCAGTTCACGTCGTCGATACCCTTGACTTAGTTCAAGACTCGTATTAAACAGGGTGAATGGCATCTGACCTTGTTCTCGGCGTCGACTCCTCCACCCAGTCGACGAAGGCCGTCCTCGTCGATGCCGCGACCGGCGAGGTCGTCGCGCAGCAGTCCGCGAAGCACCCGAACGGCACGTCGGTCGACCCGCGTGCCTGGCTCGAGGCCTTCGACCGCGCGACGGACGGGCTGCTCCCCCGGGCGTCCGCGATGGCGGTCGGCGGCCAGCAGCACGGCATGGTCGCGCTGGATGCGGCCGGCGAGCCGGTGTTCGACGCGATCCTGTGGAACGACACCCGCTCGGCCCGCGAGGCCCGCGACCTCATCGACGAGCTCGGCGGCCCCGACGCGTGCGCCGACACGGTCGGCAGCGTCCTGGTGGCGTCCTTCACCTCGACCAAGCTGCGCTGGCTGCGCGACCACGAGCCCGACGCGGCGAAGCGCACGCACGAGGTGCTGCTCCCCCACGACTACGTGTCGCGGCACGTCACCGGCGGCGAGGCCTTCACCGACCGCGGCGACGCGTCCGGGACCGGCTACTTCTCCCCCGCGGACAACGCGTGGCGTCCCGACCTCGCCGAGGCGGCCCTCGGCCACCCGGTCTCGCTCCCCCGCATCGCCGCCCCGTCCGAGGTCGCCCACCGCACGGCCTCCGGCCTGGTCGTGGGCGCCGGCACGGGCGACAACATGGCCGCGGCGCTCGCGCTCGACGTGCAGCCGGGCGACGTCATCGTGTCGATCGGCACCTCGGGGGTCGCGTCCTCGATCAGCGACACCCGCATCGCCGACGGCAGTGGATCCGTGACCGGCTTCGCCGACGCCACCGGGCGCTTCCTGCCCATGGCCACGACCATGAACGCCGCGCGCATCCTCGACCTGCAGTGCCGCCTGCTCGGCGTCGACCACGACGAGCTCGGCCGCCTCGCCCTGATGGCACCGTCGGGTGCCAACGGCCTGACGCTGCTGCCGTACTACGACGGCGAGCGCACCCCCAACCGTCCCGACGCCACCGGCACCTGGAGCGGGCTCACGTCGTCCACCACCCGTGAGGACATCGCCCGCGCGGCGTTCGAGGCGCTGCTGTGCTCGCTGGCCGACGGCGTCGACCTGCTGACCGGCATGACCGGCGTCCCCGCCCAGCGGATCCTGCTCGTCGGCGGCGCGGCCGGCAACCCCGCCGTCCACGCCCTCGCTCCCGCGATCTTCGGCGCCCCGGTCACGGTGCCCGCCCCGGACGAGTACGTCGCCCTCGGCGCGGCCCGCCAAGCCGCCTGGGCGCTGAGCGGCTCGACCGAACCCCCCACCTGGGCCGCGGCCACCGCCGAGACCCACACCGCTGAACCGACCCCTCTCGTGCGTGAGGCCTACGCACGGCTGCGCGACCGTACGGCCGACTGGTCCTGACCGGTCACCTCCACCCAACAGATAGGCAGCTCATGACCATCCCCACCCCCACACCCGAGGACAAGTTCTCCTTCGGCCTCTGGACCGTCGCCTACCCCGGACGCGACCCGTTCGGCGAGCCCACGCGCGCCGAGATGGACCCGGTGTACGCACTGGAGAACCTCGCGCGCCTCGGTGCGTACGGCGTCAACTTCCACGACGACGACCTGATCCCCTTCGGCACGGACGACGCCGGCCGCGAGGCGATCATCACGCGCTGGAAGAAGGGCCTGGCCGACACCGGCCTGGTCGTCACCACCGCGACCACCAACCTGTTCACGCACCCGGTCTTCAAGGACGGTGGCTTCACGTCCAACGACCGCGACGTCCGTCGCTTCGCGATCCGCAAGGTCATGCGCAACATCGACCTGGCCGCCGAGCTCGGCGCCAAGGTCTACGTCGCCTGGGGCGGCCGTGAGGGCGCCGAGAGCGGCGCCGCCAAGGACATCGCCGCCGCGCTCGACCGCTACCGCGAGGCGTTCAACGTCCTCGGTGAGTTCGTGCACGACAAGGGCTACGACCTGAAGTTCGCGATCGAGCCCAAGCCCAACGAGCCCCGCGGCGACATCCTGCTGCCGACCATCGGCCACGCGCTGGCGTTCATCAACACCCTCGACCGCTCCGAGAACGTGGGCGTCAACCCCGAGATCGGGCACGAGGAGATGGCCGGCCTCAACGCTGCGCACGGCTACGCGCAGGCCATGTGGCAGGGCAAGCTCTTCCACATCGACCTCAACGGCCAGACCGGTCCCCGCTACGACCAGGACTTCCGCTTCGGTGCGGGCAACGTCCGCGGTGCCTTCTGGGTCGTCGACACGCTGCTCGCGGGCGGCTACGACGGTCCGGTGCACTTCGACTTCAAGACCCCGCGCACCGAGGACGACAAGGGCGTCTGGGACGCGGCGGCCGCGAACATGACCAACTATCTCATCCTGCGGGACAAGGTGAAGGCGTTCCGCGCCGATCCCGAGGTGCAGGCCGCGCTCGAGGTGGCCAAGCTGCCCGAGCTCGCCGTGCCGACGCTGTCCGAGGGCGAGAGCTGGGCCGACCTGGAGAGGGCCGAGCTGGCCGATCCCGAGGAGCTGGCGGCCCGCGGTGCGGCGTTCGAGCACCTCGACCAGCTCGCGCTGGAGTACCTGTACGGAGTGCGCGGAGCGTGAGTCCGACCGGTGCGCCGGCCGGCACCGAGCAGGTGCGGAGGCAGAACACCGGCCTCGTCCTGCGCTCGTTGCGGGCCGAGGGGCCTGCCACGCGCACGGAGCTGGCCCGGCGCACCGGACTCGCCAAGGCCACCGTCGGCACGATCGTCGGTGACCTGGCTGTCGTCGGGGCGGTGACGGAGGACGTCACCGCCCCGGCGGCGTCCGGGCGCGGTCGCCCCGGCAAACCGGTGACGCTGACCGGCGAGTCGATCCTCGGGCTCGGGCTCGAGGTCAACGTCGACTACGTCGCCGCGGTCGCGCTCGACCTCGCCGGTCGCGTCAAGGTCGTGGAGACACGATCCGTCGCGACGGCGGGGCAGCCGCCCAGCGCGCGCGAGCTCGTCGAGCTCGCGACCGACGTGCGCACGTCCCTGATCGACGACGGCCACGCGGTCGTCGGCGCGACTGTGGCGGTGCCGGGTCTCGTCGCCCACGACAACCGGACGGTCTCGTGGGCCCCCAACCTCGGGTGGGGCGGGCGCGAGCTCGCTGCAGAGCTGGAGGGCGCGTTCGACCACGCCTGCCCCACCACGATCGACAACGACGCGAACTGCGCGGCGCTCGCGGAGGCCTCCCACGGCGTCGCGACCGACGTGCAGGACTCGCTCTACATCACCGGCACGATCGGCATCGGCGCCGGCATCGTCCAGCGCGGCCAGCTGCTGCGAGGCGGTGCCGGGTTCGCCGGCGAGGTCGGCCACATGCCGATCGGCGACCCCGCGGCCGTGTGCGGCTGCGGCCGCCTCGGCTGCTGGGAGGCCTCCGTCGGCCTGCGCGCGATGCTCACCGCGGTCGGCATGGAGGAGTACGCCACTCCACTGCAGACCGCGACCGCCGTCGCCGAACGGGCCTCGACCGACGTCCGCGTGCGCGCGGCCCTCGAGGTGCTGGGCCTCGACCTCGGTCGCGGTCTCGCCACCCTTGCCGCGGTACTCGACCCCGCCGCGATCGTCCTCGGCGGCTACTTCGTCCCGCTGGGCGAGTACGTCGTCCCGGCCGCCAGCGCCGTCCTGGCCGAACGCATCCCGTCCGCGGACATCCACCTGCCCGAGATCCGCCTCAGCACGCTCGGCATCCACGCCGCTGCGCTGGGGGCTGCGGAGGATGCTCTGGCTGACGTGTTCTCGGGCGCTGCCTCCCTCTGATTCGGTCTTGCCGGCGTGGGTACCGCCGCGACGAGGGCTGGATCGATCGGGGGTCAGGAATGGTCGACAACGGGATGAGCGCGATGACGGGCTCCGCCTACCTGGAGAGCGGCGTGCGTCTGCACTACTACGACTGCGGACAAGGGGATGACGCGCTCGTCCTGCTGCACGGCTATCCGCAGACCGCGTGGCAGTGGCGGCATGTGCTCGCGCCGCTGGCTGATGCCGGCTACCGGGTGATCGCCCCCGACTACCGTGGCGCGGGCCACTCGTCCCGGCCCAGCGACGGCCCAGGAAGGACCGCGGACCTCCGAGGAGACGTCACCCTCCCCCGCGGCGGCTACACGAAGTGGGCCATGGCCGAGGACATCCACCTCCTGCTGCACGACCACCTCGGCCTGACGCGCCCGGCCTTCGTGCTGGGCCACGACATCGGCTCGATGGTGGCGACGGCGTACGCCTTCCGGTACCGCGCGGACACCCGCGCCCTCGGATACGGCGAGGCCAGCCAGCCGGGCACCGAGGTGTTCGACCGCCTGCGGGGCTCGGCGATCGAGTGGCACTTCAACTTCCATGCCCTGCTGGACCTGCCGGAGGCATTGGTCGCGGGGCGAGAACGCCTCTACCTGCAGTACTTCTTCGACCGCCACGCGGCCAGGCCGACCGCCGTCGACACCGCCGCCTACGCGACGGCGTACGAACAGGCCGGTGCCATGCGCGCAGGCTTCGACCTCTACCGCGCCTTCGACCAGGACGCCGACGACATCCGTGCGGCCGTCCGCGACGGCGGGAAGCTGACGATCCCGTGCCTCGGCCTGTACGGCACGGCCAGTCTGGCCCACGCCGACGCAGCCGAGAAGATCGGCCGCGAGCTGGCCGATGACGTCACGGTCGTCGGCATCCCCGATGCCGGCCACTGGATCGCCGAGGAGAACCCGGCAGCCTTGGTGGAAACCCTGCTTGCGTTCGACGGCCGGACCGGATGAGCGCGGCCGCTATGGCTGCGCGCACGAGGCTCAGCCTAGTCGCGGGCGGCACAGGTCAAAACGACCGTTGAAAAGGTACGCAGGAACGCGGGTGTTGTCTGCCCAGGCGGTGTGGCCCGGTGCTGCGTCATATCGCCCAGATTGACGCGCCGAGCTAGCTGTCTAAGGCGGTGTTTGTCGTCGGGCGAAAGTAGCCTGTTGCTATGACTGGCGTCCCTCCTCCGTATCCATCTGGAGGAGAACGCGAGAAATCCGAACATTCGAACATCGCGACAAGTCCCACGCCACGGGATCCGGCGCTACGAATGGCTGGCGCCGGTGGTGGGGTCGCCGACAAGCTCGGCAACAAGTACGAACTGGCCTGGGCCATCCGTCACGCTCTGCTCTGCATCATGGACGGGCGCCGCAGTCTTACGCTCGAAGAGATCGACCCTGGACTCGCAGATGGCTCGGAGTTCACCTACATCAACGAGCACGGTGACATTTCGGCGACCCAGGTGAAGCGCCAGAACAACATCACCGATCACTGGACGATTGCAGCGCTCAGAGGTCGCGGGGTGTTGGCAGCAGCTGCTCGCCACGTTGCGGCTGGGCGTGAATTCCATTTCAGTTCTATGACTCCCAGCGGGGCGCTTCGCGTAATGGCCAGCCTGGCGCGGCAATCGGCGGACGCACAGCAGTTCGTTGCGCATCAGCTCACGCCCGGGTTGAGACCAACTTTTGATGAGTTGACCGCGGCGAATGTCTTCGGAACTACTGAGGCAGCGTGGCAAATCCTCCGAGGAATGTGGATCGAGGTTGAAGTTGAGGAGCAGCTGGTAGCGACCAACGCCATGCTCGCTGAGGTGAGCTTGGAGGGGGCGACCGGAGACCTTCTGGCAGTTGCCATAGGTGCCGTGCTGCTGAACAACCTGCGCAAGCGGATGACGCGTCGTGAACTGCTTGACGCACTTGCTCGCGATGGCATCACACCACGCGGCTCCGACGCACGTCGGACGTCCCATGACCAAGTAGTGGCGACGACCCAGAGCTGGCGCGGCACGATCGAGCGCGAACTCCTCTCGCCGCCGATCGAGAGGAAGGAAGCTGCAACTCTCGTCGACCTCATGGCTACGACGCACCTCGCATTTGTCGTCGGAGCTGGCGGTTGCGGAAAGAGCTCTGTGCTTTACCAGGCGGCAGGCGAGTTCGAGGCGCAGGACGCCGAGGTACTCGCGTTCAGGCTTGACCGCCGCGGCGCTTTCGGTTCGACCAACGAGTTGGGCACCCAGCTGGGCCTCTCGACATCGCCGGTCGCGGCGCTGCGAACGGCGGCAGACGGCCGCGACGCCATCTTGATCATCGACCAACTCGACGCGGTGTCGCTAGCTTCCGGGCGCCTCTCGGAGCGCTACGACGTCATTGCCGATCTCATTCAAGAAGCAGCGGCGGTTGAGGGCGTGCGCGTCATCCTGGCTTGCCGACTGTTCGACGTCGAGAACGATCATCGCATTCGCAAACTAGATGCTCGGAACGACGTCGAACGCCTAAACATTGAACCGCTGTCCGACGAAGCGGTGGTGGACAGTGTCTCGGCCATGGGTCTAGATCCCGTTTTGCTCACGCCTACGCAGCGTGCGCTCCTCAGGTCACCGCTCAATCTCGTCCTGCTGGAGACGGTCGCCGGCCAGCCAGGCGCCCTGAACTTCACCTCTCGAGGCTCGCTCTTCGAAGCCTTCTGGCAGCGCAAGGAACAAACCTCTGAGCAGCGGCGTCCTGGGACGCTGTTCAATGACGTCCTGGCCCGGATCGCCAACACCGCGAGCGACCAGCAGACGTTGTCCGTCTCCGTCGAGATCCTCGGTCCTGGGGACTTCATCAAACATGCGCGGGTCCTCGCCTCCGAGCAGGTCATCGCGATCGAGGACGACCGCGTGTCCTTTTTTCACGAGACCTTTTTTGACTTCGCGTTCGCCCGCCAGTGGCTGTCGCGGGAGCAGTCCATGGTCGAATTCCTTTGCGCCCAGGAGCAAGAACTGTTCCGACGAGCGCAGGTACGGCAGATCCTCGAGCTCCTCCGTGAGCGAGATCCGGATCGGTTCCGGACCGAGGTCGAGGCAGTCCTTAACAGCGCAGATGTCCGCTTCCACATCAAGGAGACGGTGGTCGCCGTCTTCGCGAACGTGAGCACTCCGACGTTCGAGGATGTCGAACTTGTGCTGCGCCTTGCCGAGAAGGAATCAACGCTGACAAAACAGCTTTGGCGGCAGCTCGCACGGCCGAGCTGGTTCGGTCCGTTCTACGCCCTTGATCACATCGAAGGGTGGCTCGACAGTGACAACGCCACACTGCGAGAAAGGAGCATCGACTGGATGGGCAACGCCGGCCCCGGATATGAGGGCGAGGTGGCCGACCTCTTGAAGGCGCGGAATGAATCACCCGACTACGTGAGCTGGCTCCGTACGGTGACACAGCGCGCTGACCTGCACCAACGTCGGCAGCTGTTCGATCTGCTGTTGAAGGCACTCCGTGCCGGCGACGTTAATCCAGCCGACCACAACTTCTGGCTTTCGGCACACGAGCTTGCAGAACACAAGCCACTCTGGGCAGTCGAGATGCTCAAGACTTGCTTTGTTGAGAGCCCGTCTGCGCTGACGCTCGGTGGCGACGGCAAAGTAGCCCTCCTTGGCGTACATGAGTATGGCGCCACTCAAATGATCGAAGCAGCTTGCAAAGCCGAGCCGCAAGCGTTCGCGGAAGCATTCGTGCCGCATCTGCTGGCAGTCATGGAGGCCACCCGCTACGACCGGTACGAACGAGATCTGTTTCGCGATCGGCACTTCAGCCTCAGGTTCCGAACGGCGAGCTACGGCAAGGTCGACGACGCGTTGTACAACGGCGCGGCAGACGCGCTCGGACGATGGGCACAGACGTCGCCGGAAACCATCGAGCCAATGCTGCAGTCCCTGGCCGCCAACGAACAAGACGCGGCGCAGGCCTTGTTGTATCGCGCTCTGGTTGCTGGGGCCGACACCTTCGCCTCATGGGCAGCTGAGTTGATTCTCCAAGGAGGCACCCGCCTCGAAGCGGGTTACCTTTCCGATTCGCACTGGCTCTCACGTGAAGTTGTTGAGGCCATCGCGCCGATCGTCAGAGACGAGGTCCACCTTCAGCTCGAAGCACAGTTCCGTGACCTTCCCGCCACCTATAAATCTCCCGACCCCCGCCACAGGCTTCGGTCGTTTGGCCACACCGCATTCAAATTCCTGTCCGCCCTCGACCGCCAGCGATTAACACCAGTAGGAATTCGAAGACTGCAGGAGTATCAGCGCAAGTTCGACTCCGACGTGCCCGAGTCCCCGACCGGCATCATCACGTACACGGTCGGGTCACCCATCGGCACCCCAGCCACACAGAAGATGAGCAACGCGCAGTGGTTGAAGGCCATGGCAAAGCACGACAGTGATGATCGCGACTTCGGCAGCGAGGTCGGCGGCGCTCGTGAGTTGGCCGAGCAGCTGAAGGCGCGAACGACAGAGGATCCACTTCGATTCGCTGGACTAGCAATGCAGTTGACCTCCGCGACCAACGAGGCTTATCCCGGTGCCATCCTGAGGGGCTTCGGAGAAGCATCCATTGAGGAAGACACGCAGCACGCTGTCTTCGATGCGATACGGCACGTCATGAGCCTCGGCCTCAATGACGGCGACCGCTGGCTTGGCTGGGCCGTCCGTCGCCTCCTTGACGAGGCACCCTTAGATATCGTGGCGATGGTTCTCGACCGGGCGCGGCATGCTCCTGACCCTGTCGACAACTCGCCTGTCTTCGTACGTCAAGACGACGAACGCACCGGACGTGACCTGTTCCAAAACGGCTTCAACACGTCGCGAGGAAGTCTGGCTGAGTCGCTCGGAGATCTCCTGATCCATGATCCGGATGGCACGCGCACGGAGCTCGTAGCCCCCCATCTCCTGGAGCTTGCAAACGACCCAGTCTTGAGTGTCCGCGCCTGTGTTGCGCACACAATCGCTGCTTGCCTACGGTATGCACGGGCAACGGCGTACGAGGCGTTTGAACACCTCATCGAGGCCGACGATCTCCTCCTTGCCTCGGACATGCTAGACAACCTGATGATCTACATCGGCAACGTCGACCCGCATGTCATCGATCCGGTGGTCGATCGCATGCTCATCTCGACAGATGCAGAGGTCCGCAAGGTGGGCGGCGTCGTGGCTGCTTTCGCCGCGTTGCAATGGGAGCGTCCGGCGGCGATGGAACGAGCGCTCGCTGGTGATGTGGAAGTTCGACGTGGGGTGGCTGGGCTCTGCGCCGCTCGGGTTGATCGGTCCGCTGACTCAGCCCTCGTGTTAGCTACTCTGCGCCAGCTAATGCATGACGAAGACGATGAGGTTCGGAAGGAAGTTGGAAGCCTGGCCGGGCATCTCCGTGGAGACAACCTGCGCCCTTACGCCGGATTCTTGGCTGACTTGATCGAATCACCGAGCTACGTGCACGCGACCCCGCAACTGCTCATCACACTGCAGGAGGCGCCGGACAAGGTCGACGATCTCGTTGACCTCGCTGCACACCGCTTCCTGGACATCAATGGCGATGACGTGGCCGACATGAGGACCGGTGCTGCCGGAGATGCTCACTACATCTCCGATTTGGTGGTTCGTGGGTTGGCGCAGACTCGCGACCGCGCACGCATCAAGGCCCTGCTCGACATCCTCGATCGGTTGCTGGAACTCGGCGTCTACGGTGTCCATCGGGCAGTCGACGGAGCCGTGCGCAATTAGTCGATGCCTCCCGGTTTAGCCTTCCAATCACTCCAGTGTTCAGGCGAGTATGGCCCCCTTTTTAGGGCCGTTACAGAGAGCTGCGTTCACCGGCGCGCGAAATGTGGTGTTGTCCCCTTCCCCGCGAGTGCCCGACAAGCAATCAGGAAGGGCTTCGCTCGTGCCCGCGAGGCGGCGCGGCTCAAACTCCCCTAGTCGATCGCGCAGCCTCACTTGCCTCACGGATAACTTGGACTACCCCCAAGTCCCTGTTGGGTGGGCTGGCACCTTCATCCGCGCCACCCAACGCGGGCGCGTCTAAAAAGACTCGAAATCCGAAGCGCAACTTCAACTCGTCGCGACCCTGCGGGGAGAGCTCCGCAGAGTACGCCCGGATCGACCTCAGCTGTGCAACCATCACAGTGGCCCAGTGGGCAGTACGCCGATGCGCGCTTGCCTCTCGACCGAGGTATGCGGCGAGCAAGATTGCAGGCACCGCCAGAGCGAGCTTCTGCGCGGCTTCAGATGCTGCCCGATCATGCTCCCCGAAAGCTATGTACGCGGCGAAACCCAACGTTGCAAGCAGGAGCGCGATGGTAGACCGTCGAAACCAGTTCGCGATCCTTTTCTCGGCATCCCGTAGTGACTCGAATTCGGATGCGAGAGAAGTTTGAGCCGTTTCTCCAGCGGACTCTGCCGCAGCTTCGGCGGCACTCTCGGCACGCTTCGACGCCTGTACTGAACTCCGCCAAAGGGCGAAAGAGTTGAGTACTGCAGCCGAGTTGGTGTATTGACTCTCAACTCCGACCCATAGGTCAGAGTTCATCGGCGACTCCTGGCCCAATAAGTCCCGGAGAAAACCGACGACGCGTTTGAGTAGTTCCTCAGCGGCGTCAGCAAGATCGTCGAGATCGTCAGGGAAGGACGCGATGAGGTTGAGCACTGTCAGAAGGTCGTCTGTGTGTTCCGCGTATTGATCAATCGACGACTGATCAAGGGCATATAGGAAATCGATGCGGCCGTCGATTCCTGAGTCTTCATCAACTATGTGCGGGGCGTGCTCACCGATGAAACGAAGTGCTTCAGCAACTGCTTGGATCGCGCTGATCAACGACGGGTCTAGAGCGCCGGTTCGAAGCAGGTTATCTATGGTCTGGTTCGCAGACTTGACTCGAGCCCGTGCCTCAAGCACCTGCGAGCGAACGGAAGGCGAAACGTCGATGTATTCAGACACAGGACGAGTTTCGAGGGTGACAGAAGATCTGGGGTGGGCGACGCGCCGTTCTGTGTTGAGCATCTTGATGAGGCGGACAGCCGCCTCCGACTGCGTTGCGACATCACGCTTGGATGGCGACTTTCCTGTGGATGTAGAGAAGCGCGTCATACCCCCGCGAATACCCGTGTCCGAGGCTGTCTGACTGTCGCACGCATCCCTTCCAACAGTGCGCCTCACAAGCTTACGGCCCATGCCCCTCAGGATGGGGCAGGTCCTAAGGCCCGCCTGGGATGACACCAAAGGGCGATTGCGCACGGGAGCCAACCCTAGGACGCTCGTACTCACACTGCCGGATTCGCCTGATGGGAGTTCACCAATGACGGAAAAGACTACGAAGGAATCCAGTGACGCGCCGATTCTTCCTTGGCAAATCTGGATAGGTTCTGGGGTTGTTCTTGCAGGCGTCGGAGGCGTTGTCTTCTACCAAATGTCGAAGAATATCGCGGGGCTCGAGGATCCGGTGGGTTCATTCCTACCAGGGATAATGGCGGTGGCGGGGATACTTCTCGGCGCTGGATTTGGACTCATTCTGGGTGACTTTCGTATGACTAAGACCACGGAGACGACGACCAAAGATGAGGACATTGACACTCAGGGTTTGGCCGAAGGCGCGATCCTGGAAGAGTCGTTCAAAGTCCTGAAGGATCTCACTCCGGGAAAGACGCTCCTAGTCTTGGCAGTAGCGTTGGTCGGCCTGTCGCTCTGGGCTGTCACGCCTTCGAAACCAGATGTTCAGGTCAACGTCCCGGCGTCTGCCTCCCCAGACCAGCCTTGAAGATGCCGAGAAGCGAATCACGACACGTACCGCCCAATCTTGTCCTAGCCTGCTCGGTTATATGAGCGGGCGGGTTACTCCAAGGGCGTTGTGCGAATTCTGCTGGCATGGGTTGGTCTGCCATTAGCGGCATTGCCTTGCTGGCGTGGGCTCTCGTCGCTGTTGCGGGGGGGGGAGTCGTACCTCAGAAGTGGGGCATCAGGGCCGGCCCCAGCGGGCCCCGAAGGCCTCTTGAGAGGAGAGTACAAAGACCTCGGGCTTGCGAAGGCACCGAGTTCGCTCGCGACATCGGGATCGATGCGTCAATCCCCCGCGTGCGTCTAGTCCGAACGCGGCTCGGCTTCGTCGAAACGGGCACCCCATAGCGTTCGAACGCGCTTGGTCCGACGTTTAAGCCACCACCGACGAAGCGGGCCCGGAGGAAGTCCTCGCTTGTACGACCACCGAATGGCCTCATCGATCGCGCCGGCCAGCTTTTGCATCTCCTCGAGGAGTTCATCGGCGTTTGTCTGCTTGACAGACTTGTACGTGGCAATCCACTCTGGCATGCGCGAGAGGGTGCGTAGGGGTTCGTCTACGGCGTACCGAGTGTATTTGATCTTCGGTCGAACCAGCTTCAACTTGTCGGATCCAGACTTGTCGTCATCACGCCAAGTTTTCGTCTCTGCGTTCTGCAAATGCAATCGTCGGATAATGGTCGCTGATGCCGCGGTTTCGTGGATTCCTTCGCCGAGACTCTCAAGTTGATTGACCAGTGCCGTGCGATGGGCTGCTCGCATCTCCGCGCGGCGAGTTCCCAGAAGGTTCGCAACTAGAACGAGAAGTGAGGCTACTGCCGCGATGATCGCGGCAACTAGCGTGGCTTGCTCCTTCGACATGATTGAAACTATCGCGTTGCTTGTCGTGGACACCGAAGCCTAGTGCACCCGTCCGTCTTGGCCTGTTGCTCGTTGCGTTCACGCCATGAATGCGTGTTGGCGATCGGTGCGTCAACTTGCCGCATTGGCGTGGCCGAAGTTCCTCAGAAGCCGCGGAAGCCGCCAAGGGCATGTTCGCAGCAGGATAGAAACTTGTTTTGGATGGATGCGACGGCTCTGAACTCGCCGGCTCAGGTTGAGCAAGGTTTGCGCGCCCGTAGCGCCTCGTGTCAGATTCCACCCAAAACGATTCCGACCGAGAAGCGCTACCGCCGATACGCGATGTCAATCGGCTCATGGTCGCTCGGGCCACTGGCCTAGTGTGGTCGCCCCCATGAGGGTGGTGAAGCGCGGCAGTCGCATCGCCAAGTCTTTGTCCTTCATAGCGTTGCGGACACTCAGTATCGTCAGAATGTCGAACGTGACTAGGGCTCCCACCCCCAACCAGTCGGAGGGCGCGAAGTTTTTGAGGTTCTGCATCATTGCCACGCCTACAGCCGTCGGTACAGCTACGAGAACCACCAAACCGGAGACAACCGTGATGACCCGCGCAACGCTGGTCGCGAGTTCGAGCTCACTCACGTAGTCGGCGTTCAAGTGATGGTCCGCGTAGCGCAGCCGTGCATTCGCCCTCCGATTCCAACCCCGAGCCAGGACATACCAGGTGGGAACTCCTACGAGCAGCGTGGCTGCGTAGGGTGCGAACATCGCTTCTAGACTGAAGAACTCCTCTTTGTCGCCCGTCATGAGGCTCCAGTTGCCTGCCGCCATACCCAACGCGAACGCAGCGCTGAACCCGAAAAGAAGGACTTCAAGCCACTTGTAGAGTGGGAACTGCGAGAACAGCACGACCTGGTGAGTCCTTGCGTCCATGTCTTGACGCAGCTCGGCCGCAGCACTCTGACCTACCTCGCCGATGTAAGTCGCATCTGCGTTCAGCTCACGTCGCAGCCGACGGCCCTCGCCCCCCACGCGGGCCCCAACGGCAGCGGCCAAGGTGACGATCACGGCGAGCGCTGCCGGCCCGATGAACTTAAGTACGTCCTCCACGCTCGGAGCCTAGACGAAGCGCGCGAAGCCGCGGCGGATTCGTGCGTCACTTCACCGCAATGGTGTCAGATTGTTGTGCTTCTGCGTGGGTGAACTCTGGATGGATCCGGTCCACTGCATCGGCGACGATGGCCGTGAGCAAGCGCTGCATCGCCGTCAGCCGTTGGGGCCGACCCGCCGCACCAATAGTGTCGCGTCGCCGATCTCGACGGTCTTCCCGTCGCGCTCGACGACGCGCGGACGTTCTTCGACCACCACTGGCTCAAAGTTGTCGACGAGGGCAGGCAGCAGGTCCTCGGCGTGCCACATGGCGCGGTGCTGTTCGGCGCTGAGCTGAGCGAAGGTCTCCGACGGGGCGTGCCCGACGACGAGCAGATGTCCACCGGGCGCGACGGCTGTGGCGAGCCGGCGCACGACGTCGACCATCGAGCCGCCGGGGTGCAGGAAGTGAGTGGTCACCAGATCGAACCGGCGACTCCCGGCGTCGAACGTGCGAGCGTCGACCTGCCACCAATCGATCCGATCTGCCACGCCAGCCTCCTTTGCGTGCCGGGCGGCACGGGCAAGCCCCTCAGCTGAGAAGTCGGCGCCGGTGACGGTCCATCCCTGTTGCGCCAGCCAGATGACGTCGCCACCCTCGCCGCATCCCAGGTCCAGCGCAGTGCCGGGCGTCAGTGCGCTCACCTCCGCGACGAGCTGCGGGTTGGGCTGGCCGCTCCAGATCTTCTCGGACCCGGAGTACCGCTTGTCCCAGCCGGGCTGTTCGAAGTAGTCCGGGGCCTCCTGCTGGTGGCCATCGTGGTCGTGGGTCTCGGTCATGACCTCAGACTGGTGCCGCTTCGGACACATGGCAAATTTTCTTGCCGTTGTGGCAAGGTGGTCCCATGATCAATCCCTCGGACGACACGAGTCGCGTCCTCGACGGCGTTGGCCCCCGGCTGCGGGCTCTGCGCATCGCGCGCGGGGCGACTCTCGCTGACCTCTCTGCTGACACCGCCATCTCGACGAGCACGCTGTCGCGACTCGAGTCCGGGCAACGAAAGCCGACCCTCGAGCTCCTGCTGGCGCTGTCTCGGGTACACCAGGTGCCGCTGGACGAGCTCGTCGATGCGCCCGAGACAGGCGATCCCCGGGTGCGCGCGAAGCCGATCGTCCGCCACGGGCGGACCTTCATCCCCCTGACGCGTCGGCCCGGCGGAGTGCAGGCCTTCAAGATCGTCATCCCCCCGCACGACCCGCCTGAGCCATACCGACCTCAGGTCCACGAAGGCTACGAGTGGATATACGTACTCTCAGGTCGACTGCACCTCGTCCTGGACCGACGCGAGATCGACCTCGGTCCCGGTGAGGTCGTGGAGTTCGACACCCGCACGCCCCACGTCGTGGCCAACCGCGGCGACATCCCTGCCGAGGTGCTCGGCCTATTCGGCCCCCAAGGCGAACGCATGCACATCCGCTCCGGACAGTGAGCAATCCGAGCGCGTTGGCGGCAGGGCCGGGCCTGCAGCGATTAGCCGAGGTGCGACTTTTCCCCGCGAGGGTGACACTCCGCATCGAACTAGGTCGGTGTTCCCGTTGTGGGTGGCCCTGCGGCCGTCGTCTGACTCTGGACATATTTGAGCGCCCAAATCCCCCACGATGTCGCGGACCAAGCGGCCGCCTCAGGGGAGTCCTCGATACTGAACGTTCCATCGCCACTATCGAAAACGATCCGACGCTCGACCATTCCCACGGAACTTAGCGTGACTAAGGCTCCGATCACAGCGCTGAGCGTGGATAGGCCGGTCGATTCGTACACAGGACCGAAATCGCGCACGTCTCTCCCTAGCAACTTGGCTTCCGGATCGGCTGGATCGGCAGGCCGCGGCTCCCCGAGTGTGCTGTTCAAAGCGTCGAGAACGCGGAGGTGGCCCGGTTCAAGCTGAAGCACTTGGCTGTGCATGAGTGTCAGTTCGTCGATTGAGGCTTGGTCAGAGAAGGCTGCCGCCGCTAAGGAGGCCAACGTGTGTCGATAGCCCGGATCAGGCACTGCTCCGGCACGTTCTGCACCTGACACCACCAGGGCTGTGAGATTGTCATCGGCAAGACAGCGAGCCTCGATCTCCACGGCTTCCAGCCCGGTCTCTCGACTCACCTCTCGAAGGTGCTCCCCAGCGCGTTCTGCCCAACTGACCTTGTAGCGTGCAGAAAGTCTCGCAACAGTCGGGAAGCCGACCTCGCCACCGACTTCAAGTTCGTGTTGGGCCACGGGGTAAGTCTAGGGCGAGTGCGGCACCGCCTTCGGTTCCAATCAAAACCCCCACATTCAAGATCGTGGCGCATTTACCCTGCGCCGGATCTGTCAGGCCAGCCGAATCATTTCCCCGCCTACAACTAAGCCCAGCCGATGGTGTGCTGGAGAAGATGGCCCAGCAAGCAGAACGATCGAGATTCACTCAAGCCAAACAGGGCTCCCGCAGCAGTTAAGAATTGGAGTCCTCAGCCAAGATCGCGTCGATGTCCAGTCCGGTGACGTACACGGACTTGAACTGAGGAAGCTCTGCTCCGGTCCAAGCAATCGCATCAAAAATGCCGCTGGATTGTAGCGAACCTGCGATCTCGACCTTCGAGGAAGCTGTCGTCGACCAACCGTTCGCCTCGATTCTCGGGAACTCTGTGCTGCCCGCCTCGGCAGCCGGTGCCTGCAGCAGGCGGAAGCGACCGGTGGGCTCCAGCTTCAACCCTGGGACCCGGAACGTTGGCTGCTCGTAGGTGCTCTTTGCGACCTTGAGAGAGACCGTGCCCCTGCAACGAATGTCGGTGGGCCAGACCCTCCATTGTTTGCCCGCTGTCGGCGGTTTGGTAAGCACGAAGTCAAGCACGCCGCCTTCAGCGACGAAGGTCTCTGTCAAGGAGACGGTTCTCTCGTCGCCTGGCAGCACGTCATTCAGTTTGAGAGCTCCTTCGATTCTGAGTTCCCGTGCATCGAGCCCGCCGCCAAAGATGACGCGAGTGAAAGAGCATCTTCCCGTGATCGTGGCGCCAGTGATGATGAAGCGTCCACGGATATTCGCATCTCTCAAACGGAAGTCGAGCAGACAGGCGTAGGTGAGGTTGAAGTCGCAATCTGCCCATAGCGCGTCTTCGCCCCGAACCCGATTGCTGATCAGATCGCTGACGGTCCGACGCACTTGCTCGTCGCCGTCGTCGGGGACAACAACCGGATACTCGCCCTCGTGGTGGTCCATCATCATGGGCCGCATACGTAGGTAGGCGCAGAGCACATCCACACAGGTCTGTCGTTGGTCCGGCCAGTCGTCTGCTAGACGCGCGAGGGCGTACACCCCTGCCAAGCGAACCGCAGCCTTGTCGTGCCCGATCTGAGCGGCGGCATCTTGGTAGCGCTTGGCTAATCCTTCGGAATCCAAACGCGCAGCAGTTGCTCGAGCCGTGTCTGCGTTGAGGGCTACCGAATCCTCGGAAGCCTTCGCTGACCGCTCGGACGCCTCGGAACTCTTCTGCGCAGCGCCAGCCGACTCCCTGGCCGCGTCAGCGGCTTCTTTGCCGGACTTGCGTTGGAGGACGGCACCAAAAAGAGCGACGCCGGCGGCCAGGACTGCCGCTACTAGCGTGATGTATGGAACCCACGTAGGTGGAGACGTTGTCGATGTTGATACAACGCCGCTATCACCCGCTCCGGTCATCTGCGAGGGAGATGATGTGGGCGACGCTGGTGTTGGGATCGGAGTACTGACGACCCAATCAATCACGTGCATCAGCACGCTCATGTCATTCTCCCTGCTCGCGGAACTACTTCAGTCGATGTCAGGCTAGGCGCTTTCTCAAGGGCGGTGAGTTTTTCTTTGATCTTCTAGTCCAGTGCGTCCAGAATCTGTGTTTCAACCGAAGTACGTCACCAACTCCTCGCGTCGTAAAGAGTTGCCACGGCGGATGGGTCTCGCGCTCCATGAATGACGTTCTCGATGCTGTCTCGGTGCAGCGATAGTTGTACTAGGACTGTCGGTGACTCACTGTCCATCCAGTCCGGTAGTGGCGTCACGAGCCTTGGCGGCGGCGTGATCGTCAAGGGTGCGCTTCAGAACCCGCCCGTACTTTGGGGCGTCGGGTTTCACCGCGGCGTCGTAGACCGCTATGACGGTTGCTGATGGGGCCTGAAACGAGAGCCCCGGCAGCGACAAGAGGTCCTCGTCTTCCTCCAGTCCTTCCTTTACCTCGACGCGGTAGAGGGCGCCCCGGCCCAGCTCTGCTGTGTCGGGGTTCCTCCAAGTACCTGCGTACACTCGAGCGAGTTCACGGTCGGTTGTGACGTAGACCCGGTCGCGGCGCTGCGAGATGCAGATCAAGCCGCCCGCGATGCTCTCGTCAGCCATGGTGAATTCGAGTCCTGTGATGTCGGGCGGCAGTATCAGGTCACCTACTGAGCGACCCGGCGCTCCCCCATGCCACAGGCGCAGCTGTCGGACGCCGGTGTGCGTCACCTCGTCTCGGGGACTCTCCTCGGCCATAGCTACGCCCCTAAGTCCTGGAGTTCAACGTGCTGCGCGCCACGATGGTTTCCACAAGCCAGTACACCTCGCCAGGCTCATCGAGTGCGCCGCACAGCAACGTCGTGGCATCCTCACTACCCTCGGGGACTTCAGGTACAAGACCTTCAGGCGACGGTGCCTTGTCGAGGGAACGATGGTGCGATGTAGCCATCAGGTGCATCCCGGCTGAGTTTTCCAGCGGACCGAGCACGGGGTCGCCGACGACCGGCCCATCAGTGACTAGACGTTGCCGCTCGTAGGAGACAAATACATCAACGTCCCAGGCGCTATCCGGCGGAAGTTCCGCACCGAGCGACGCGCCCTGCATCCCGGCACCAATTTCCGGGACCGTCTCCTTGGACCGAGCGATGGCCTTGAAACGAGCATCCTTGAGACTGGGCATCCATCGGATACGTGCCACCAGAAATACTCGGTCGGCCACCTCGCGGCCTTTGATTGCAACCCCCTTGCGGGGCACGTCGTACTCGAAAACAGACCCTCTGTTGCGTGCGGCGGCTGCCCGCTTGCCGTCGACCTTCAGGTGAAACCTGTGGCCAGGGAACTTCTCATTCGGCCCATGAGCTGACAAGTGAAGCGCGTTTGCCAGACCAGACGGCTCCAGATAGAAGTCGGACTTCTTGGCCGTCAACGTCCAGAAGTTCCCTAGCGGTACCCGTTCATCGTCAACGGCGACTACAACTATCTGACGTCTTGTCGGTGGGACCATGGCCAAACTCTAGGTGCCTCCATTGTTTCTGCGGCAATAGCGGGCGGTCGCGCCCGAACGACGCGGTGGGCTGGTCTCGATGTGAGGCGGCATGACCGCTCAGTGGCCGAGTCCCCGAGTTGGACCCGGCAGCAAGGAGAATGCGGTCTCATGACGGGAAGCGAAGGGGCTTGCTCTCAAGGCCTTGCGTCAATTCCCCGCATATAACCGCATACATTTTCCGGGTTCGTGCAACCGCAAAGCGAACTTCAGCCCTCCGAGACGGGCTGTTCGACCATCAGCGCCAAGACGCCATCATTTCTTCAACAATGCGAACGTAGCCAGCGCATGCACCAGTGACTTGCCATCCTGCTCAACGTCGGCCTCGCAGACAACGAGACTGTCCCCGCGCTTACGCACCCGGGCTGTGACGATGAGCCGACCGGGCTCGCCAGGGTGTAAATAGGTGAGTGTGAGCTGACTGGTAACAGGGCTTTCGCCATCGACGGCACTTCGGATAGCTTCGCCCATCGTCGCGTCGACCAAGGTGGCGAGCACGCCCCCGTGAATAGTGCCCGCCGCGTTGAGATGCCGGTCATCGGCATCCAAAGTCAGCGTCGCTCGTCCGTCACCTGAGTCGGGAGAATTGGCACCGATCGTCGACATGAAGTTGTGCTTGTTGTCCGTCACGAGACCGCTGTACCCGCGGCTCCACACATAATTCACGCGACACAGATGCGCCGCGTGTTTTCCCCGTGGATGCTCTGCTGTTTCCAGACGGACGCTTCTGTAGTTGGTTCGTGAACCGTCTCAGGTGCGGGGACGGGCGCCGTCGAGGAAGAGATTCACTGCTGCGTTGATGTCTGTGGTGTCGCGGACCAGTTCGAGGAAGGTCATGCTCAAGAAGCCAGGATCGCCGTCGATCTCACGACGTGCGGTAGCAGCCTCGAACAGTCTGGACACGGGTGCGAGGACGGCGTTGACGTAGGAGTCGCGCACCTTCGCACCGCTCGTTTCGGATACGTGGTCGAGGGCGTCGTAGATGCGCTGCTCGAAGGAGACTGCCGCCGCGGTGGTGCTGTTCGAGACCTGTGCCAAGGCGGTGAGTTGGTCCGGGAAGTCGTTGGTGGAGGCGAGCGCGGCGGTTATCCGTTCTGCCGAGTCCGCAGCGAAGCGTTCGGCGACCGCGACGTACACGGCTTCTTTGCCGCCAGGAAAGTGGTGGTAGAGCGACGGTTTCTTGATGCCGGCATTCGCGGCGACCTCGTTCATGGAGACGCCCGGATATCCGGACTTCGCCAGCGCCTCGGCAAATGCGTCGATCAGGGCCGTCCGGGTGTCGGCGACCGAGCCAGATCTCATCGGTTCCTCCGGACGTGAACGAAGGCGGCGGCGCAGGCCTCACCGGACAGACCCATCAGGGTGGCTACGGGACCGGTGGCCTGCGCGGAACGGGTACGTACCGCGGCGGCCACACTGTCTTTGTCGCCGTATGACCGGCAGAGACCTGTGACGCGAAGGAGAGTTGCCATACGTTTAGCCTACCGACCGGTCGGGCGGATGCGAAATCCGCAGCGCCCCCTAGCGCCAGACGTGCGTCACTCCCCCGCCATCGGGCCAGGCACAATTGTCCGGTGTCGAGAGACCCCGAGTCTCCTGCTGGCGCGATCACTTAACAGCGACCCACGCGGAAGTTAGGATCAGGGAAACCGCCCTCGCTCATCGCAGGCCAGGAGACCGAGATGGTCACGTTCCGGACGACGCTTCTGCAACTAGGCAACAACGTCGGCATCGAGGTGCCAGAGGACATCGTGCTTAGCTTCGGTGCAGGCAAGCGAGTCCCGGTGACTGTCAACATCAACGGTCACACCTACGCATCATCAATCGCCAGCATGGGCGGACGCTTCCTCATCCCCGTGTCCAAGAGCGTTCGCGAAACCGCCAACGTCGCCGGCGGTGAAGAGCACGACGTCACCGTCGAGCACGACACGTCGTCTAGGGCTCCCGAGGTCCCGAGCGACCTCGCCGACGCACTTCAGCTAGGCGGAGTACGAGCGAAGTTCGACGCGCTCGCGCCGAGCCGATCCAAGGAGCACGTGCGTCAAGTGAACGACGCCAAGACCGAGGTGACCCGCGCACGACGCGTGAAGAAGGTAGTCGACTCCTTGTCCGACTGACCGCGTCAAAACGGTCAGGTCGGTCGTCGAGAGCGGCGTCACTCCCCCGCGATTGCCGCTCGTCGTAGGTGCGCGACAGCCGGCCGCACCCTTCCACAAATCAACACCAATCTGCTGACGTACGTGCCATGCTGGCCCGCATGTCGCAGTCGTGGTCAGACTTCCCCGTCGTTGACGTTGCCCCCGACCTCGCGACCCACGAGCGTCTCGAGGACGTCACGTGGTCGCTGTTCGTGGCGTGGACCGCAGGACCCGACTGGGTCGTGGCAACTCCCGACCGGGTGGAGCGAGAGCCAGTCGTGCGCTCGAGCGCCGAGGCGGACGATGGCACCATTGACTATTGGGAAGTGCCCTTCTCCGCTCAAGACCAAGATGAGATTGACGACCATCTCGACAGTGAACTTTCAATGGCCGGACTACCCCCTCGACCCCGAGGGTACGACTGGTATCTCCGCCTCGACATGGCACAACGGAGCGTCTTCGGCGATCGCTACGGTCCCTATATCGAGGAGGGTCTGGGTGATGGCGAGAGCGTGCGCGAGTACATCCGCCATATCCACAAGCGGATGAGTGACTTGGTCCCAGAAGCCCTGGAGTACGCAACCCGTCCCAGCAATACTGCCCACTGAGCCCTCACCAGACCGCTACCGACTCGCGCTCGTTTCCAACCGCCCCTCTACCTGTGCCGATCGGACCTGCGTCTTATCTCCGCTTCGGGCGTTCGTAATTTCACTGCGCCACTGAATTGCCGTCACAGCCCGAGCGATGGTCCAGTGCTAGCCCCCAATGCCTCGAGAGCATCGGCTGCGGGACGAAGAAATCCCCGGTCGGTTTAGCGGGCCTTGCTTCGGCCGAGGTAGCCCGAGACGAGAAACGCTCCGACTACGACCCAGCCGACCACGAAAACCCACGCGTTGTCTCTCCCGCCGGGGTCGACCAAGTAGGTGAAAGTGGACAGCGTTGGAAACACCCCGACGACGACTCCATCGGCCCACCACTTTCGATCACCCGAACCACGACCAACCCACCAGGTCGACGGACGGGGGGGTCGCCGACCAGGAGCCGGATCGGATGACATGTTTTCACTATGACGCGACTCGGCGGTCGCCGCACGAATGTAAACCGCGAGCAGTGCGGCCGGCGAGGTTGCGGAGCCTGTCGCAGCAAGCTCTCATTCCCCCGCGAACCGGACACAAGAAGAGCGTGGATGAGTCGATGCGCAAGCGGCGTCAGTCGACTCACCCCTTTACCGAGGCGGGAGCACGAGGTGAAAGCCGTCATGCGGATCCAGACACCTGGTATCTGAGCACCCAGTTTTGCCGCATAGCGGGTGGATGGATCTGTAGGGAACCACCGCGCGTATTCCTCGTTCATACCCGCGAAGTCGCCGGGTCGGAGAGCAGCACACCTACCTCGACAACGTCGTCAAGACTCGAGCCCCCTGCTCTCAAGATGGCCTCGCAGTTGGCAAGCGCCTGACGGGTCTGAGCGCCAATGCCCACGCCCGCCAACTCGCCGGTCCGCGGGCGATGCCGGGCGTTCCTGAAACGAGCACCTGCGACCCGGCCTTGACTCCCTGACTGAACAGCGGCGAGCTGGGCGCATCCGGGGTGCTGATGGTCCGCCGCGGCATGTCGGTCCGCAGCGACGTCAGGGAGGCGCAGGTATGAGCTGCGCTCACAAGCTGCCGGCCGCTGACGGCTGGCGTTCTGCCGGCTCCGCGGCGAGGCGATGCCCCTGTTCCAGGGAGCGGCCCCACGCGGTGCCGGCGAGGATGAGGGCGATGCCGCAATAGCCTGCCGGGGTCAAGCTGTCGTGGGCGATCGTGATGCCGATGAGGGCGGCCCAGATGGGCTCTGTTCCAAGCAGCAGGCTGACCCTCGACGGAGACGTGCGCTGGACCGCCCAGATCTGGACGAAGAAGGCGAAGACCGTGCACGCGAGCACGAGATAGAGCAAGAGCATGGCTCGCACGAGGTCGAGCTGAGCGACGTACTGCGGGATCGAGTCGCCGTGAAGCACCGAACCCACCGAGAAGACCGCCGCGCAGGTGGCCAGCTGCACCGTCGTGAGGTGCAGCGTGTCCATCGGCCGGTCGGCCGTGCGCTTGGGCATCGAGGTGACGTGGATGGCGCGGACGACTGCCGCCCCGAGGACCAGCAGGTCGCCGAGGTTCGGTGGCTGGAGTGCACCGTTGCCCGCAAGCAGCGCGACCCCGACGACGGCGATCGTGGCGGCGACCATGAACGCGCCCGGCAACCGGCGTCCGGAGACCACTGAGTCGAGGATCGGAGTGAACACGATCGTCAGGCTGATGATGAGTCCGGCGTTCGTGGCCGAGGTGTGAGCGATCCCGAAGGTCTCGAGGACGAACACGGCAGCCAGCAACATCCCGAGTCCGACACCCGCGCGCAGCTCGGCTGCGATCACGCGGCGGCCCCGAACGGCCACAACCGCCCCCATGACGCTCGCGGCGAGCAGCATCCGCACCGCCAGGAGCGCCATCACCGAGCTCGGCGTGACCAGCTCCTTGGCCACGAGGTACGTCGAGCCCCATGAGGCGGCGACCAGAAAGAGCAACAGGTCCACGCGGAAACGGACCAGGAGGGAAGGCACCCCCTGATCGTCCGGGTAGCTCGCGTATTAGACAAGACACCGATGTGGTGGCCAATGGTTTAGTTTGGCCTTATGGAACTGGGTCAGCTGCGTGCGTTGAGAGAGCTGGGTGATCGGGGCAGCATCGCCGCCGTCGCGGCCGCCATGCGCGTCACTCCGTCATCGGTCTCGCAACAGATCAGCGCGCTGCAGCGCCGCTCCCCCGTTCCGCTGACCTACCGGGACGGCCGACGGACCGCGCTCACCGACGCCGGGCGCGCCTTGGCCAGGGCAGCGATCGATGTGGAGGTGGCGCTCGAGCGCGCTGAACAGGCGGTGGCACGGTTCCAGGACGACCGCACGGGCACGGTGTCGGTGGCGGCCTTCCACAGCGCAGGTCTGGCGGCCTTCGCACCGCTGATCATGGCGCTGAACGGCCCCGACCAGCCGGACGTCAGGGTGAGCGACTTCGACGTGGCCCAGGAGGACTTCCCCTCGCTCACGACAGATCACGACCTCGTCCTCGCCCATCGACTCGTCGGCAGCCCGCGGTGGCCAGCATCGGTGCGCGTGGAACCGCTCGTGTTCGAACCGCTGGACGTCGTCGTCCGGGGCGACCACCAGCTGGCGGCGAAGTCGTCGATCGAGTCGGCGGATCTCGCTGGCGAGAAGTGGGTCGCGGTGCACGAGGGATTCCCCCTGGAACAGGCCATCGCCGCGATTGCCGGCATCAGCGGCGACGAGGCCCACGTCGTCCACCGGATCAACGAATTCCAGGTGGCTGCCAGTGTGGTGTCCGCGAGCGATTGCATCGCGCTGATGCCCCGCTACACGAGCGACCTCCGCAGCCACCCGGACCTGGTGCTGCGCCCGCTCGCCCATCCTGGCTTGGGCCGATACATCGACTGCCTCGCTCGACCGGAGACGCTCGAGCGCGCCACCGTGAAGACAGTCCTGGCAGAGATCAGGAGGATCACGACGGATCTCACCAGACGCTGGGCCGTCGAGTAAACGGGTAGCCGGTGGCCCACACCGATCGAGCCCGGGATGGAGGCAGCGTCGCCGAGCCCGCCTCCCTCACCGGCAGCGTCTCCCTCCCGTGAGATCCCGCGTCATACCGGTGAACGTCCCCGTCGGCGTCCTCGCATACAGGTGGGGCTTCGTCGACTCCTACATGTTGGATGACATGTCAGACGCCGGCGACCTGGGCCACTTCCTCCTAGCGGGGCTGGCGGCCGCCGCCCTACACCTTCAACCTGTCGACGCTTCTCGTGATGCTTGCGCCCTTCTTCTCGAGAAAGACGATCTCACCGAACTCCAAGTTCATCCAGCCGTCGTTCTCAGTGAGGGGCTCTGAGGCGAGGATGACGGACGTCGCCTCTTCTTCCGTGCAGTCCTCGAAGTCGTAGGTCGTGTCGTCATCCTCAAAGTTGCGACCCATCAGCAGATACATCGGCTCCAGGAGCATGGAGAGCGCGAAATCGTCGGTGCCCGGGCCGGACTTACGGAGTTCTCTCCAGTCCCCAGCAGGGTCGGTCTCGCCCTGGTGTCCTGTGCCGAAGTTGACTCCGATGATGCGGTTCGGGGCGACCAAGGCCATCTTCAGCTTGGTCAGGCTCGGGAGCTGGAGACTGTCCATGGCCTTGACGATGAGCTTCATCATCTCCTCGAATCCGCGCTGCACGCCCTCGTCGCTGTCGTCCTCGAGCAGGGAAAGGAGAAGGACGTAGAGGAACTCCGTGTCAGTGGTGCCGCGCATCTGCTCCAGGAACGTGTCCTTGCAGTGCTGCAGCAGCTCCCGTTGCAGCAGCTTCCAGTTCGGCAGGTCACCATTTTGAGCAATCATCCAGGGGGTGCCCTGGTAGGAGAACGGGTGGCAGTTCTCGTCGGCCAGGACCACAGTCGAGTTGTAGTCGGCAGCTCTCACATGAGCAAGCAACGTGCTGGCCTGAAGGCTTGGCACGATGCCGGCGACGTTGTCGTCGTAGAACGCAGCCATCGGCCGGTGGTAGAGCAGGGGCTCCTCTGTCTTCAGCAGATGTTCGCTCCAGATACCGAATCCCCAGCCTGCGAGCTGAAGCTGCGGATGACGCTCTGGGTCGAGGGTTTGGTTGATGAGGCTGTTCTCCGGCTTGAGAAGCAGACTTTCCACAGGTATTTCGGGCCCGATGTAGGCGAGCACGCGGCACATATGTTCCCTCACTGACGGGTCTTCGAATTGGAGCGCGAAAGGTTGACGCAGGTTCTGCGCCCTGACAGAGGCTGGGTGCAGTCGTGCACTCAAACGAGCTTCCGCACGCCTCCGCACCCTATGCGGTGATGCTCAGCGGCGCGTTTGACGCCTCCAGGCAGATCCAGAACTTCGTAGGAGCGGCACGGTCTGGACCGCCAACGACGCCAGTGGCCTCGGCGCCCATCGGCCTCCACTCGTCCCGCCGGTCAGGCGACGGCGGCGGCCGGGACGGTGTCGGGACCGAATCCGGAGTCGATGACCTGCCTGAGCAGATCGAGGCCGGGGCGGTCCACGGATCGGTTGGTTGCGCTGAGGATGACGACTGCGGCGCCGTGGTCGGGGGCTATGGCCAGCAGGCTGCGGTAGCCGCCGGTGCCGCCGTTGTGGAACATGACCCGATGCTGGCTGCGCGGCAGGTCGGCGGCGATCCATCCGGGCTGGATGCTGGCCCTCGCGTTGATGCGGTGTGCGGTAGTGCGGTTGAGAGCGATTGCCTCGGCGAGTCCTTCGGGTGCGGAGCCGAGGTGGGCTCGCGCGAGCTTGAGCAGATCGGGAACCGTGGAGTGCAGGCCGCCCGCACCGGCGAGGGCGGCCAAGTGCCAGGGTGGTCGCGGTCGTCCCGTGCGGGAATGCCCGGCGGCCAGCCGGGCTGCGCCTCGGTCGTCGAGGACCACACGGGTGTCGGTCATGCCCAGGGGCCGGCAGATCTCGGTCTGCACAAGCGTGTCGTAGTCAGTGCCGGTGTGTCGTGCCAGGACGAGTCCGAGCAGGCCTGCGCCGAGGTTGGAGTAGTGGAAGCGAGTGCCGGGCACAGATCGCAAATGGGTGCGACGCAGTCCGTCCATCAGCAGCTCGCCGGTGAATCCGGCGTAGGGGTCTGATTGAAAGAGGCCTCGCGGCAGGAGTCCTTTGGGCAGGCGTGGAAGGCCAGACGTGTGGGAGGCCAGGTGCCTTAGCCTGATGACCTCACCGCCGCGTTCTGGAGCCGTGATGTCGCGGGGAAGAAGGTCGCTCAGCGGTTGGTCCAGCCGCACGACACCACGCACGGCGAGCTGGGCCAAGGCGAGCGCGGTGAACGTCTTGGTGACGGAACCGATCTCGAACTGCGTGCGGGGGTCTGCGCCGCGCACCGCGAAATGCCCGTCGGCCAGGGCGCCCACCACGATGTCACCACGCTGCCTAGCGCCGAGCCGTTCCGCTGTTCGTCCGGCCAGGTCGTCGAGCGGCGAGGCCGTCACCGTCATGCCTCCGTGCGGCCGAACAGGCGTCGGCCGCCGTACTTCTTGTGAACGGCCTGCTTCGAGACGCCGAGCGCCCCGGCGATCTGCGCCCACGTGGTCCCCGACACGCGAGCACGGTGTACCAGGACTTCTTCGTGTCCATCCAGTCGGCGGCGCAGCGCGGTTGCTTCGCGCAACGCTTGGAGGGGATCGGTGTTCTCAATGATGCAGGCAAGATCAACATCGGTCATGCGGTCAACCTTAGTTGACTTTTCCCAGCACGGTCAACCCACATTGACGAGCGACGAGTCACGTACCGCCCCAGGCCGCGGCGGATGTCGAGGGCTTCCCGACGGCCGCTGGACGGTCGACAACGGCCTCTGCATCATGCTCGGCTGGCGCGAAAAGGATGCGGATACTGCCTGGGGTCGCGGCAGAAAAGAGTGTCGGTGGCGACCTCTAGGTTAGAGGTATGGCCACCACGACAGCCCCGACCACCGAGTCGCTGTCAGACGCCATACGACGCCAGGCGATGGCCGAGGCGCACACCATCGTGGCGATGGTCGACTACCGCGACGCGGAGATGGCTCGCACCGCGTCGATCGAGTCGTCGCTGCGGCGCAAGATCGAACGATCCGCGATCGCGCTGACGATCGGCGAGGCCACCGGGATGTCCGAAGCGCAGATCCAGCTGCGGCTGTCGATCGCCGACCGGGTCCGCGACAAGACACCACAGGTGTGGGAAGCCTTCGTCGACGGAATCATCGACTTCTCCCGTGTCCGTGACATCAGCGCGACCATCGAGAAGCTGCACCGCGAGGAGTCCGTGGCCCGGCTGGAGGCCCGGGTGCTCGGTTACGCGGCCGATCACACCGGCACCGAGCTGAGGCAATGGTTGCGCCGGTTCGTGCAGCGGGTCGAGGCTGATCTGGCCGTCGAACGGGCCGACGCCGCACGCAAGGACCGACACGTGGCGGTGGCCCATGGGGATGACTCGATGTCATGGCTGAACGCCTATCTGCCCTCGCACGAAGCCGCAGCGATCGAGGCGCGTCTTCGCAAGGAAGCTCGCAAACCCGCAGCTGATGACGATGACCGCACCGTCGCCCAGCGCGAGGCCGATCTGCTGGTCGCCTGGTGCACCGACTCCGACGCCGCCACCAGCGCGATCGATGCGAACATCGCCGTCACCGTCGCAGCCGACGTGCTGGCGGGCGCGGTGCCCGGGTTCACAGAGTCCACCGACGGCTGCTGGGCCGTCCCCGCCCCGTGGATCGGCGACGTGATCGCCACCGGTGGCAGCTTCTGGCACCGCATCGTCGTCGACCCGGTCCGCGACGACGTCCTGGCCCACGAATACATCGGGCGATTCGCCCCCGACACCCTCGCCGTCGCGCTGCAGTTCCTGCACGGTGTCTGCCAAGCACCCGGATGCATGGTCCCCGCCGAACGCTGCGACCTCGACCACCGAATACCGCATCCGGTCGGTCCCACCACCGGCGACAACATGGGACCGCTGTGTCGAAGACACCACAACCTCAAGGGCCACGGCCTGCTCCACTGGTCAACCAGCCCACCAGCCGAGCTGATCGTCATCGAGCTCTACCCGCCGACGCCCACCGTCGAGATGGAGTACGTCGCCGCCTGACGCCGCACCTAGGCGGGAGCCGTCTTGGACGGCGGGCCGGGGCGGATGAGGCCGCTCTGGTACGCAGCGACCACCAGCTGCGCCCGGTCGCGTGCGCCCACCTTCATCATCGCCCGGTTCACATGGGTCTTCGCCGTCAACGGGGAGACGAAGAGGCGCTCGGCGATGTCGTCGTTGGTCAACCCGTGGGCCACCAGGGCGACCACCTCGCGCTCCCGGTCGGTCAACGCCGGCAGCACCGTCGTGTCGAGGGCATCGGTCGTCCCAGCAGGGTCGGTCCTGGAGTAGCGGCTGATCAGAGCCCGTGTCGCCTTGGGTGACAGCAGGGCGTCGCCGGCCGCCAACGTCCTGATCGCCTGCACCAGGTCCTCCGGGTCGACGCTCTTGCCGAGGAAACCGCTGGCGCCGGCCTCGACCGCCTCGAGCACGTACTCGTCGAGCTCGAAGGTTGTCAGGATCAGGACGCGGACGCCGGCCATGTCCTCGTCCGCACAGATGAGGCGGGTCGCACCGAGGCCGTCCAGCTCGGGCATGCGGATGTCCATGACGACGACGTCGGCACGGGTGTCGCGGATCAGGTCCACCGCCTCACGCCCGTTGGCTGCCTCGCCCACGACGCACATGTCGGGGGCCGAGTCGATCAGCGACCTGAAGCCCGCGCGGATCAGCCCCTGGTCGTCCGCGATGACGACACGGATGCTCACGCGTGCACTCCTGCTCGGTCGGGCAGTCGGACCGAGACCTCGAAGCGCCCGTCAGGGCCGCGCCGGGCCGCCATCTGCCCACCGACCGCCGCCACGCGCTCACGCATCCCGATGAGCCCGAAGCCGGCACCCCCGGAGCGGTCTGCCGTCTCGTCGTCGCCGACGGGATTGGTCACCTCGAGCTCGACGTGGGCCGGCTCGTAACAGATCGTCATCGTGGCAGGTCCTGTCCCGTGCTTGTGGGCATTGGTGAGCGCTTCCTGAAGAACCCGGTAGGCCACCAGGTCCGCTCCCCCGGTGATGGCGCGAGGTGTGCCGGTCACGGACTGCCTGATGCTCATGCCCGCGGCCTGGAACGACGCGACCAGCTGGTGGACCTGGTCCAGTCCGGGTGCGGGCGAGTGCAGGTCCACCACGTCATCTTGTTGACGCAGGACGTTCAGGACGTCCCCTAGCTCGTCGAGGATCGCCCTGCCCGCATCCCGGACGTGATCGAGCGCCGCCACTGCGGCCGGCGGGTCGCCCAGCACGAGATGACGAGCCACCGACGCCTGGACGTTCACGATCGCGACACCATGGGCGATGACGTCGTGGAGCTCCCGCGCGATGCGCAGCCGCTCCTCGGCCACCCGTCGGGCAGCCTCCTGCTCACGGGTGCGTTCGGCTCGCTCGGCGCGTTCCTCGATCGCCACGACGTAGGCGCGACGTGCCCGGACCGTCGTGCCCACCGCGGCGGCGACCGCGAACGACGAGACGTGCTGGAACGCGTGGGAGTCGGGCGGCCACGGGGTCGTCGCCAGGGCCACGGCTGTCCCCACGCCCACGACTGCCGCCACGAATCCCACCAGCGTGCTGACCCAGCCATGCGCGACGGCGAACGAGTACAGGGCCACGAACGGCACCAGCGCGACGCTCGACGGCCCGCCGTCGAGGAGGATGACCACCCCGGCGCCCAGCACGCTGGCCACCAGCACGGCGGCCGGTTGGCGGCGCCGGAAGGCCAGCGCGGCGCAGCTCAGCACCGCCACGACGGCGGCCGCACCGGACAACGCAGATCCGTCTGCGCGTTCGGTGTCAGGGACGAAGACCACGATCGGCATGAGCACCAACGCCAGCAGCGCATCGAACGCCACGGGGTGCTCCCGATGGAGTGCGCGCACCTCGCTGAGCCCTGGCATGCGCACAGCCTACGAAGCACGCGGCTCCGCGTCATCGCACCGCTGCAGTAGTCGCGCCGTACTGCAGGCGCAGTACCTGGCGCGTCAGCCGCCCGTGGCCTGCTGCACCCGCAGCAGCCGCAGGTGTCTGCGACAGCACGACGCCAGGACGCCCCCGAACGACGAGGCTCTTTCTCGACGCCGGAAGCGCCGGCCACCTGAGGAGAACATCATGATCGAGCTACAGCACCTGACCAAGCAGTACGGGTCCAAGACGGTGGTGGACGACCTCACCATCAGCGTGAAGCCAGGGGTCGTCACCGGTTTCCTCGGACCCAACGGGGCCGGGAAGTCGACCACCATGAGGATGCTGGTCGGGCTGGAGGAGCCGACCGGTGGGACTGCCACCGTCAACGGCCGTCCGTACCGCGAGCACTCCATGCCGATCCGCGAGCTCGGCGTCCTGCTGGACGCCGGGGCCACCCACCCGGGCCGGTCAGCCCGCGACCACCTCCTGGCCCAGGCCCACACCCACGGACTGCCGGCTCGTCGGGTCGACGAGATGCTGGAGCTGGTCGGGCTCGCCGACGTCAGCAAGAAGCGGGTCGGCGGGTTCTCCCTCGGCATGGGGCAGCGCCTCGGGATCGCCGGGGCTCTGCTCGGCGACCCGCAGACGGTGATGCTGGACGAGCCGGTCAACGGGCTCGACCCCGAGGGCATCCGCTGGATCCGCGAGCTGCTCCGCGGGCTCGCCGCCGAGGGACGCACCGTGTTCGTCTCCTCCCACCTGATGACGGAGATGGCCCTCACCGCCGAGCACCTTGTCATCGTGGGCCGCGGCAAGCTGATCGCCGACCTGCCGGTCGCCGAGCTCATGAGCCGCTCGGTGCGCAGCGTCCGCGTCCGCAGCCCCCAAGCGGCGCTGCTGCAGCCGCTCCTCACCGGCGACGGCGTCACCGTGACCACAGAGCCGGACGGGTCGCTGGACGTCATCGGGCTCACCCCCGAGCAGATCGGCGCCCGGGCGAGCGAAGCCGCCATCCCCGTGCACGAGCTGAGCAGCAACCAGGCGTCCCTCGAAGAGGCGTTCATGGAGCTCACCCGAGACGCCGTCGAGTACACCGGCGAGACCACCACCACCGTTCACCACACAGACACGAAGGCAGCCTCATGACCACTCAACTCGTCCCCAACCTGAGCCGCATCACGATGCGCGGCGTGATGCGCTCGGAGTGGACCAAGATCCGGTCCGTCCGGAGCAACATGGTCACCCTCGCCGCGGCAGCAGGGATCCTCCTGTGCATCGGACTGATCTTCTCCGCCATGGTCGGTGGGGTGATCGGCAGCACGCAGACCGATGTCGAGGGCGACACCATCGGGGCAGCGCTGGCCGGCATCCAGGTCGCGCAGCTCATCATCGGCGTGCTCGGTGTCCTCGTGATCACCAGCGAGTACAGCACCGGCATGATCCGGACCAGCCTGACGTCCGTGCCGTCCCGCATCCCCGTGTTCGGTGCCAAGGTCGTGGTCCTGGCCGTCACGACGCTGGTCGCGCTCGGAGCGAGTGCCTTCGTCGCGTTCTTCGCCGGTCAGGCCCTGATCGCCAGCGGGGACATCGCCACCGCATCGCTGGGCGACCCCGGCGTCCTGCGTGCCGTCATCGGTTCGGCTGTCTTCCTGGCCGGCACCGCCCTGATGGGGCTCGCGGTCGGTGCGCTCCTGCGCAGCACGGCGGGCGCGATCTCGGTCCTGTTCGGGGTCATCTTCCTGCTGCCTGCCCTCGGCACGATCATGCTGCCGGCCGGCTCACGAGATGACGTCCTGCAGTACCTGCCGTCCATCGCCGGAAGCTCCTTCACCTCGGTGGCACCGGAGGCGTCCATCCTCAGCCCCGCCGCCGGCGCGGCCGTCTTCGCCGCATGGGTCGTCGTCCCGCTCCTGGCCGCCGCGGTCGCGTTCAAGCGCCGCGCTGCATGACCGCCACCCAGTCGCAGACTCGCTGCCCGCCCGCTGCCTCATGGAGGCGGCGGGCGGCAGTGCGTCGGCAGGATCGGCCTTCTGGTGTCCCAGAGTCCAACCTCGTCGCCGTCTCGTTGCTCCGAGCTCTCACTCATCGCACGAAATCGTGAAGGAGCGTTAGCTCCTCGCACCTCGACGTCAGAGGCCCGGTCGCGGTGGGGCGGTCTTGAACTCCAGAGACCCCACGGTCTGCAGGAAGGCGTCGACCTGCTCCTGCGGGACGTCGCCCAGGCTCATGTCCGCGGCGAGCTGGACGATCTAGAACGCCTGCGCGCCCTCAGGGGCGTGGTACGACGTCGGAAACTTCCACGACGACATGAGCAGTGAGGCGCCGAACACCTTGCCCAGGCGGATGCGGCCGAGCTGATCGTCACCGGGATCAGCCACGTCGTGCGGCGTGAACACCGCCTGGCCGCCGGCCCCGGCCTTCGACGGCCTCAACCATGGCACTGATGTGGGCCAGCTCGCCGGACACGCCTCCGCCACCGAGACCACCCGTGCCCGGGCACGAACGCGGCCTCACGGCCCCGGGCCGTGAGAAGGTACGGCATGGCGACTTACGACGGCACCGGCCATGATCCCCATGACGTGCTGGTTCGCAACAACGTCACGGTGCATGGTCCAGCGGACGCGCCGGTCCTGCTCCTGGTGCACGGCTTCGGCTGCGACCAGAGCATGTACAGCCGGGTGCTGCCGATGCTGTCGGAGACATTTCGCGTCGTCATGTTCGACCACGTGGGATCCGGCGGCTCCAGCCTCGGTGCCTACGACCCGGTGGAGTACGGCTCCCTCGACCGGTACGTCGCCGATCTGCTCGAGATCTGTGCGGCGCTCGACCTGCAGGACGTCACGGTCGTCGCCCACAGCATCGGCGCGATGATGGCAATCGCCGGGGCGGTCCAGCGTCCCGATCTCCTGGGGCGGCTGGTCCTGCTGGCCCCGTCGCCGTCCTATCTCGATGACGACGCGTCCGGCTACGTCGGCGGCATGTCGCGCGCCGACGTCCAGGACCTGCTGGAGTCGCTCGACGACAACCACATGGCGTGGGCCTCGGCAATGGCGCCGGTGGTCATGGGCAACGCTGACTCCCCCGAGCTCGCCGGCGAGCTGGAAGGCAGCTTCTGCCGGGTCGACCCCCGCGTGATGCGGACGTTCGCGCGGGTCACGTTCATGTCCGACGTGCGCGACCTGCTGCCCCGGGTGACCGTTCCGAGCCTGATCCTGCAGTGCTCCCAGGACGCCTTGGCGCCGCTGTCGGTCGGTGAGTACCTGCACTCGCAGCTGGACCGGAGCGAGCTGCTGGTGCTGAGCGCGACCGGCCACGTCCCCCAGGTCAGCGCTCCCGCTGAGACCGCGCGGGCCATCGTCTCCTACGCCGCCGCCCGCCAGTGACCGATGACCCGAACGGCTTCGACTTCGAGGCCCTCTTCCGGGCAGCGCCCGTGGGGGCGGTCGTCGCAGCGGCCGACGGCACGATCCTCGACGTCAACGACCGGTTCACGTCCTGGACGGGACTGGACCACGACGACCTGCTCGGCACCTCGTTCCTCCGCCTGCTGACGGTCGGCGACCGCATCGTCTTCTCGACCCGCACGGCACCGTTGCTCGAGCTCGCCGGCCACGTCCCGGAGATCGCGGTCACCGTGCTCGGGGCGGACCGCACCCGCCTGCCGGCGACGCTGGATGCCGCGCAGGTGATGACAGAGCCGGCGGTGACCCTGTTCGTCCTCGCGCCGCGGCGGCAGCGCTCGGTGGAGGAGGCGCAGCTGATCTCGGCCGTGCACCGTGCCGAGGCCGATCTCGAGCGGGCCGCCCGCCGCGACGCACTCACGGGCCTGCTGAACCGGACGGGACTCGTCCACGCGCTCACGGACAGTCCCAGCATCGTTGAGCATGAGCCCGCCGTCGGAGCGTTCTGGATCGGGCTCGACCACTTCCGGGTCGTCGTCGAGAGCCTCGGCCACGCAGCAGGCGACGACGTCCTGAACACCCTCGCCCAGCGTCTGAGGGATCGCTTCCGCGAGCCGGCCCTGCTCGGTCGGGTGGGCGGGGACGAGTTCGTCGTCGTCCTGCCGGAGACCGCCCTCGAGGAGGACGCCGACGACATCCTCGCGCTCGTGGCCGAGCCGATGATGGCCGACGACCTCGAGATCGTCGTCTCTGCCAGCGTCGGGGTTGCCACGGGAGGTGTCGGCTCGCTCGAGGCGGCCGACGCCCTGCTGCGCCAGGCAAGCGCCGGCATGTATGCGGCCAAGGCGGCAGGCCGCAACCGGTGGAAGCGATCTGCGGCCATCACCGACGGCGCGGCGGTCGACGAGATCCGGTTGCTCGGCGAGATCCGTGCGGCCCTCACCGGTGACGAGCTCCGCCTCGAGTACCAGCCCCAGCTCGACCTCCGAACGGGCCGGCTCCACGGCGTCGAGGCCCTGATCCGGTGGAACCACCCGACGCGTGGCGCCGTCCCGCCCTCCGGCTTCATCGACGTGGCCGAGAAGAGCGGACTGATCAGCCAGATCGGTACCTGGGCGTGCGCCACCGCCATCGCCCAGGCCGTCGAGCTCAACAGCGATGCCGCGGTCCCCGTGCAGGTGTCCGTCAACATCTCGGCGCGGCAGCTCGGTGAGCCACGGTTCGCCGGTACCGTCGCCTCGCTCCTCGGCGCGACCGACCTGAACCCTGGCCTGCTGACGTTGGAGATCACCGAGACCGGGCTCATCACCGACGCCCCGCAGGTGCGCGAGAATCTCGTCGCCCTGCACGAGCAGGGCGTGCAGCTGTCGATCGACGACTTCGGCACCGGGCACGCCAGCATCGCCTACCTCAACGACTTCCCCGTCGACGAGATCAAGATCGACCGGTCCTACGTCGACAGGCTGGACTCGCCGGAGGGCACGGCGATCGTCGTCAGCTGCATCGAGCTCGCGCACGCCCTCTCGGTCAGTGTCGTCGCCGAGGGGGTCGAGACGGCCGACCAGCTCTCACGGCTGGCCGAGCTGGGCTGCGACATCGTCCAGGGCTACCACTACTCGCGCCCTCTCAGCCCTGACGCTCTCAGCGGCTGGCTCGCCAAGGGAGGACCTCTCCCCCGTTGAACCCGTCGCCCTCACCACGGAGCCGGTGTGGGTCGGGCAGGCGCCGACGGCGGTACATGTGCAGGAGCACCAGCACCGACAGGAGGGCCGCGACCACGCACCAGACCGACGCGAAGGCCTCCCGGTAGAGGATCGCAACCAGTGTCAGCCCAACCAGGTTGAGCGCACCGAACGCCACGATGGACGGGTAGCCCGACAACAGCGACGGCCCCACCACGGCAACGATGTAGAGCACTGCCCAGAACGTGCCGTTCTGGAGCCCCACCTGGTACTCCACGGCGTGGGCATGCTCCTCGACGACGAGAGGCCCGTTCAGCACGAAATACGTCAGCTGGGCCGACACGACCACACCCAGTGCGACGAACGGCGCCACCCGCAGCCGTGCACCCCTCGGCTCGAGCAGCAGCACTGCGGCCGGAACCAGGGTCGGGAGCACGGAGAAGGCGAAGAGCACGTAGACCATGGCCGCCGCCTTCTGGACACTCGCCGAGACGTCACCGTCGAGCCCCGCCCAGACGAGTGCCTCGGTGAGCTGATGGGCGGCGAACAGGAGGGGAAGTGCAGCGAACGGCACCTCCCGCGCACATCGGACCTCGCGAAGAGACAGTGCGGCCACGGGCAGGAGGGCGATCCCTGCGACCAGGTCGGCCTCGGTCGAGAAACACATGGCGCCGGCTCTCTGTCGGTGAAGCGCCCAGCCTACGTGGCGATCAGGCTGGCCGGGCCAGTTGATTCACGGCCCAGCCGAAGACCGCCGGGAGCCGTTGTGCAGCCGGAACGATGCCCGCACGAACGAGCGGGGCACGGCTCGCTGTCACCAGGCCGGTCGTCATCAGGTCGTGCCGCCACGTGAGCAGTCGCCAGTCGCGCTCGTAGCGCTGAGGCTTGCCGTCGACCACCGCCGCGATCGCGGCCCTGGCCTGCGCGAGCCCGAGCGCGATCCCTTCACCGGTGAGGGCATCGACGTAGCCGGCCGCGTCACCCACCAGGAGGGCGTTGCCGCGCACCCGCCCGGTCGCCCTCTGTCGCAGCGGTCCGGCGCCTCTGACACGGCCCAACGGGGCACCGTCGAGGCGTTCGACGAGCCGGGGGTGGTCGGCGAGCAGGTCGTGAAAGTCTCGCCCCCGCTGACGGGTCAGGATCGCCACGCCGACCTGGCCGTCCGCGGTGGGCGTCACATAGGCCTCCCCCGACGACGCCCAGTGCACCTCGACGAAGTCGGTCCACGGCGTGATCGCCGCGTGGGCGCGCTGCGCGTACCGCCGTGGCATGCAGCTGGCGCCCTCCAGACCCAGCGCGCGCCGTGTCGGTGAGTGCAGACCGTCCGCGGCGATCAGGAACTGGGCAGGGACGCCGTCCACCAGCACGTGGTCGCCACGATGCTGGACGTCCTTGACCGGCGCCTCGTCCACCTCGACACCGGCGGCCGCGGCTGCCTCGGCCAGGCCGGAGTGGAGCGTCGTCCGCCTCACCCCCATGCCGGCCCCATCGCGGAACGGCGCCTCGACCGAGCGCTGCGTGTCCATGTACCGGATGCCTGCGATGGGACGTCCTCGCAGCTCGACGCCCAGCTCGCGCAGGCCCACGACCGCACCCGGCATCAGGCCCTCCCCGCAGGCCTTGTCAACGGGACCGCGGCGCGGCTCACGCACGACGACATCCAGGCCGGCGCGCGCGGCGAACAGTGCCGTGATGAGTCCGACCGGTCCCCCGCCCGCGACGACGACGTCGCGCATCAGCCGGTGGACTGCGCGGCCGGCAGCGTCCTGAGCGCGGCCTTCTCCACGCGGAGGCGCTCCGTCAGGAGGGCGGCGTTCAGCACCGTGAAGACGACTGCCGTGATCCATGCGTCGTGGACCATGGGCAGCGCGATCCCCTCGACGACGACGACCACGTAGTTGGGGTGGGACAGGACCCGGTAGGGCCCTCTCCGCACGGGCGGCGTGCCCGGGACCACGATGACACGGGTGTTCCAGTGCGGGCCCAGCGCCCAGATGCACCACCACCGCCCCACCTGGCAGCCGATGACGACCACCAGCATCGTCCAGGCCAAGGAAGCGGGCACGTCGGGCCGTCGCCACCAGGCCTCCACGAGCATGCCCGCCAGGAAGACGGTGTGAAGCGCCACCATGACCGGGAAGTGTCGCTGGCCGCTCTCGATCCCACCGCGCGCGAAGCTCCACGCTGCGTTGCGTCGCGAGACGATCATCTCCGCGACACGCTCCAGCGCGACCAGTCCGACGAGGATCGTGAACGCGAGCAGACTGGTCATGCCGCCACCCCGCGGGTCAGCACCAGTTCGGAGCAGAAGCCGGGCCCCATCGCCAGGAGGACGCCGTGGGCGCCGGGGGCCGGTGGCCGCTCCCGCAGGGTGTCCATCAGGACGTGCAGCACCGACGCGGACGACAGGTTGCCGACCGTGGCGAGCGACTCCCAGGTGAGGGCGACGTCCTCATGGCTGAGGCCGAGGGCCCGCTCGAGTGCCTCGATGACCTTCGGCCCGCCCGGGTGGCAGACCCAGAAGTCGATGTCCGTCCGCGTCAGCCCGTGGGCGTCCAGGAACTCGGTCACGTCGCCACCGACGTGCTGTTCGACGACAGCCGGCACGCCCGCGTCCAGCACGATCCGCAGCCCCGTGGACCCCACATCGAAGCCCATCACCCGTTCGGAGTCCGGATACAACCTGCTGCGCGAGTCGAGCACCTCGATCGTCCCCGAGCCGGACGGGACGGTTCCCGTCCCGGTCGCTGCGCCCCGCGCGACGACCGCGGCGGCGCCGTCGGCGAACAGCCCGCTGGCCACCAGGTTGGCGAGGGACACGTCAGCATGCTGCACCGTCAAGGAGCACAGCTCCACCGAGACGAGCACCGCCACGTCCTGGGGATGCCCGACGAGATGATCGTGGAGGCGGGCGATTCCCGCCGCGCCCGCCACGCACCCAAGGCCGAACAATGGAACACGCTTGACGTCAGGGCGTAGACCGATCGCCGAGGCCAACCGGGCGTCGAGGGACGGGACGGCCACACCGGTGACGGTGGTGGTCACGATCAGATCGACGTCGGACGGCGTCAGACCGGCCGCCTTCAACGCATCGAGCAACGCGCGGGAGCCCAGGGCGACCGCATGCTCGATGAACAGGTCGTTCGAGCGCCCGAAGTCGTCGATGTCCGCATAGTCCTCCAGCCGCATCACGAGGTGACGCTGACGAACACCTGCATGATGGTGGAAGGCCTGCAGCTGGTCACGGTCGAGGGTCCCGTCGCCGACGATGTTCACGAAGGCGTCGGTGATGTCGTCCTGGGTGTAGCAGTGCTCGGGCAGTGCGCCACGTACCGAGAGGATCTGCACGCGCGTTCCCTTCGTCAGGGGCGCCGCGGCGCCATGCGGTTCTCCTCATCGTCACACGGGCCGACCGGGGCGACATCTCGAAAATCAGCCGGCATCTCGGCGACCTGGCCCGCCGCGATGTCACACTCGACCGCTGAGCGATGTCTTGAGGGCACAACCCTCGATTCAAGGAGACATCATGACCGGGAAGACCATCCAGGCCCTCGTGGTCAGCCCGACTACGCCGTCTACGCCGTGGGCAGCACTGGCGCGGCGGCGACGGTGCCCGGCGCGGCCGACCTCTCCCACTCCATCGCCGAGTACGAGCACGCCGGACGGCGCCGCGCTGCGGTGGCGGACTCCCCCGCCGACGCCGCCGGCCGGCCGGGCGGCGGTCGTGCGGTTACCCGTGACAGGGTGTCTAATGGCTCCTAGATCGCCTGTGCAGGGTGCGTGATGGTGCGCCGTACGCGAAGGCCCGGAGAGAGATGTGTCGACGTGCGCCTAGAAGCCAGAACTGCCTCGCTCGTCGCTGTGATGGCCGTCGTCGTGGGGTCCGCCACAACCGCGGTAGCTGACGAGCAGCACTCGTTCAGCGGAACGGTCTACGGTGATGCCGGCAAGCCCCTCGACGGCGCTGTCGTGACGGTGAAGGCCGGCACGGGTGACTTCGAGAGGACCGGCATCAGTGACAAGAGCGGGCGGTGGACGGTTTCCGTCCCTGACGGTGTCTACTACATCGGCTTCGCCGACGAAGGCCGTGGCTACCTGGCGGAACAATTCGACAACCACCTGGAGACACGCTCCAGCAGCCACAGCAAGACCATGGTCCTCTCCGACGGGGACATCTCCTCGGTCGATGCGCAGCTGACTCGTGTGGGGACCATCAGCGGTCGCGTCATGAAGGATGGGCAGCCTGCGGCCGGAGGGGACGTGAGGTTCGAACCACAGATCGGCGGTGACTACGTCAACGCCGCGGTTGACGACGACGGTCGCTTCATCGTGAAAGACGTGATTCCGGGCCTCTACAGCGCGACGGTCGCGCTGTCCCGGCCAGGCAGTCAGGAGTACAGCCGCAAGGTCGCCGTCACGGTCGGTTCCGGACAAGAGGTACGCATGCCGGACATCATCTTCCCGGACGCTTCGACAAGCGGCACCCTGCAGGTGCGAGCCACATCAACGGTGCCGCGACAAGCTGCGAACTTCTGGGTGTGGTCCGCCTCGAACCCGGTGGAACCGATTCGGGACGGCCTCGGCGTCGGCCACCCGTTCGACGACCTTGCTCCGGGTAGATACAAGATCTCGACGGGTCTGAACGACTGGGTTGGCGGGCACTCCTTCTTCGACGCGAAGAACTTCACGGTCAAGGCGGGCGAGACCACCACTGCAGATGCGGTCGTCGGCCCGCAGACCATGTTGATGGGTTTCGTCCGCAACACCCGTCGGCAGGATCTGCTGGGCATCACCCTGCTGCTGAGGCGCGCTGACGACCCCAGCACAGTCGTGGCCCCGCAGTGAGCGCCGGCTCTCCCGGGTTTCGTTTCGAAGGTCTTCCTGACGCTGATTACCTGATCACGATGATCGACCCGACCGGGCGCTACACGACCACGACGGTCCCATACGCGGAGGTCATCACCATGCAGCACTCGCCCGACCTCCGACCCGTGGACCTGGGCGACGAGCCCTTGGCTGAGTTCAGCGCCAGGGCCTCCCGCGGGGCGCGTCCACCCACCTCCTTCCTCCTCTACCGCGCCGACGACGGAGGGACGCAGGCCCCGGTCACCTTTCTCGAGGGCGCGGACCAGCAGCACACGCTTCCGGGCCCCTACAAGGTGCGCACCGGCAACGCCACCTGGTTGGGGGGGCGGTCGTTCGACTCCGCCAAGACGATCACCCTGAAGGTCGACAAGGCCACCAGTGTCACCTTCCCCAGCGACCCCACCAACGGGGACCTCGCCGGGCGCGTCGTGGGCGAGGACGGCGTCCTTATGAAAGACGGCGTGGCCACCGTCTACGCCGCCGACAACGAGCGCGAGATCATCGCGACCGCGCCGGTCAACGAGCTGTTCCTCGCAATCGATCTGCCGGTGCGGCCATACAAGATCCGCATCAGCGACCCCACCGGACGCTATGCGACGCGATGGGTGGGCGGGGCCGAAACCTTCGCCAAGGCGCGCGCGTTCACCCCGGAGATCTCCGAGCAGACCAACCTCGGAACGGTGGCCGTACCGAGGCGGAGCGACCCACCCCGCAAGGTCGCCGCGTTGGTTTCCTTCAAGCTGAGCTCATCGTCGGTTCGCCCACGTCGAACGGTCTCGGCCACGGTGCAGGTTTTCGCCAAGGGCGTTGCTCGCCCGACCGGCAAGATCGTAATCAAGAAGGGGTCCGTGACCCTGAAGACGATCACGCTGCGGGCGAGTGACCGAGGGCGACGGACGTTCCGCACGCCGAAGCTGCCGCGGGGCAAGCACACCCTGAGGGCGGTGTACTCAGGCGATGCGACTGTTCTCGGCCGAAGCTCGGTGACTCGTACGCTTCGCGTCAGGTAGGGCACGACACCTGGCGTCAGGTCAAGGAGGCGCCGGTCGGCATCGAAGCCCCGAGCGAGGCCCCTCATTCGCGCTGCGGTCCCACCAGAAAAGTGTCGGTGGCGACCTCTAGGTTTGAGGTATGGCCACCACGACAGCCCCGACCAGCGAGTCGCTGTCGGACGCCGTACGGCGACAGGCCATGGCCGAGGCGCACACCATCCAGGTGATGGTCGACTACCGCGACGCGGAGATGGCCCGCACCGCGGTGATCGATTCGTCGCTGCGGCGCAAGATCGAACGCTCGGCGATCGCGTTGACCATCGGCGAGGCGACCGGGATGTCCGAGGCGCAGATCCAGCTGCGGCTCTCGATCGCCGACCGGGTCCGCGAGAAGACCCCGCAGGTGTGGGAGGCGTTCGTCGACGGACTGCTCGACTTCTCCCGGGTACGTGACATCAGTGCGGCGATCGAGAAGCTGCACCGCGAGGAGTCCGTGGCCCGGCTCGAGGCCCGGGTGCTCGGTTACGCGGCCGACCACACCGGCACCGAGCTGCGCCAATGGTTGCGGCGGTTCGTCCAGCGGGTCGAGGCCGATCTTGCGGTCGAACGAGCCGAGACCGCACGCAACGACCGGCACGTGGCCGTGGCGCATGGGGACGACTCGATGTCGTGGCTGAACGCCTACCTGCCCTCCCACGAGGCCGCGGCCATCGAGGCCCGGCTGCGCAAGGAAGCCCGCAAGCCCGCCGACCCCGATGACGAGCGCACGGTGGCGCAGCGTGAGGCGGATCTGCTGGTCGGATGGTGCACCGATTCGGACGCCGCCACCTCGGCGATCGACACGAACATCGCCGTCACCGTCGCAGCCGACGTCCTTGCCGGCGCGGCACCCGGGTTCGCAGAGTCCACCGACGGCTGCTGGGCCGTCCCCGCACCGTGGCTGGCCGACGTGATCGCCACCGGTGGCACGTTCTGGCACCGGATCATCGTCGACCCGGTCAGCGATGACGTCCTGGCCCACGAGTACGTCGGGCGATTCGCCCCCGACACCCTCGCTGTGGCGTTGCAGTTCCTCCACGGTGTCTGCCAAGCACCGGGCTGCATGGTGCCGGCCGAACGGTGCGACCTGGACCACCGAATCCCGCACCCTGTTGGCCGGACTACCGGGGACAACATGGGACCCCTGTGTCGAAGACACCACAACCTCAAGGGCCACGGCCTGCTCCACTGGTCCACCAGCCCACCAGCCGAGCTGATCGTCATCGAGCTCTATCCGCCGACACCCGCCGTCGAGATGGAGTACGTCGCAGCCTGACCTCCTGAAGCAGATTTGGGCCGCACCGATGCGTTAGCGTGCCCCCATGAGGACAGCGCTTCGATGGCTCGGCGGGCTGTTCATCGTGTACTTGCTGCTCAAGGCGGCGTGGCGACTCACCGCCGCTGTCGGACAGCGGGACTGGGCAGAGGCCGTCGTAAGCGTCCTCGGGCTGCTGTTCGTCCTCTGGATTTTCGACACCTTCCGGCCGCGCGGACGCACTTGGGCGAGCCAGCTCTGTTCGAGTCGACCATCCCGGTAACGTCCGGGGGTGGCCAGTTCTCGCCGATCCAGCGCTCGTCGACGCAGCGCGTCCCCGCGCCGTGGCGGGACGCGACGGCCAGCCCAGCCCTTGCCGGCCGCCGGGTCGGGTGAGCGGGTGTGGGTGCTCGACGTCCCGTACGGGACACAGGTCGACGGCGCCACGTGGCACCCGGCGGTGAAGACGCATCTGTTCGTGGGGCGCGCCTTGCCTCCGCACCTGGCTGCATACTCCCCCGGGGCGTACACGCTCGGTCGATTCATCGAGAACTCACTGAACCCCGATGATCCGACGCCCAGCCCCGAGCCGACGGGAACCCTCGAGCCGCGGAGGATCCAGTTCGAAGCGGCCGACGCGATCGCCGAACGCGCCGCGGCGGGTGGTCGGCAGTTCCTGCTGGCCGACGAGCCGGGCGTGGGCAAGACGATCTCGGCGGTCCTCGGCGCGACGGCGGTCGGCGACCTCCGCGGCGCGCGACGGGTGCTCGTCGTGGCCGACCGACCCGCGGCGATCACCATCGGTCACTGGTGCCGCACGATCGGGGCGCTGGGCGACGGTGGTCTGGAATGGGTGGTCATCACGTGGGACAGGCTCGAGAAGGTCAAGGACCACACCTGGGACGTGATCATCGCGGACGAGGCTCACGCGCTGCGACGTACGACGACGAAGCGGTGGAAGCACTGGGCGCGGATCTCGGGACACGGGCGGCCGCACGACAAGGCGCCGTTCGTCATCGCGACGACCGCGACGCCCGGGCACACGCCACTGGAGCTGCCATACCTCGCTCCGGCGTATGCGCAGGTGCTCGGCGAGCCGATGCGCGAGTGGACCTCAGCGACGCAACCCGGAGCCGCGTTCGCCTCCGCGCTCGAGCGCCACGGCGTCGGGGTGGAGCATGGCCGCTACGGCGCGACGTGGACCACCGATCCTGCGCGACGCGCGTCGGACCTCAAGCTGGTGCGCGGCTGGCTCGCGGACGAGCGACCTGCGGCGATGCTGCACCGCGCGGCGCCGTGGGGTCCGGTGCCGATCTCCGGCATGCCCGTGGCGCTCACGCCGACGGAGCGGACCGCCTACGAGGCCGAGTGGGGCGAGTTCTGCCGGGAGATGGACATCGCCCGACGCGGCCGCAGCGTCGCGAAGGGCCGGTCGGCGCTGCTGCGCTTCCGGCAGAAGGCCGGACTGATCCGGGTCGACTCGACCGTCGCCTGGATCGCCCAGCAGGTCCAGGCCGAGCGGCAGGTGGCGTGCTCGGTCGAGTTCGTCGCGACCGCCGCCGACCCGATCGCCGACCGACTGCGCGACAGCGGCATCGAGGTCGCCTCGATCTACGGTCGCGACCGGTTCGACGTCGAGGCCGAACGGCTCCGGTTCCAGACCGGACAGGCGAAGGTCTGCGTCTTCACCACGGTCGCCTCGATCAGCCTGCACGCCGGCGAGACCCTGCCGGACGGCCATCAGGCCAGCACCGAGCCCCGCGTCGGGGTCTTCCACCAGGCGCGCTTCTCGGGCATCGCCGGACGGCAGGTGACCGGTCGTACCCACCGCGACCACCAGGTCTCGCCGTGGCACATCGCGTACGCGGAGGGCACGGTCGAGGAACAGGTGGGCAAGGTCATGGTCGAGCGGATCGCTGCAGCCTCCGACACCGCGGGAGGCGACACCACCGGCCTCGCCGAGCTCGCCCAGCTGCTCGGGGCGGACTGGCTGCCGGCCGCGGCACTGACCGACGACGGCGCCTGAACGGTCTCGGCTGCGACGGCGTGGCTCAGCCGCGACCCGGTGACCCTTGGGTCCCAGTTCTTACGGAATCGTCCGTAACCGGGGGTCGTCGCCCACGATCCCCACCCAGGTGTTGGTGACTGCCGAGAACACCTGCGCCTCGGGCCGACCTCGTCGCAGCATCTCCTGAGTCTGGTCGTTCGCGTCCTTCCAACAGCCAAAGACTTCGATCCAGTTCTCCTCACCGATCCAGACATAGACCGTCCGCCGTTCACCCAACGCGATGGCCGGGACATGAGCTACTTCTCCACGTCCGTCGGCGGACGTCGAACAAGGCGTGAATCGGAATGAGCCCCACTCGTTGCTGCGATCCGGCAATGCCCGCGCGCCGTGCTCAAGCATTGCTTCTGCCTGCTGACGCGACCCGGTGATCGCAGCGACCGTCAACGTCTCCTGACCCGCTCCCGTGCCCAGAAAGACGATCCACACCTGGACCTCGTCCTCCGCGATATTTCGAGGCACAATCCTCCGCATTTCAGCGAGTCCCCTGCTGAGCACGCCATGTCACGGCGTTGTCGAGAGGTCTTTCACCAGCCATGTGTCTTTGTCCTTGAGTTGGGTGACCGTGCAAACGTATCTTCTCCGCAGGGGCGCACCGCACGCCGTTTTCGAGTCGACAGCGCCCCTGACCGTGTACGTCGGTCCCCCACCACTGACGTCAGTACGGCTGTCTGCCGCTGAGGGAATCTCTAGTCGTTGCTTCACGAAGTTCTGACATGGGGCCTCTGCAGACGGCCGCTGGTGCGTTTACGCACTGCCCGTATCCCGTCCGGGTCACGCTCGCCAGTTATTGGCTCGAGGCGGGGTGGCGCTGCGGGATGCCGGTTCGCGCGGGCCCTATGCGGTCAGCACATAGACGAGCTCATCGATGCCGTCGTCGGATGCATGCGCCTTCGAGTCCTGCACTCGATCGCGTCGAAACCCGCACTTTTCCAGCACACGGATCGACCCGACGTTGCGCGTCACGACATGGGCGTACAGCGGCCGGATCGACACGTCGTCCACGAACAGGCCCAGCGCCCGGGTCGCGATGCCGCGGCCCCAGAACTCGCGTCCGAACCAGTAGCCAAGCAGCTGCTGCCCGCTGTCCTTCCAGCTGCCGAGGTTGCCCGCCACCGCCCCATCCACGACGACGGTGCGCACGAACAGGGCGTCGTCTCCGCGAAGTCTCGCCCAGCGCGTAGCGAACTCCGCTTTGTCGCGGGCAGGGAACGCCGCCATCTCGACCGCACGCGGATCCGCCTGGTGGTCGAAGAACACCTCGACGTCCCGGTCCTCGACATTCCTGAGACGCACCTCAGGTGTCATGTCGTGCACCTCCTCGACTCGGTCCTCGGGAGCCACCTCCGTCACGCACCCCATCGCCTCAAGGTCCACTTTTCCACGACCCACCGACAAAGATCGCCCCGGAAACGGTGGGTTGGCGTAGCGTTTCAGCCACTGCGACCTGCCTGCAGGCCCCGTCACCAGTCACCGAGAGAAGGGTCAAGCGATGTCTTTCCAGGCCTACCTCGACACCATCGAGAACAAGACGGGGCTGACCCCTCGTCAGCTGCTCGACATCGCCACGAGCCGCGGGTACGACGACCCCGCGGTCAAGGCAGGAACGATCCTCGAATGGTTGAAGTCCGACTACGATCTCGGGCGCGGTCATGGCATGGCGCTGGTCCACGTCATCAAGAAGGGTCCCGAGATCGACGCCAAGCACGTCGGCTCGGCCGGATCTCACCGCGACGAGACTGACACCTTGTGGCTGGACGGTCAGGCGACCAAGCCGACGTGATCGGCGGACGCAACGGACCGTGGGACGGTCGGTCGCTGTGCCTTAGGTTGGAGTGGTGAACTCGAAGACGCCGGTACGCATCTCCATCGTCAACGATTACGACGTGGTGGTTCAGGGTCTCGCACGCATGTTCGAGCCCTTCAAGGACCGGATCCAGGTGGTGGAAGTCTCCACCAACCAGCCAGGCCGTGAACGGGTGGACATCGCGCTCATCGACTCCTTCGCGCAGACGCGGGACATCAACGAGGTGCTGGCTGCCGCCAACGCGGAACGGTATGTCTTCTACAGCTGGAGCCTCAAGCCCGAGCTCATAGAGACCTGGTCGCAGTTCGGAGTCATTGGCTTCCTCGACAAGAGGTTGACGGCGGAGGAGCTCGCCGACGCGCTCGAGCGGATTGCTCGGGGCGAGAGCGGCGTGGTCAGCTCCGACTATCCGTCCTCGGCCGACGCCGACCTCGGGGAGTGGCCCGGTCGCGAGCACGGGTTGAGCGCCCGCGAGTCAGAGGTGCTCGCGCTGATCACGCAGGGCCTGGGCAACGAAGAGATCGCCAGCCGCACCTTCACCAGCATCAACACCGTGAAGACCAACATCCGGACCGCCTACCGCAAGATCGGAGTGGACAGTCGGACGCGGGCAGTTCTCTGGGGTGTCGATCACGGGTTCCGTCCTGACATCATCAAGGCCGCCGCGCCCGACGCGGCGAGCGATTGACGTTTCATCAGCCACACCTCCCAAGAGATATTTCACCCTTAGGGGTGAGGCGTGGGCGCACGGCAACGGCCTACGTTGACGAGGGCGATATGCAGGCGGTCGCAGTTGCAACTGCTTGCCACGCCCGCGCTTTGGACGCCACGGTCCGGCCGAACAAGGGCTCGACGGGGCTATGAAACATCGATCAATTGGAGACAGCACATGCCCGCTGGCACGATGCAGTCCTGCGCGCCCTCAGCGCCAGCGACGGCACTGGAGTCATTGGCTTCCTTGGCCGCAGAGAACATCCCCGGTGTCGACTTCGCCAGCATCACTGTTCACAGCGACGGAGGTTTTCGAACCATCGCTGCCACTGATGAGCTGGCCGACGAGTGCGACCAGCTCCAATATGACGCTGGAGAGGGGCCGTGCGTCGCTGCAGTCACCCGGGAACGCCTGGTACTCGTCAACGACCTGGTCCACGGAGAGGCCTTCAGCCACTACGGCCCGCTCGCGGCTCGCCGCGGTGTCGGGTCCCAGGCCGCCGTCCAGCTCACCCGCACGGATCAGGTCGCCGGGCTCAACCTCTACTCCCGCCAGCCTGGCGCATTCGACGAGCTGACAATTCGCATTGTCGAGCTGTTCGCCTCCTACGGCGCTGTCCTGCTCGGATACGCCCACCAGCTGGAGCACCTGCGCAAGGCTGTCGACTCTCGGCAAGTCATCGGCGCTGCTGTGGGCATCCTCATGGAACGCTACGGAATCGACTGGGACCGCGCCTTCGCCTTTCTTGTGCGCAACTCACAGAATCGCAACGTCAAGCTACGGCTGCTGGCCCAACAGGTCCTGGACGGCACGTTCCGGACCGAGTCCCGAGAGGACCCTCGAACCAGTGCCGGACACGGCATCGTCTCGAGGTTCGCCTCCCACGAAATGGCGGCCGGCTAGACCTCCCCATCTGCTGCCCCAGCACCTGGCGCGGCAGACGCTCTGCCTCACGTCGGCTCGGCCGGATCTCACCGATGAGACTGACACCTTGTGGCTGGACGGTCAGGCGACCAAGCCGACGTGATCGACGGGAGCGAGCATGAAGCAGTCTTGTCGGCGCTAGGACCGTGCTGAGGCGTTTTTTGCTCGATCCCCAGGCGGAAAATGCGGGTGAGTGGTGACGGGAACCACGTTTCAGCACCTCCCGTGAGGGTACAGCGCGCCCACGATGCCGTGCGGGCCATCGAGCACCAGGTTTCAGCTGCAATCACAGGGGATTTCGGCTCGCCGACACCCTGTTCCTCGGGCTGACGCCGCGAAGCCGCCAGTTTGACCGCCGTGGTTAGCGTCGACACGTATGCCTAAAACTCACACAAATCATCAGAAACCGTCGGGGGCCGGAAAGCGGCGGTCACAGAAATCCAGCGGATCCACGGCACAAATCACACGAGGCACTCGTGCTCGCCGTCTGCTCTCAAAGGTCAAGCTCTCTCCTGCCATGATCGGCGCGGTCGCGTTGATCGCGGCAGTCCTGGGGACGTACACGTCAGCCGGGGCGAACGGCACGGATGGCGACCTGACGAGCCTCGGTTACGAGCAGCCTGAGTCGTCCCTGACGACGGATGCACCGGCGGAGGCCGCCGACGACCGGGTCGACGTGAGCCGCGGCGTCGACCGCCCCAAGCTGGAGAAGCAGACGAAGCTGCAGGCCACGCAGCGCGCGCAGGCACTCCGCGAGGTCGACCGCGACATCACGGCAGCAGCCCAGGCGCGCGAGCGGCAGAAGAAGGCCCGCGAGCACGCGAAGAAGGTCCGCGCGCAGCAGAAGAAGGCTCGCGCCGCCCAGAAGGCGAAGAAGCGAAGCACGCAGTGGGTCCTGCCCGTGGCGGGATACACGCTCACCGCCCGGTTCGGGCAGCAGAGCAGCCTGTGGTCGAGCGGCGCCCACACCGGTCTGGACTTCGCGGGACCGTCAGGCACCAAGATCGTGGCAGTGGCTGCCGGAACCGTCACCTCCGCCGGGTACGAGGGGTCGTACGGCAACCGCACAGTCGTCACCCTCCCCAACGGCACAAAGATCTCCTACTGCCACCAGAGCCGCATCGACGCGAACGTCGGCGACAAGGTGCAGCCCGGCGAGACCATCGGCTTCACCGGTTCCACCGGCAACGTCACCGGTCCGCACCTTCACCTGGAGGTCGAGCTGCCCGGGACGGGACAGACGGACCCCGAGCCGGTGCTGCGACAGCACGGCATCACTCCCTGATCCTGGCGCGGTCGCGCTCTCGCGTCGCGATGAGATGTCCCTGCGGTCTTAGCCCTGGATCCTGACGCGCGGCGGCCGTCTCGACGACGAACCCCTCTCGCGCGAGGAGCTGGCCGAGCGCTTCTGCGGTCCAGAAGTACGCCGTCGTCACGGCGTGGCCGAATGGCGTGCCGGCCTCGCCGTCGAAGAACCCCACCAGGACGGACCCTCCCGGGACGAGGACACGCGCGAATTCGCGCACGATCTCGGGCAGACCCTCCGGCGGGGTGTGGATGATCGAGAACCAGGCCAGGATGCCGCCGACCGACCCCGTCGCGACGGGCAACGCGGCGAGATCTCCGACGAGGAAGCCGGCATCCGGGAACCGGTCGCGAGCCGACGTCGCGAGACGGACGGAGGCATCGACGCCGACCACGTCGCGCCGACCACCGCTCGAGAGGACGTCGCTCCAGTGCCCGGGACCGGAGCCGGCATCCAGGATGCGGCCGGCGACCCCGTCAGACCACGAATCGATCGTCACCAGATCCTGCGGCTCCATCTGGCTGACCGACCCGAGCTTGGCGATGTACTCCTCCGCCCGCTCGTCGTATGCGGCGGCGACATCGGCTCGGAGCACTGCCCCAGCCTAAGGTCACTCCACCACCGGCCACGGGCGTCGGGCCACCGTCGTACCGGCCCGAATGGCCTTGGGGACCTCAGCGGCCTCGTCCACCACGGCGTTGAGCCGCGCCAGATCCTCCGCCGTGGCCTCGGTGTCCACGGCCACGGAGTACTCGATGCCCGTCGAGCGCCACTCGTCGTCGAAGCCGCCGTCTGCCTCGACCGCGACTCCCCGGATCTCGATGCCGAGCCGGTGCGCCTCCCGGTAGGTGTCGTTCAGGACGCACAGCGCCACGGACAGATGCAGGACCTGGGCACCGTTGGTGACCGGAGCCGCGACGACCCCGGCATCGGTCCAGGCGTGGTCGAGCACGACGCCGTCGGTGCCTCGCAGACTGCCCGCGGTCGCACGTGTGCCGAGAGGCGAGAGGTCCATGACGAGATTCTTCCCTCGACCGAGCTGGCGGTCCAGGGTCAGCTCCGGGCCGTGACGATCCAGGCTCTCGAGTCGAGCCACACCCCGTCGTCACCGCTGCGGGCCTCGAGATAGCCGCGAAGCCGGGCGAACGCGCGCTCGGCCGTTGCCGTGTCGAGCTTGGTGAGTGCCGGGTCCTGCCAGAGGCTGACCACGGCGTCGAGCGCCGCGGCCGTGTCCGGGCCGTAATAGACGGGCTCGTCCACGTCGATGAAGGTGACGTCGAAGAGCCCGGCTGCGTCCAGCACGTCCTCGGTGGAGGCCGGGTCGGCGAGCGAGAACATCCCTGGTCCGTCGCTGGGCGCCGTGGCGACACCGGGCTGACGGATCGCGGAGACCCACTCGTTGAGATCTCGAAGGCGACGTTGGTGAGCCCCGCCTCGACCGCGGAGGCGCTCGTTGTGGAGCCGAAGCTCGGCGTCGTAGTCGAAGACACCTTTCGGATCGCCCATGCGGTCAGGCTAAGCCCGCGATCAGGTCGAACTCGTTGCCTTCCGGGTCGGCGAGCGTGGTCCAGCGCAGGTCTCCGACGCTCTGTTCAGCGACGATCGTCGCACCGAGCCCGAGGATGCGCTCGAGCTCCCGCGCGGGGTCGGTGGACATCAGGTCGATGTGCAGGCGGTTCTTGACCGTCTTGCTCTCGGGCACCTGGTGGAAGCTGATGCGCGGTCCGCCGCCGTCGGGATCGGCAGCGAGCACGGTGGCGTGCTCGGTGGAGGCGCCGTCGGCGACCCGGCGTCCGAGGACGGCGCCCCAGAACCGGGCGACGCGTTCGGCGTCCCGGGCGTCGTAGGTGATGCCGATGAAGGTCGTGGACATGCGTTCTCCTGGGTGTTCGATCGGTTGGGGTTGATCGTCAGGTGACGGGCACGAGAGGCGACCTGAGCAGCGTGCGGTCGCCGTCGGCGCCGTGGGCCAGCGCCCGTGAGACGTCGTCGTGGGGCGTGCCCAGCTGGGGCGCGCTGACCTCGTCGAGCTGGTGACAGTGCTGCTCGTCGAGCTCCACGTCGAGCGAGCTCAGATATCCCTCGAGGTGGCCGCTGGTGCGGGGGCCGACGATCGGGATCATCGCCGCGCTCCCCCGCGCTGCCCGGTGCCGGAGCCACGCCAAGGAGACCTGGACGGCGGTCGTGCCGATCTCGTCGGCGATCCGGACGACGGCGTCGACGACGGCAGTTCGCTGCGCAGACCGTTCGACGTCGTCGCCGAGACCTGACAGTCGACCGGTCTCGCCCTGGCGGTACTTGCCGGTGAGCAACCCGCCCGCGAGCGGCGAGTACATGATCACGCCCAGGCCGTGGGCTTCCGCCATCGGCAGCAGCTCCCTCTCGGCGGACCGCTCGGCCAGGCTGTACTCCGTCTGGATGCCGACGAGCGGCGCGAGGCCCTGAAGGTCCGCGCGCACCGCGGCACCAGCGGTTCGCCAGGCGGGGAAGTTCGACAGCCCGCCGTGCAGGATCTTGCCGGCCCGGACGAGATCGTCGAACCCGGCCAGGATCTCCTCCAGCGGCGTGGTGCCGTCCGGGAAGTGCGGCATGTAGACGTCCACGTAGTCCGTGCCGAGGCGCCGCAGACTCTCCTCCAGCGATCGGATCATGGTCTTGCGGCTGTTGCCGGTCGTCCCGGGGCGCACCTGATCCTGGCGGGCCCCGCTGTACTTCGTGACGACCACGAAGTCGTCACGGTCCGACCCGAGGAGCGCGCCCAGGATGGTCTCGGCCTCACCGGACTGGTACAGGTTCGAGGTGTCGAACGTCGTGCCCCCGGCGTCGACGAAGGCGTCGAAGATCTGACGGGATCCCTCCCTGCCGGCGCTGGTGGAGCGTGTACCGAAGTTGGCCGTCCCCAGCACGAGCTCGGAGACCCGCAACCCCGTCTTCCGCCCGAATGTCTCGTACCGCATGAATGCTCCCTGGGTGCTCGCTGCCGTATGCTGCTCACACGGTATCAAATAAAACGAAGGGTCATTCACTTTTATGCCGAAGGTCAACCAGGCGCACCTGGACGCGCGACGCCAGCAGATCGTGGACGCCGCGCGTGCACGGTTCACCGAGCACGGCTTCGCCGGCACCTCGATGGCCGACGTGGTCGCGGAGGCGGGACTCTCGACGGGTGCGATCTACCGCTACTTCTCCAGCAAGGACGACCTGGTCATCGCCGTGTGCGAACAAGGCAGCAGTGCGTTCCCGAACGACCTGACGGACGACGCCATCCACGACTTCCTCGAGCACGTGCGACAGCTCGCCAAGGAGAAGGGCCATGCCCGGCTCACCGCCCAGATCTACGCCGAGGCCGCCCTGTCCCCCGCGCTGGCCGAGGTCGTGCGCGACCAGCTCGCAGGCCTGCGCAGCAAGGTGATCGAGCTGCTGCCGGAAGTCCCCAACGCCCAGGCCACGGACGCCGCCGAGGCCTTCGTCGCGATCTGCGTCGGCTACAGCCAGCAGCTGGCCGTCCGCGGTGACGTGGACCCCGCTCCTTTCGCCGCCGCGCTCGCGAGGACGGTCAGCGCTGGGCGGACATGATCCTGTCTTCCGACTGCAGACCCGACCCGGTCGCTCAACGGACCTTGAGCAGGATGCGGCTCTTCGGAACGGTCACCCACTGAGGTCCTTCGAATCTCACCTCGAGATCCCGCAGTCCGTTCTTGATGCGTCGAAGAGGAACGGTGACCTTTCCGCGACGCATCGTTGCCTTGACCATCCGGCCGGTACCGAGGTGGTCGCGCACCTTCACTGTGCCCTTCATCTTCGCCTGGCTGATGCCGGTTGGTGCGGCGATCCTGACACGGAGAAGGCTGGAGCGGCGTCCTGTAGCGGCTCTGAGCTTCATGCGAGCCACCGGCTTCTTGACCGTCCGAGGGCGTGACTCAGCGACGCGTGTTGGCTGACCTGTGCGTGATCCGGTGATCCTCAACGACACCTGACGGCCGACGTCGGCAGATCTCAACCGGTACGTGGAGCCGGTCTGGCCAGCTATGGGAGAACCGTCGCGGAGCCATTGCCGACGGAAGGTCAGGCCCGTCATCGACCACGTGCCGGACGACGTCGCCGTGAGGCTGCGGCCGTAGACGGGCGTTCCCCCGGTACCAGGAGCGAGCATCGGACGAAGGAGCGGACGCAGGTAGGTGTCGGGCAGGAGCGTTGCCTCAGGGTTTTCCAGGTCTGGCACGAACGACGGTGCGGTCGCCCGCGACGTGCCGCCACCGATCCATGTGTCCGGATAGCGTCCGGCGGCATCGATGACGCGAAACTTGTAGGGCTGGACGAGCAGCTGCCAGAACGCGTAGTAGTCGTACTGGTTCGGCGTCTCGCGGGCGACGATCTCGTCCGGACCGGTGCCCGTGTGAACCTCGATCATCAATCCTGGGATCGGCCGACCGTTCTGGTTCCGCACGTTCGCTTCCATCTTGCCGGTGGGCCGGAGCTCGACGTCCTGCGTCACCGTCGTGTCCGGCTCGACGTGAATGACGGTGGCCGAGGCGAACGATCGCCCACCTGCCCACTCAGATCCGCCGAGGCGGATCTTGTAGTTGCCCGGACGCACACGTCCGAACGTGTAGGTGCGGTCATCCTTGAAGTAGGTGTCGTACAGCTCCATCTCTTCATGAAGGGAGTCCACGAGCTGCACGCGGTATCGCTCCGGATCGAGCCCCGGACCCGAGACGGACCCCCTGACCTGCCCGGGCGCCGGCTCGACAGACGGTTCCACATAGGGCGGCACCCCGTCACGGCGTTTCATCGAGATGCCGTGAGTCTCGTTCGCTTGAAGATAGGCAGATGTCACCGGCTTGGCGCTGTGGAAGCTCTTGCCGCCGAGCCAGGTCGATTCCAGACGTCCCGATGGATCGATGGCGCGCAGCTTGTACCGATGGTCGGGGCTGAAGCCGTAGAGGTAGTACTGCCCCTCGCGACCGCTGGCAGCCTGGTCCACGACCTCCGTGGGATCGTCGGCAGCGTACGCGAGCACGCGGACGCCACCCAGCGGCACGTTGCCGCGGATCACCTGGGTCAGCCTGGCGGGAGGCTTCACCGCCAGCGTCTCCCCCGGCTTGACCGTGTAGACCTTCGCGCTGTCGAAGGACCTGCCGCCGAACCAGCCGTTCATGCCGAGCGCGATCTTGTATCGCCCGGGCGCGAGCGGGAATTGGGAGACGTCCCCGTTCGTCGCGACCCCGAAAACGATGACGGCACGGTCAGGATCGTCCGCGGCCCAGACGCTGAATGCGCCCTGATCGCTCTTCGGATCGACGATGTCGATGTGCCCCACATCCTCCGCCATGACGACGTGCTGCACCGGGGCTGCGGCGGTGCGCCCAGGTACGACGGAGATGGAGGACGATGAGTACCAGCTCAGCGGATGTTCGCTGCGGAAGTCCGGTGTCCAGGTGATGCCCTGGCCCCCGACCCGCACTATGTGGCTACCGGGGACGACGTCATCGAATCGGTAGGTGCCGTCCGGCGCCACCGCTGCGAGCCGCCCCTCTTCGTCGGTCGGTCCCGTCAACAAGTACACGTACGCTCGTTTGACCGCAGCCGGGTCCCCAGTCACGACGCCCACGACGGACCCCTTGCTCGGGTCATCGACGGCGGCACTCGTCGCCCCTGGGAGGCTCACCGTCAGGAGTACGAAGGCCAGCAGACAGACCACGCGTTTCATCGGCGCTCCAGTGGGTGCAAGATCACGACCGCGGAAGCTGCTCGACCACGGAGTGACACCAGTAGACAGTCCGTCACACTCGTGCGCAACCGTTCTGAAGCCCTGTGACCACAGGCGCACCGCCTGTTCATGCGGGCGATTCGGCGCCGGCCCTCGGGGCACACCGGTGAGATGAGCGACCGCGAGTTCACCGCGACGTTCTTCGCGCTGCGCGTCGGCCTGGTCTTCGCCGCGCTCCTCGTGATGCTGGCACCGGCCCTCGTCCTGATCGTGCAGGGCGAGCTCTTGCCGACGATCTCGGACTCCTGGTGGACGGACGCGCGCACGGTCTTCGTGGTCGGGGCGTCGGCCGCGTCGTGCCTGCTCGTCGTGGTGCGAGGCGACACGCTGACCGAGCAGACCCTGCTGAACCTGGCCGGCGCGCTCGGCTTCATCGTCGCCTCCGTCGCCTGTGTGCCCCGCGCCGAGAACGGCAGACCGGTTGCCGTGTACGACCCCGACGTCGCGCAGCTCAACACGTTCGCGCTGGGCGGCCTGCTCATCATCGGGTTCCTGGTGTGGGCGGTCGCAGCCCGCCTCCCCGTCGAGATGCGCAGCTGGAGCTGGCACGTCGACGGGTGGCCCCGCCGCATCCTGACCGGTGCACTCCCCGCGTTCCTCGCGGTGGGCGCCGTGGCGTTCGTGGTCGCCCGCGACGCCCTGGCCACGCGCGCGCACAGCCCGGCGGCGGTCGCGATGTTCGCCCTGCTCGGCCTGGTCGCGATGCTGCGCACGTCCCGTGGTGTCCACTTCCTGCAGCGCATCGGGGACGCCCCTGTGGAGCGGTCGCTGACGTCGGTGCGCCTCGACCCCGGGCCCGACACGGCGGCGTCGCTGAAGCGGTTCGACACCCTCTACACGGCCGTGGCGGTGGCAATGCTCGCCGTCGACGTGATCGCGGTCGTCCTGTTCCTGGCGGTCGAGAAGCCCGGCTGGTTGTTGTTCGTCGAGGCGGCGCTGCTGATCCTGTTCATGATCTTCTGGGCAGCACAGACGCGGGAGGCGTGGCTCGAGCTGAGGCGCCGGGCCGCCCACCCCGGCTGACGGTCAGGACAGGCCGACGATCGTGCCGTCGTCGAGCAGGTCGATGCGGGAGGCAGCGGGCGTGGCTGGTAACCCGGGCATCGTCATGACGTCCCCGCACACGAGGACCACGAAGCCCGCCCCGGCGGAGAGCCGGACCTCGCGGACGTGCAGGTCGTGGCCGGTCGGCGCCCCGAGCAGCGTGGGGTCCGTCGAGAAGGAGTACTGGGTCTTGGCGACGCAGACCGGGAGGTTCCCGTACCCGTCTGCTTCCAGCCGGTTCAGCCGCCTCATGGCCTTGCCGTCCCAGGTCACGCTGGAGGCTCCGTAGAGTCGATGGGCGAGCGTCTCCGCCTTCTCCTTGAGCGGGAGCTCGTCGGGATAGGTGAACGAGAAGGTCGACGGCCCCGAGCTCTCGAGCAGGTCCAGCACGCCCTTCGCCAGGTCGGTCGCGCCCGTGCCGCCGTCGACGAAGTGAGTGGCCGGATACGCCCGGACCCCCAGCTCGTCCACCAGCTCCACGACCCGGGCCACCTCGGCATCGGTGTCGGTCGGGAACCGGTTGAGCGCGACCACGCACGGGATCCCGTAGACCTCACGGACGTTGCGCAGGTGTCGGGAGAGGTTCTCCATGCCGCGCTCGACGGCATCGAGGTCCTCCGTGGCGAGGTCGGACACCGCCACCCCGCCGTGGAACTTGAGTGCCCGGACGGTGGCCACCACGACCGCGGCGTCCGGACGCAGGCCGGACTTGCGGCACTTGATGTCGACGAACTTCTCCGCGCCGAGGTCCGCTCCGAAGCCGGCCTCGGTGACGACGTAGTCTGCCATCCGCAGCGCTCCGCGGGTGGCGATGACCGAGCTGCAGCCGTGGGCGATGTTCGCGAACGGTCCCCCGTGCACGAACGCCGGGGTGTGCTCCAGCGTCTGCACCAGGTTGGGGGCCAGCGCGTCCCGCAGCAGCACCGCCATCGCCCCGTCGGCCTCGAGCTCGCGGGCGGTGATCGGTTTCTTGTCCCGGGTGTGACCGATGACGATGTCGCCGATGCGGCGCTTGAGGTCGGCCCACGACTCGGTCAGGCAGAAGATCGCCATCAGCTCGGAGGCCACCACGATGTCGAAACCGTCCTCGCGCGGGTAGCCGTTCGCCAGGCCGCCGAGCCCGACCGTGACGTCGCGGAGTGCCCGGTCGTTGAGGTCGACCACCCGCTTCCAGTCCACCGACCGAACGTCGATGCCCAGCGCGTTGCCGTGATGGATGTGATTGTCGATCAGCGCCGCCAGCAGGTTGTTCGCCGCCGCGATCGCGGCGAAGTCCCCCGTGAAGTGCAGGTTGATGTCGCTCATCGGCACGACCTGCGACCAGCCGCCGCCGGCCGCGCCGCCCTTCATGCCGAACACCGGCCCCATCGACGGCTCACGCAGGCACGCCATCGTCTTCAGCCCCAGCCCGCGCAACGCGTCGGCCAGCCCGACCGTGGTGGTGGTCTTGCCCTCGCCCGCCGGTGTCGGCGACATCGCCGTCATCAGGACCAGCTTGCCGAGCGGCCGGTCCTCGAGCGACTGGAGGTAGCCCAGATCGACCTTCGCCTTGTGGTGCCCGTACGGCACGAGGTGGACGGGCTCGATCCCCAGCTCGTCCTGCGCGACCTCGCCGATCGGGCGAAGCTCAGCGGCGTTCGCGATCTCGATGTCCGACAGCACTCAGATCCTCTCCTTCGTGACGCCCATGCGCCGCAGTAGTCGCGAGCGGGACTCCGAGTCCGGCAACCCGCCGACGTTGGACTCCACGTTCATCCGCGCGATGGCCGACCCGGCCCGGGCCACCTCGCCGGCCGCGACCAGGTCGGACCGCAGGCCGGGCCTCGCGGCGGGACGCAGCAGATCGATCAGCACCAGCACCTCGATCACGGTCTCCACGACCTGCGCCTGGGGCTCGGACGCCCCCAGGAGGGCCTGGTCGATCGCGGCCTGCCGGTCCTCATCGGCCCCCGCGCCCCGGGGACGAGCCCACGCGGCGGCCACCGCCGCGAAGGCGCGTTCGTCGTCGGCCACCAGCTGCTGGGCCTGAGCGACGAGGCGCTCGGCGCGGTCGACCAGCGCGGGGGCATCGCAGTAGCGCGCCACCATCGCCACCAGCGCCGCGGCCTGGGCGGCACACAACGCCGCGACCGAGCCGCCCGCCGGGGTCGGGGTCCGGGCGCCGAGACGCTCCAGGAAGTCACTGACCGTCCTGGCGTCAACGTCAGCGTCGCGCACCATGAGCCCACGCTAGTACCGTCCGCGCCGGCCACAACCCGACTCGGGCCACCGTTTCAGCGCCTGGCGCCTTTCGCCGGCTTCGCCCGCGCCCGTTCGACTGCCGGACCCATGTGGCCGGAACAAGACATCTTGTTGCGCACCCGTCGTCGGCGCCGCTAGCATGACGGCCGTCACACTCGTTGAATCGATTCAGTCAGGGTCCCTTCATGACGCCGCACGCTCCACCTCCCCGTCACCTCACCCGCCTCAGGGCCCAGCTGATCGTCATCGTGACGGTCCTGGGCGTGATGTTCGCCGGGTCCCCAGCCATGGCCGCCCCCGAGCCGAGTGGGCCGTCCGCGGTCACGCTGGACTCCCTCAAGGTGGAGCGCAAGACCCAGCCCGTCGGCATCGACGTCAAGGCACCACGTTTCGCATGGCAGATCGAGTCGTCGGAGCGCGACGTGCGGCAGGAGTCCTACCGCGTCCGCGTGACGAAGGACGACAAGAGCGTGTGGGACAGCGGGGTCGTCGACTCCGAGCGTTCCTTCGACGTGGCGTACGACGGACCGGCCCTCGAGGCGGCGAGCCGCTACGACTGGACCGTCGACGTCGTGACCACGGCCGGCGAGACGACCAAGTCGTCGTCCTTCCGCACCGGTCTCATGAACGCCAAGGACTGGGGCGACAGCACGTGGATCGGCGCGACCTCGCCGGTTGACGACGCACTCGCGCTCTGGGACAACTACACGGCCGACTTCGACTTCACGATCGACGCCTTCTCCTTCGGTGCGTTCGTCCGGGCACCCTCGGCCAGCGACGCCCTCATGTGGCAGGTCTCGGTCGCCGACGGCACCCCGCGCCTGCGTCCCCACCGCCGTGTGGGCGGTGGCTACAGCCTGCTGGAGAACCCCGGCATCGACCTGTCCCGCTTCGTGACGGTCGACCAGCTCACCAAGCAGTCGAACAAGCTCAGCGTGACGGTCTCGGCCGGCACGGACGCCACGAGCGTCACGGTCGTCACCCGCCTCAACGGCCAGCAGGTCGACTCGCGCGTCGTCACCCAGGCGGGCACGATGCAGCGTGGATTCGTCGGCCTGCGGTCCGACAACAACGGCAGCCAGCCGGAACGCTCCCGGTTGCACGCCCTCACCGTCACCAGGACCGCCGACGGCACCGTCCTGGCCAAGCACGACTTCGCCGACGGCGACAACCCGTTCACCGCGGGCACCATCGTGGACGGATCGCTGCAGCTGTCCGGATCGGTCGACACCGTGCTGTCCCCGAAGCCCGCCGCCGCGCCGCTGATGCGCAAGGAGTTCACGGTCGACAAGCCCGTGCGCAACGCCACCTACTACGTCGCTGCCGGCGGGTACGCCGACGTCTCCCTGAACGGCGCCCCCATCAGCAAGGACGTCCTCTCGCCCGGCTTCACCGACTACGACGACCGTGTCCAGTACGCGGCGACCGACGTCACCAAGCAGCTCCACGAGGGCCGCAATGCCCTCGGCATGGAGCTGGGACGCGGATTCTTCGGCATGACCGGCGGCAACGTGTGGCGCTGGGAGTCGCCGCCGTGGCACGCCGAGCCGCGGGCACGCGGCCTCCTCGCGATCGAGTACGCCGACGGCAGCACCGACCGCGTCGTCACCGACGACTCGTGGACGTTCCACGAGGGGCCGACCCAGTTCGACGACCTGTACGCCGGTGAGGTCTACCGCGCATCCGCTGAGATCCCCGGCTGGGACGTCGACGGCTTCGACGACTCCTCCTGGCGATCCGTCCGGGAGGTGACCGGGCCCAAGGGCACGCTGGTCAACCAGCGCCAGCAGCCCATCCGGATCACCGAGGCGCTGCCGGCCGCGAGCATGACCGAGCCGGCCAAGGGCGTCTACGTCATCAAGTTCCCCCGCGTCATCGCCGGTGTCGTCGAGTACACCGTGACCGGACCGGCGGGCACCACGATCCGGGCCGCGCACGGCGAGAAGCTCCGCGCCAACGGCCGGGTCAACATGGACAACAACGGCGGGTTCCAGTCCGGGTTCCAGACCGACCAGTTCATCCTCGCCGGCACCGGCAAGCCCGAGACCTGGACGCCGAAGTTCTCCTACAAGGGGTTCCAGTACATCGAGGTCACCGGCTGGCCCGGCGACAAGGCGCCGCCGCTCAGCGCGTTCACCGCGAAGCTGCTGCACACCGATGCCGAGCGCACGGGCAGCTTCGAGAGCTCCAGCGCGACCATGAACGGCACCCATGACGCCGTCGTGAACACGCTCTACAACAACATCCACGGCATCGTCACCGACACCCCGATGTTCGAGAAGAACGGCTGGACCGGCGACGCAGCGGTCGGCACCGAGATGTTCATCAGGAACCTCGACGTCCACGAGCTGTTCGCCAAGTGGATGACCGACATCCAGGACTCGCGCGAGCCGAACGGTGCCCCGATGGTCATCGCGCCGAGCTCGGGCAACTGGGGCGCGTGGGGCCCGTCGCAGCCCTGGCACTCCGCGTACGTCAACATCCCGTGGTGGCTGTACCAGTACGGCGGCGACGACCAGGTCATGACCGAGCTCTACGACGGCATGAAGGCGTACGTCGACCTCGAGTTCGGACGCCGGCGCGCCGACGGCACCGTCATCAGCAACCGTCTCGGTGACTGGGTCAGCCCCGAGGGCAGTCCGGCCGGCGGACACGCACCCGGCGAGGACCAGCGCGTCGAGGGCACCGCGTACCTCTACATGATGTTCCAGACGATGGAGCGCACCGCGCGCCACCTCGGCAAGACTGCCGACGCGTCCCGGTTCGCTGAGCGCGCGCAGACGGTCAAGACCGACTTCAACAAGGCCTACTTCGACAGCGCCGACGATCGCTATCGCGGCGAGGGCGACGACGGCAAGCGCTACCGCCAGGTCCACAACGTCCTCGCGCTCCAGTTCGGCCTGACCCCGGACGCCGCCACGACCAAGCGCGTGGCGGACCGCCTCGCGGCGGACGTGGTCAAGCGGGACTACCACCTGGACACCGGGACCCTCGGCACCAAGTACCTGCTGCCGGTGCTGACGAAGTACGGCCACGGCGACGTCGCGTACAAGCTGGCGACCCAGACCACGTACCCGAGCTGGGGCTACAAGCTCGCCAACGGCGCCACGTCGATGTGGGAGCACTGGAGCCTCGAGGCCCGTTCGCTGGGTCACTACTTCCTCGGCACCGTCGACGACTGGTTCTACACCGATGTGGCGGGCATCCGCCCCTCGGAGGAGAAGGGCTACCGCGAGGTGACGATCGCGCCGCAGGTCACGGGAGAGATGACCTGGGCCAAGGCGACGACACAGACCCCGTACGGCGCGGTCACGTCGGACTGGCGACGCAGCGGCCGCAGCGTGCTGCTGACCGCCAAGGTCCCCGTCGGCTCCACGGCCACCGTCGTGCTGCCCGGCGAGGTGGGATCGACGATCCTGGAGGCCGGCATGCCGGCTGCAGACGCCGCCGGCGTCCGGAAGGCGACCTACGCCGACGGCAGCTGGACGCTGACGGTCGGCTCGGGCAGCTACGACTTCCGAGTCATGCCGCAGGCGGACCCCGAGCGCGACGTCGAGGCGTCGCTCTCGACCGCGAAGGACCAGGTCAACCGGGGCGACTCGGCGACCGGCAAGCTGACGATCGACAACTTCAGCCCCGTCGACGTGAGCGACGTGACCGTCAAGGTCAGCGGCGACTCGCTCCGCTTCACGAAGGACGAGTTCACCGTCGGCCGCCTGTCGGGTGACTCCTCGACGTCCGTGGACCTCGAGGCCGAGGTGGCCCAGAAGTCCCCCATGGGTGCCCGCGACGTCACCGTCACGGTCTCCTTCAGCGCCGACGGACAGCAGTACTCGGTCACCGAGAAGCTGCCGTGGATCACCGTCGTGTCCGGCGTCGACATCGAGCAGGTGGTCGCGGGTGGTCTCACCGACCCGGACGGACTGACCACGACCGAGATCACGGCCGAGGTCACGAACTCCACCTCGCACCCCGTCAGTGGCCGGCTCGTCGCCGACCGCGCCGGCTGGGCGACGAAGGCGTCCAAGTCGGTCACGATCCCGGCCGGCGGGAGCGTGCAGGTCACGGCGACGGTGACGCCCCGGCGTCATGTCGTCACACCGAGCACCGCGTTCGACGTGGTCTTCGTCGACGACGACGTCGAGCTCGCTCGTGAGGGGGCGCGCGTCGCGGCCTCGCTGACCACGCCGCCTGCCGCGTCCGTCGACCACGTCGACTTCGGCAACAACGCGTCGGAGACCGCGCACGCCCTCCAGGCGGCGTCGACCAGCGGCACGAGCTCGGAGGCCGGACTGACCCGGCGCTACGCGCACTCGCAGTACCCCGGCTCGTGGTTCTCCGCCGAGGTCGTCGTCCCGAAGGGCCAGGCGTTCGCCCTGCGCCTGCGCGAGACGTTCGACGGCGCCAAGACCAAGGAGTTCAACCTGTACGCCGACGACGTCCTCGTCGGACGGTACGAGGTGCCGCGGACCCAGACCGGCAACGGCTGGCTCGCGCACCAGATCATCGTCGACGACCCGGCGGTCATGGCCGCCACGGCCGACGGCAAGGCGCGCCTGAAGTTCGAGTTCCCCAAGGACGCCAGGGCCGGCAACTTCGACCCGTCGATCGCCGACGCCTGGGTCATCGAGGTGCCGAGCGCCGACGGTCCGGCCGTGAAGGCCGAGGTGTCCAAGGCCGGCCAGGACGGCTGGCACGGAGCGGGTGCGGCGCTGACGCTGTCCAGCCAGGACGGTGCGACCATCCGCTACCGCGTCGGCACGGGCGCCTGGACCGACTACACCGCCGCGGTGCCGCTGGCCGAGGGCTCGGGCACGGTCGAGTTCCAGGCCCGCGCCTCTGACGGCCTGCTCGGTCCGATCGGCGTCCTGACGCCGAAGGTCGACACGACCAAGCCGCTGGCGTCCGCGTCGGTGGACGAGGACCGCACGGTCACGATCACCGGCGAGGACCTGCTGTCCGGTGTGTCGACGATCGAGTACCGCGTCGACAAGGGTGACTGGCAGGTCTACGCCAAGCCGTTCGCCCTGAACGGCTCCGCCCACCAGGTCACGTACCGCGCCACCGACCTCGCCGGCAACGTCGGCGACGAGCAGGTGCTGGACGTCCCCGCGGGGCCGCTCGAGGCGGTCGTCACGGCCGACGTCTCGAAGGCCGGCAAGGACGGCTGGCACGGTGCCGGGGCGACGATGACCCTGACGGCCGCCGCGGCCGACGACGAGGAGGACGTCACGATCCGCTACCGGGTCGACGGCGGTTCCTGGTCCGAGTACACCGGCCCGGTCGAGCTGGACGAGGGACTCGCTCTCGTCGAGTACCAGGCGGTCAGCGGCGACCGCACCGGCGTCATCGGGTCGACAGCGGTCAAGGTCGACGCGACCGTGCCCGCGGTCAAGGTCGTCGTGGACGACACCCGTCAGCTGTCCCTCGCCGCCACCGACGCCCTGTCGGGCGTCGACACGGTCGAGTACCGCGTGGCCGGCGGCGAGTGGGCGACGTACACCGCGCCCGTCAGCCTGTCCAAGGCTGCGCAGACCGTCGCGTACCGCGCGACCGACCTGGCCGGCAACACCAGTGCGGTCAGGACGGTGGACGTCACCGCGGCGCCGGCCCCGGTGCCGGGACCCGCGCCGCGGGTCAAGAAGGCGCCCGTCGTCAAGGGCACCCTCAAGGCCGGTCGGGTGCTCAGGACGACAAAGGGTGCGTGGGACCTGAAGGGTCTGACGTACAGCCGCCAGTGGATGCGCAACGGTCGCGCGATCTCCGGAGCCACCGCGACGACGTACCGACTGCGCACGACTGACGTGGGTGCTCGGATCAGCGTCAAGGTGACGGCCGCGAAGTCGGGCCACCGGAACGGCTCGGCCACGACGGCTCGCACCGGCAAGATCCGCGCGGCGTCCAGCCGGACGGCACTGAAGGCCAACCGCCGCACGCTCGCCCCCGGGCAGCGTCTGAAGGTGACCACGACGGTGACCTCCCCCGGTCTGCGACCGGGAGGCCGGGTGCAGTTCTACTACCGCGGCAAGAAGGTCCGGACCGTGACGCTCAAGAACGGCAAGGTCACCACGTCCTTCCGTCCCCGGGTGCGCGGGAAGCACACGCTGAAGGCCGTCTACCGCGGCGTCAAGGGCATCGACGGCAGCCGGAAGTCGGTGACCATCCGCATCCGCTGACGCCGAGCCGAAGGGGCCGGGTGGACACGTCCACCCGGCCCCTTCGTGCGTCACGAGGCGTGCTGGATCCTCGCGAGCCAGTCGGCGATCAGGGCTGAGCACAGGCCGGACTGCTCGAAGAGGATGTTGTGACCGGCTGCGTCCAGCACGGCGAACGACGCGCGGGGGTAGTGGGCGAGGTGGCTCCAGGCGTCGTCGTAGCCCACGACGTCGTCCTGCCGGCCGGTGACGTGCAGGGTGGGTTGCAGGAACGGATCGGGGTGGGCGTCCTCGGGCTCGCGGTCCAACGAGTAGCGCTCGGCGATGCGCTCCAGGGCGGCCTCGTCGGCGCCGGTGAGGCCGGGCAGGACGTGCGCCAGGAAGGCCCGGGCGTCGTCCGCCGACTCCACCACGGCGTCGTCCCGGTACTGCTCGAGCGCCGAGCCCAGCAGCGGCACGACGTCGGGATCCTCGCTCAACACCGTCCTGGGCGGCACGGCCCGCTCGTCGTGCGGGGCGACGAAGACGCCGGCCACGGTAGCGAGCCCCAGCACCTGCGGGCGCAACTCGTGCGCGACGTACCGGGCGATCATCCCGCCGAACGAGTTGCCCACGACGGCGAACTTCTCGTCACCGACCCGCGCCACGACCTCCTCGACCACCGCGTCCGCGACCTGCTGGGAGCTGCTGATCCCGTCGGCCGGCGTCCGGGTCGCACCGGGGAGATCGAGGTAGATCCGCCGCCACTCCCCCGAGCGCTCGAACGTCCGCTCGAGCGGCAGCAGGCTCCGGTGGTCCAGGCCGAATCCGTGCAGGAGGACGACGGGGGCACCAGAACCTGCTTCATGGGCGAACACGATGCGAAGGTACAGCAGCGCGTACGCCGACGGCTCCACGTCGACGGCCCTCACCCGGGACCGTGCAGCCGCGCCCGGTTCTCCTGGGCCCGGCGGTGCAGGACCGCCCGCTCGCTCTCGTTCCTGGTGCGCGTGGCCGCCTCGGCGAATGCCGCGCTCGCTTGCTCGTGCCGTCCGGCCCGCTCGAGCAGGTCCCCGCGCACGCTCGGCAGCAGCGGCGAGTCGCCGAGCGCGCCTGCATCGAGGGCATCGAGCACAGCCAGCCCGGCGGCCGGGCCGAAGGCGCAGCTGGCCCGCAGGACTGGAGTCCGTCCCTTCAGCCGCGTCAACGACGTCTGCTCGCTAGGCCTCAGGTGCCGCAGTAGGTGACGTAGCGCCCGAAGTCCTCGGGCGCGGGAGCGGCATAGCGCTCCAGGCCTGGACGCTCGTCGAACGGTTGCTGCACGACGGCGAGCAGCCGCTCGAACGGGTCGAGGTCGCCGGCCGTCGCGGCGTCCAGCGCCTCCTCCACCAGGTGGTTGCGCGGGACGTAGACGGGGTTGGTGCGGTCCATCGCGGCCGGGTCGGGACCGAGTGTCCGCCAGCGGGCGAGCCAGTCGTCCAGGGAGGCCAGGTCGATGACGAGGCCGCGGATCGGCTCGTCGTCCCCGCGGGCCGCCGAGCCGAGGGCACGGAAGGCGGTGGTCCAGTCGACGTGGCTGGCGCGGAGCAGCGCGAGCAGCTCCTCCCCCAGCTTCGTCGCGTCCGTGTCCGTCACCGTCGCAGGTAGGCCGAGCTTCGCGCGAAGACCGGTTGCGTAGGTGGCTGCGTACCGCGTCGGGAAGGTGTTGAGCGACTCGACGGCGAGCGTGACGGCGGTGCCCTGGTCCTCGGCGATCAGTGGTAGCAGGGTCTCGGCGAAGCGCGCCAGGTTCCACTGCGCGACCACCGGCTGGTTGCCGTAGGCGTAGCGGCCGTCGACGTCGATCGAGCTGAAGACCGCCTCGGGGTCGTACGCGTCCAGGAACGCACACGGGCCGTAGTCGATCGTCTCGCCGGAGATCGTCATGTTGTCGGTGTTCATGACGCCGTGGACGAAGCCGAGGAGCATCCATCGCGCCACCAGGTCGGCCTGCGCCGCGACGACGGCCTCGAACAGGGCGCGGTACGGGTTCTCGGCGGACGCAGCGGACGGGTGGTGGCGCTCGATCGCATGGTCTGCCACACGCCGCAACAGCTCCACGTCGCCGGTCGATGCGACGAGCTGGAAGGTGCCCACCCGCAGGTGGCTGCTGGCCACCCGGGCCAGCACGGCGCCGGGCAGCATGGTGTCGCGGCGGACGTCGCGACCGGTGGCGACCACGGCGAGCGCGCGGGTCGTCGGTACGCCGAGAGCGTGCATCGCCTCGCTCATGAGGTACTCGCGCAGCATGGGACCGACGGCGGCCAGGCCGTCGCCGCCGCGCGAGAACGGCGTGCGCCCGGAGCCCTTCAGGTGGAGATCGCGCGGCCGTCCCTCCTGGTCGGTCAGCTCTCCCATCAGCAGCGCCCGTCCGTCACCGAGCCGCGGCGAGTAGCCGCCGAACTGGTGGCCGGCGTACGCCTGAGCCACCGGGGTCGCGCCGGGCGGCACCACGGTGCCGGTGAGCAGACCGACGCCGTCGGGGCCTCGCAGCTCGTCCGGATCGATGCCGAGCTCGGCGGCCAGCCGGTCGTTGAGCACCAGCAGCCTCGGGTCCGGCGTCGGCTCGGACCGCCAGGGCAGGGCCAGCTCGGAGAGCTCCGTGGCGAAGTGGTTGGCGAGGGGGAACGTCGCGGAAGAGGTTGTCACCCCGTCCAGCGTACCGACGTCCGGACGGGATGCCTGCGCGGTGACGGATTCCCACGGGACCGTGGGGTTTGGTCACTCACCTCGGGTCACAACACGAGGGGAGTGACAAATTCCCACGGTACCGTGGGAAACCGTCATCCCTGGAAAGCGTCACCCGTCGTCCGGTTCCCAGCGCAGGAGGTCGCCGGGCTGGCAGTCCAGGACCTCGCACAGCGCGGCCAGCGTCGTGAACCGCACCGCCTTGGCCCGGCCGTTCTTGAGGACCGCGACGTTGGCCGGGGAGATCCCGACCCGGTCGGCGAGTGTGCCGACCGACATCTTGCGCCGCGCGAGCATCACGTCGATGTCGACGACGATCGGCACTCAGATCACCTCGTCGAGCTCGGACCGGAGCTTCACGGCCTGCGCCAGCAGCGTCCTCATCACGTAGACCACCAAGGCGACACCTGCGGCGACGAGGGCCAGCCCGCAGATCAGACCGACCAGGCCCGGGGCGACCTCGTCCCCGGGGGTGGCGTGGTTGGCGAACCGGGCCACGACGGCAGCCGCGAGCACCAGCAGTGCGCCCACGCTGATCGCGCCGATCACCAGGTCGACGTAGCGGAACGCCGCGTGCGAGAAGACCGTGCCGCTGCGGACCATGGTCAGCAACCGCCAGATGCACACCCCCACGACCTGCAGCGCGATCACACCGAGCACACCGATGACCACCAGCGAGATCTGGGTCGCGGTGGGCGCGTCGTCGTTGTCCCACCAGAGCAGCGCCACCATCCCGGCCTGCACCACGACGGATCCCACCAGCGCGACGGCAATGATCAGGCGCAACGTGCGCACGGCCCAGGTACTCATCTGATCGCCTCCTCGCCCCGAGAAACGATCATAATCTATCGATAGTCGTTCGGTCTACGTCGAACGAGATCAGTTGATGATCTCGTTCCGCTCGTCGGCGAGCAGTGCCGCCAGGCGGTCGCGCCAGGCCTGCAGCGCCTCGGGCGCCAGACGAGGCCAGTCGGCCACCTCGCCGACGACCCGGAGGGGCTCGGTGCTCCGGTAGGACCGGGTCGGGTTGCCGGGGAACTTCTTGTCGGTGACGTTCGGGTCGTCCTCGAACCGGCCGGTCGGCTCCACGACGTACACGCGCGGATCGGCGTCGCCCGCCGCGAGCTCCGCGGCCAGCCCGGCGCCGTCCACCAACGCGGTGAAGTAGATGTGGTTCATCACGATCTCGCTCCGGTAGTTCGACCGGCGACCGGCCACGAGGAGATCACCCACCTGCAGATCGGCCTTCGTGCCGTGGAAGAACGGCCCATCGTCCAGCACCTCGCCCATCGGCCCACCCTAGGCGGGCCGGACGACCACCCGCCAGGCCCGCGCACGAACACTCAGGACTCGCCGGCCGACGCCAGAGCCTCCGGCAGTCCGAGCCGCGGGAACTGGTCGGCGTGGAAGATGACGACCTCGGTGACCAGTCCATCGCTGACCCGCAGGACGTCGACGGTCAATGGCAGGTACGCCCCCTCCTGCTCGTCCCAGAGGTACGTGGCCAAGCCGGGCTGCCGGTTCACCGCAGTGACGACGGTCCGCATCGCGCCCAGCCCCTCGAAGCCGTCACCGATCCAGTCGGCCAGGACCGCCTCGCGGCCCACCTGCACGCCGGGCGTCGGCGGCATCGAGCAGCGGACGTCGTCGCGCAGCATCGCGGCGAGGCCGACGACGTCCTTGGCCAGGCTGGCGTCGGTGAACCGCTGGACCAGGTCCCGGGTCGCGACGTCCCCGTCGCCACCGGTCCAGTCCTGCCGCTCGGCGGGCAGGTGCTCCCGCATCCCCGCCCGCGCCCGCTGCAGCGCACTGTTCACGGAGTTGACCGAGTCGCCCAGCAGCTCGGCGACGTCCTTCGCCGGCCAGCCGAGCACGTCCCGCAGGATCAGGACGGCCCGCGACCGTGGTGCGAGGTGCTGGACGGCGACCAGGTACGCCAGCTCGATCGTCTCCCGCATGACGGCGGCGGTCTCCGGACCCTCGGCGTCGTCGGTGGCCAGCTCGTCCAGCAGCCGGTCAGGGTAGGGCTGCAACCACAGCACCTCTCCCCCGGTCGCCGGCTCGGGACGCCGCTTGGCGAGCAGGTCCAGGCAGGCGTTGGTGGCGATCTGGTACATCCAGGCACGGAAGGTGGACCGGCCCTGGAACGTCTCGCGCCGCCGCCACGCGCGGAGGAACGTCTCCTGGACCGTGTCCTCGGCGTCCTCGAACGAGGCGAGCATCCGGTAGCAGTGCACGTGCAGCTCGCGCCGGTGCCGCTGCGCCAACGCCGAGAACGTGGGCTCGTCGACCTCGGCCAGCCCAGTACTGCCCAGCTCCTCCAGCTCCGTGTCCGCACCCATCACGTCGTCCCCTTCCATCTCGTCATGTCCCGTCGTAGGTGTGACGGGTGCGAGGCCGAGAACTCATCACCGGGTCGCCGCGGAGTCACCCCTGCGGCAGCTCACGAGGACGCCCACGACGAGCTCGTCGCGGATCAGTCCGACGATCGTCTCCTGCTGGGACTGGGCGCGCTGCCAGCGCTCGTCGTCCTGGTGGTCGCGCCTCACGACGTCCTCGACCTCGGTCGCGGCCTGCTCCCAGTCGTCGGGAGTGCCGGGGACGTCCGCGAGCAGCGTCTCCTCGACCACGTCGAGCCCGGTCGCGCGCAGGTCGTCGAGGAGCTCCGCGCGGGTCGGGAAGGAGTTGCCTTCGGGCTGGTCGGGCAGGGACTCCACTGCCCTGGTGTAGACCAGCAGCCCGACCGCCCCGCCCGGGACCACGGCACGGCGCAGCTCCTCCAGGTACGCCCGCTTGTCGTCGATCGTGCACAGCACGCCGAGTGACCAGGCGGCGTCGAACGCCTCGTCAGGGAACGGGAGCGCGAGGCCGTCGGCGACCGCGACCGGGCGACCGAAGAGGCGGCGTGCGGCGCGGCAGGCACCCTCCATGGGCTCCGCCAGGGTCGGACGTGCTTCGTGGTTGCGGGCCGCGTACTCGGCCGGACCACCGACCCCGGCGCCCGAGTCCAGCAGGCGCACCCCCGGCTCGAGCCCCATGGAGCGGGCCAGCCAGTCCAGCGCTGCGGGGCTGCCGCTCCCCCGGCACGCAGCCGGCAGGGCGTGGTCGTCGCCCAGCTCGGCCACTGCGGCGGCCGTCCACCAGGCGACGGTGTCGAACTCGTCGACCATGGGTTCTGCCTGGGGCTCGCTCTGACTCATCTGTCCTCCCGGATCCGGTGACCTGTCTCAGCCTTGACCTGCGCCCCCGCCATGGCCCCGTCGCCGGAGGCCAGCCCGGAGAGGTTCACCCCTGCGACACCCTCGATCGCCAGCAGTGCCCGCGCCTCCCGCAGCGCCATCTCGATGCCGGCCGACCGCACGTCCCCGGCGCCGAGCACCTGGGCGACCTGGTCGGGATCGAGGTTGAGCCCGGGAAAGTTCTGCAGCACGCGCGCCGACCGCTCGTCGGTGTAGACGGCGACCGCGGCAATGACCGGGATCGTCAGCCCGAGGTCGCGCGATGCCCCGATGAAGGACGCCACCTCGTCCGGGCTCCCGACGTGGTTGAGGACGGCCAGGTGGGCGCCGGCCTGCTCCTTCTGCACCAGACGCGCGGGCCGGAGGTGCTGCGGGACCGCCGAGGGAGACTCCGGGACGGCCACCGCATGACCGGCGCGGCTCGCCAGCGCGGCGAGCTCGGTGCCGTCGAGGTCGAAGACCTGCGTGACGTCGGGTCGTACGCCCTGGGCCCGGACGTCCCCGGTCACGCACAGCACTCCGTCGACGCCGGTCACCGCGAGGCCGGCCAGCTCCTGCTCCAGCACGAGGCGGTTGCGGTCGCGGCACGCGAGCGTCACCCACGGGACACCACCGGCCTGGGCGATGAGGGCCGCCATCAGCGTCGGCGGGAAGTCGGGACGGTTCTGGTGCTCACCGACCAGCACCGCGTCGCACGAGTCCGCGAGCATCTCGGTGACGGCGGCCAGACCCTCCGGGTCGTACGCCGGGATCGTCAGGTCGGTGAGCACGACCGGTCCACGCCGTGCCGCCTCCAGCAGGAGGCTGCCCGGCTCAGCGCTCGGCGGCGGGTCCCCGTCCCACGGCACGACCCCTGCGTCAGGCGCGGCGAACGGGCACGGGCGCGCGTCCAGCTCGCACGACGCATCGTCCCGGACGCCACCGCACGGGCCGAACGTCATCGCCTTCGGGCATCCGCTGTGGTTGACGACCGCGGTGCGTCCCGCGGTCATGGCAACCGATCGCGAAGCGGGCAGCGGGAGCGGCGGGGCACGCCCCAGATTCTAGACCGGACCGGGGCGGTCGGCAGGGTGTCAACGCGGCGCCCCCACCCCACCTTTTGCGAGGACGGACACTGGCGGCAGGTGCAGCGGCGCCCGCGGCAGCACGGACGAAGGGACGACCGATGACGCACTCGTTCGACAAGGAGTACTGGGACCGGATCTGGGCCGGTGACCGCGCCGCGTCCATGGGCGCCAGCGAGACCAACCCGCACCTCGTCCGCGAGCTGGACGGCGTGCCGGCCGGCACCGCCCTCGACGCCGGCTGCGGGGCCGGGGCCGAGGCCGTCTGGCTCGCCCGCAAGGGGTGGCAGGTCACCGCCGTGGACGTCGCAGCGGACGCGCTCGCGATCGCGACCGAGCGTGCCGCAGCCAGCGGCGTCGGCGACCGCGTCCGGTGGGTCGAGGCCGATCTGTCCACCTGGCGGCCCGACGAGCAGTACGACCTCGTCACCACCCATTACGCCCATCCGGCGATGTCCCAGCTCGAGTTCTACGACCGGATCGCGAGCTGGGTGGCCCCAGCGGGCACCCTGTTCATCGTCGGACACCTGCACCATGACGACCATGCGACCGATCACGAGGAGACCGAGGCGCACGCCGATGGCGGACCGCCGGCCGCGGCATCGGCGACCGCGGCGACCATCACCGCCCGCCTGGACCCGGCCGCGTGGGAGATCGTGACCGCCGAGGAGTCGCACCGGGCCGTGGACCGCCCCGACGACGGTGCGCCGTCCACGCTCCACGACGTCGTCGTCCGGGCGCGCCGTCGCCGCTGACGGTTGCGACATGCGACCACCGGTTGGCGCTTCGTCAGCCGAGACCGTGGGTACGACTGATCATGGTCACTTACGCCTTCGAGCCCCACCCGATCGTCCGCCTGTTCGAGAAGCCGGCAGCCGAGTTCACGTGCAGCGATCTCGTCCGAGCCGCGGAGCAGCTGGAGCTGCGCCAGGTCAACCTGCGGTACGTCGGGGGCGACGGGCGGCTCAAGACCGTCGCGTTCCCGGTCGACTCACGCGAGCACCTCACCGAGGTGCTCACCCAGGGCGAGCGGGTGGACGGGTCGAGCATCTTCCCGGGGGTCGGCAGCGACGCCAGCGACGTCTACATCGTGCCGCGGCACCGCACGGCATTCGTGAACCCGTTCGGCGAGCGTCCCTCGCTCGACGTGCTCTGCTCGTTCTACGACGAGGAGGGCAAGCCACTGTCGTACGCCCGCGAGCAGGTCGTCCGCAAGGCGTCCGAGGCGCTCACCGAGGAGACGGGCATGGTGCTGGAGGCGTTCGGAGAGCTGGAGTACTACCTCGTCGACGCGCCCGACCCGGTCTTCCCGGTCGAGGAGGAGCACGGCTACCAGGAGTCCGAGCCGTTCTCGAAGGGCCAGCGGGTGCGGGAGCAGGTCCTGGGACATCTCGCCGCGATGGGCATCAAGCTCAAGTACGCCCACGGCGAGGTCGGGAACATCCTCGAGGAGGACCGGCAGCTGGTGCAGCACGAGATCGAGTTCTGGCCCGTCCCGGTCGAGCAGGCCGCGGATGTCCTCGTCATGGCCAAGTGGGTCGTGCGGGAGGTCGCGTACCAGCACGGCCTGGAGGTGACCTTCGCCCCGTCGGTCAGCAGCGGCGGCGCGGGCAGCGGGTTGCACGTGCACAGCCGGCTGGTGCGCGACGGCGCCAGCACGATCACTGACGACGGCGGCGTCAACGACACCGGACGACGGTTGATCGCCGGCTACCTGTCGATGGCCAAGGCGCTGACGGCGTTCGGCAACACCGTGCCGACGTCCTACCTGCGGTTCACCGAGGGCGGCGAGTCGCCGGAAGGCATCTCGTGGGGCGAGACCGACCGGACCGGGCTGGTCCGTGTGCCCCTCGCCTGGGGCGGCGGGGTGCTCCCGGGCATGGTCGCCCACGCCAACCCCGGCAGCTCCGAGCCGATCCCCGAGCAGGCGATCCACCCGCAGACCGTCGAGCTGCGACTCGGCGACGGCTCGGCGGACGTCCACCTGCTCCTGGCCGGCATGGCGGTCGCGGCGAGGCGCGGGCTCGCGGACCCCGACAGCCTGAAGGTGGCCGAGCGGCTCAGCACCGACAAGCACGACAAGTTCGAGCAGCTGCCTGCCTCGTGCTCGGAGTCCGCCGACGTCCTCCAGCGCGAACGCGCCGGGCTGGAGGCCGACGGGGTCTTCCCGCCCGATCTCATCGACTCCGTGATCGACCGGCTGCGGTCGTACGACGACGCCAAGCTCATGAAGAAGGCAGCCAAGGACGACGCCACGCGCGAGGAGCTCGTCCGACGGTTCTGGCACGTCGGCTGAGCCCCGACGGCGGGGGCCGTGCGAGGATCGAGGCGCAGCCACCACGACTCTCGGGGGAGACATCATGCAGCTGAGCAGGACACGACCGGCCGCCTGGTTCACCGTCACGATCGCACTGCTCGCAGGCGCCTGCGGTCCGAGCAGCGCGGATGCACCGGCATCCGCCGGCGGCAAGGACCAGTCACGACCTGCCGCCACGACGGCACCGGACACGAGGGGCGACTTCGCCGCCATCGAGACGTCGTACGACACCCGGCTGGGCGTCTTCGCCCTCGACACGGGCACCGGTCGGCGCGTGAGCTGGCGCAGCTCCGAGCGGTTCCCGTTCGCCTCCACGATCAAGGCGCCGCTGGCGGCGGTCGTCCTGGACCGCACCTCGCGCCGGGACCTCTCGCGCACCATCACGTACGACGCGTCCGACCTGGTGCCCCACTCGCCCGTCACCGAGAAGCACGTCGCCGACGGTCTGCCGCTGCGAGACGTCATCGACGCCGCGTTGCGATTCAGCGACAACACGGCGGCCAACCTGCTGTTCGATCAGATCGGCGGACCGGCGGGCCTGGACCGCGAGCTCGACCGCATCGGCGACCGCGTGACCAACCCGGTGCGCACCGAGCCGGACCTCAACACCGCCACTCCCGGCGACGTCCGCGACACCACGACGCCCAAGGCGCTGGCCACGACCGTCGGCACGTACGTCGTGGGCCGCGCCCTGCCGCGTCATGACCGTGACCTCCTGCGCACCACGATGACCAACAACACGACGGGCGATGCGCTCATCCGCGCGGGTGTGCCCGACGGCTGGGTGGTCGCCGACCGGACCGGCGGCGCGAGCCACGGGGTGCGCACAGCCGTCGCGGTCGCGTTCCCTCCCGGCCGCTCCCCCGTCCTGATCGCAGTCATGTCCCGGCGTGACCAGGCGGATGACGAGTACGACGACGGGGTCGTCGCGGACGCCACGCGCGTCGCGGTCGACGCACTCGGCCTGTCCTGAGCCGGGGGCTCAACAAAGTCGGCCCCGAGGCGTAAGTTGTGGCCTGGATCACAGTCCGGGGGGACTGGCCCGCGTCTCCGCTGAGCAGGACGCGGGTTGCACAAGGGGGCTGAGTGATGAGGAAAGTCGCAAAAGTGGCCGTGGTCGCCGGATCGTTGGTCGTGGGATGCCTGACGGCGGGCAGTGTGGTGGCACGGGACGCAGGCGCGTCCGACGAGCAGGCGCTGGCGCCGACGCGTCACGGGCCGAGCCGCTCGATCGAGCAACGGGTCGACCGGCTGCTGGCGCGGATGACGACGCAGGAGAAGCTCCAGCAGGTCCAGCTGCTCTCCGACGGGCAGATCACCGATGCCGACGCGAAGGCCGGCGTCGGCGGCGTGTTCAGCCTGACCGATCCGGCGAAGATCGACCACTACCAGCGCATCGCGATGACCCAGTCCCGGCTCCACATCCCGATCCTGTTCGCGTACGACACGATCCACGGCTACCGCACGATCTTCCCGGTGCCGCTCGGCGCGGCCAGCTCGTTCGACCCCGATGTGGCGCGGACGGACGCCCAGATCGGCGCCCGCGAGTCCGCGACGGTCGGCATCAAGCAGATCTACAGCCCGATGGTCGACGTCTCCCACGACCCGCGGTGGGGCCGGATCGTCGAGGGCAACGGCGAGGACCCCTACCTCGGGTCGGTGATGGCCGCCGCCCGGGTCAAGGGCGCGCAGGGCAACGACTACAGCCGGCCCGACCGCGCGGTCACCAGCGTCAAGCACTTCGTGGGGTACGGCGAGCCCGAGGGCGGCCGCGACTACGGCACGACCGACATGTCCGAGCAGCGGCTCCGCAACCTGTACCTGCCGCCGTTCAAGGCGGCGATCGAGGCGGGTGCCGACACCGTGATGTGCTCGTTCAACGCCATCAACGGGGTGCCCGGCTGCGCGAACCGGTACACCGAGACCGAGATCCTCAAGAAGGAGTGGGGCTTCGACGGGTTCATCGAGAGCGACTACACCGCCGTCGCCGAGACCCGCGTCTGCCCGCCCAAGACGCCCGATGAGGGCTCGTGCGGGCACGGCACCGCCGCCGACGGCCCCGAGGCGGGCGCCAACGCCCTGATGGCGGGCACCGACTCGGAGATGGTCAGCACCTACCTGCGCGACTACGGCAAGCAGCTGCTCGCCGACGGCAGGATCTCGCGGAAGCGTCTCGACGACGCCGTCCGCCGCATCCTGCGCGTCAAGTTCCGCGCGGGGCTGTTCGAGAACCCGTACGTCGACCAGGCCAAGGCGACCGATCCCGCCAGCTTCCTGACCCCGGCCGACCGCCGGGCGGCCCGCACCGCTGCGGCTCGATCTATGGTGCTGCTGCAGAACAAGGGCCGGACCCTCCCCCTCGACCCCGCCAAGAAGACCGCCGTGATCGGTCCGCTCGCCGACAACCAGCACGACCTGCTCGGTGCCTGGTGGGGCCGCGGCGAGGACGCTGACGCCGTGAGCGTCCTGAAGGGCATCACGGACGGATCGTCCGCCACCACGACGTACGCCCAGGGATGCGCGCTCAGCAACGAGGAGCCGCCCGACTACGACCCCGCCGACGACTGCCCGTCCGACGCCGGGTTCGCGAAGGCCGTGGCCGCTGCGAACGATGCCGACCAGGTCGTCCTCGCGCTCGGGGAGACCCGCGAGATGAGCGGCGAGGCCGCGAGCCGTTCGCGCATCGACCTGCCCGGCAGGCAGCAGGAGCTGATCGACGCGATCGCGGCGACCGGCAAGCCGTTCGTCGTCGTGCTGTTCAACGGCCGCCCACTGACCCTCTCCGAGGTGGTCGGGTCCGCACCGGCGGTGCTGGAGGCCTGGTTCCCCGGCGTCGAGGGCGGCAACGCGGTGGCCGATGTCGTGTTCGGCAAGGTCAACCCGGGCGGCAAGCTCCCGGTGTCGTTCCCGCAGCGGCTCGGCCAGGTGCCCATCTACTACAACCACGAGCCCACGGGCCGGCCGTGCGACGTCACCCAGAAGTACACGTCTCGCTACCGTGACCTGCGCTCCTGCGACCCGCTCTTCCCCTTCGGCTTCGGACTGAGCTACACGTCGTTCACGGTCTCCGACCTCACGCTGAGCAAGACCACCGTCTCCCGCCGTGGCAGCGTGGTCGCGTCCGTGAAGGTCACCAACACCGGTTCGGTCGCCGGTGACGACGTCGCCCAGGTCTACCTGCGCGACCCCGTCGCCAGCATCTCCCAGCCCGTGCGCCGCCTGCGCGGGTTCGAGCGCGTGACGCTCAGGCCTGGGCAGTCGACCACGGTGCGCTTCACCCTCGACGCGAGCGACTTCGGGTTCTACGACAACCGCGGCAGGTTCGTGGTCGAGCCCGGCACGATCCAGGTGTACGCCGGCGACGACTCGACGGCGACGCTCTCCCGGACGTTCCGGGTGACGCGATGATCTCCGGTGTGTCACGCATCAGGGCGTTCGACCACGTCGGGATCACCGTGCGGGACCTGGAGCCGGCCGTGGCGTTCTTCGTCGGCCTGGGCCTGGAGCTCGAGGGCCGGGCGTCCGTGGAGGGCCCGTTCCTCGAGACCGTCATCGGCATCGCGGACGCCCGCACCCAGATCGCGATGCTCCGCCCGCCGGGAGGCGGGTGCGGGATCGAGCTCTCGAGCTTCGACCGCCCCCATCCCGAGCCCGGGTCCCCCACGGCGATGGCGACCGAGCTGGGTCTGCGCAGCGCGTGCTTCGAGGTCGAGGACCTGCAGGCGACCGTCGACGGCCTCGCCGGGGACGGGTACGGGCTGGTCGGCGGGGTCGGCCAGCACGAGGACAGCTGGCGGATGGCGTACGTCCGCGGGCCGGAGGGCGTCATCGTCGCGCTGGCGCAGCGCCTGGGCTGACCCCGCTGACATGCATGAGGGGCTGCTCCGATCCGCGGCAGCTCCCCATGTCTGAGAAGATGTGTCAGTGCACCGCGACTACTCCGGAGACCAGTACGCACGCATCGCCCGAGCGCTGAGCAACGAGCTCGGGGTGGCGGCGACCCACGAGTCCGCCACGAGCACGGCCGTCGAGATCGTCGAGGGCTGCGACCACGCAGGCATCTCCCTGGTGAGGAAAGGCCGCACGATCGACACCGTTGCGGCCACCGATGACACCGTGACCCGTGCGGACCAGCTGCAGAGCACGACGGGCCAGGGACCCTGCCTGCAGACCATTCGTCAGCAGGAGACCGTCTACTCCAGCGACCTCCGTGCCGAGGAGCGGTGGCCCGACTGGGCTCGCGAGGCGTCGTCGTCGCTCGGTGTCCGCAGCGTGCTGACCCTGCAGCTGTTCGTCGGCGACGACACGATGGGCTGCCTCAGCCTCTACTCGGACGAGCCGCACGCCTTCGGGATGGACGATCGCGTGTCGGCGCACGCTCTCGCCGCGCACGTGGCGGTCGCCATGACCGCAGCGACCGACCAGGCGAACATGGACTCCGCCCTCGTCAACCGGACGGTGATCGGCCAGGCCGAGGGGATGATGATGCAGGGCCTGCAGATCTCCGCGGACCAGGCGTTCGCCGCCATGGTCCGCATCTCCCAGGCACGCAACATGAAGGTGCACCGCGTGGCGGCGGAGATCGTCAAGAAGGGCCTGCGGGCCGAGCTGTTCGACTGACCGACGGGCCCGGCACAGCCGCGTGGCCTCCGGGCGCTGACCGGTCGCGGGTCAGCGCCGGATAACCTCGATGGGTTGCCCTCCTCCCGGACATCGCCCGTCAGTACGACCCAGGAAGCAGATCCATGACCGACTCCACCCTGCAGGCCGTCTTCGACCAGGTCATCGACCGCAACCCGGGTGAGGCCGAGTTCCACCAGGCCGTCCGCGAGGTCCTGGACAGTCTCGGCCCGGTCGTGGCCAAGCACCCGTCGTACACGCAGGCCGCGGTCATCGAGCGACTCTGCGAGCCGGAGCGACAGATCATCTTCCGCGTGCCGTGGGTCGACGACGCCGGCAACGTCCGGATCAACCGCGGCTTCCGCGTCGAGTTCAACTCCGCGCTCGGTCCGTACAAGGGCGGCCTGCGGTTCCACCCGACGGTCAACGTCGGCATCGTGAAGTTCCTCGGCTTCGAGCAGATCTTCAAGAACGCGCTCACCGGCCTGCCCATCGGTGGCGGCAAGGGCGGCAGCGACTTCGACCCGAAGGGCTGCAGCGAGGGCGAGGTCATGCGCTTCTGCCAGTCCTTCATGACCGAGCTCTACCGTCACATCGGCGAGTACACGGACGTCCCTGCGGGTGACATCGGCGTCGGCGGCCGCGAGATCGGCTACCTGTTCGGCCAGTACAAGCGCATCACCAACCGCTACGAGTCCGGCATGCTGACCGGCAAGGGCCTCACCTGGGGCGGTTCGCAGGTGCGCAAGGAGGCCACCGGCTACGGGGCGGTGTTCTTCGTCGAGGAGATGCTCAAGCAGCAGCGCGAGACGTTCGAGGGCAAGCGCGTCGTGGTCTCCGGCTCCGGCAACGTCGCGATCTACGCGATGGAGAAGATCGCCCAGCTAGGCGGCACGGTCGTGGCGTTCTCGGACTCCAGCGGGTACGTCGTCGAGGAGGGCGGCGTCGACGTCGAGACCCTCAAGGCGGTCAAGGAGGTCGAGCGCGGCCGGATCTCGGACTACGTCGACCGTCGCGGTGGCACCGCGAAGCTCGGGACCAGCGGGTCGATCTGGGACGTGCCGACGGACATCGCCCTCCCCTGTGCCACGCAGAACGAGCTGGACGAGGACCACGCCGCGACCCTGGTGCGCAACGGCTGCCGCATCGTCGCCGAGGGCGCCAACATGCCGACGACCGCCGCGGCCACGAAGGTGCTCGCCGACGCCGGCGTGCTGTTCGCGCCCGGCAAGGCCGCCAACGCCGGCGGGGTCGCGACCAGCGCCCTGGAGATGCAGCAGAACGCGTCCCGTGACTCCTGGTCGTTCGAGCACACCGAGCGCCGCCTCGACGAGATCATGCGCGGCATCCACGACCGCTGCCTCGCCACCGCGGACGAGTACGGGGTCCCGGGTGACTACGTCGCCGGCGCCAACATCGCCGGCTTCACGCACGTCGCCGACGCCATGCTCGCGCTCGGCGTCATCTGAGACTTGGTCCCGGCGGCACTACGCTCCGAGGATGCGCACCATCCTCCGCACGGTCCTGCTGCCGCTGGCGCTCGCCGCGATCCTCATCGCCACGGCGCTGCCCTCGGACGCCGGCAAGAAGGGGACGCGGTACCCGACCCACACCAAGATCGTGGCGACCACGTTCTGGGTCGGTGAGGTCTTCGACCCGAACGCGGCTGACGGCAGCCAGATGATCTCGACGTACGACGACCACTGGTTCACGAACTACGGCGGCTGCGACGGCGTGGTCACCGCGGGACGGTGCGAGACCGAGAGGCGCACGGCGAAGAACGGCTACTTCCCCACGAAGATGAAGCCCCGGCAGAACCCGTTCTACCTGGACCTGCCGTACGACGACCTGAACGACCGGGTCGGGTTCGCGAACCGGCGCAAGGTCATCCCCTGGGCGAAGAAGTCGCCGTGGAGGAAGATCGTCCGCGATCCCGACCGCAGCATCATGAAGAACCGCTGGGTCAAGATCAGCCACAAGGGCCATCACTGCTACGGCCAGATCGAGGACGCCGGGCCGGGCAAGTACCACGACAAGAAGTACGTCTTCGGCACGAAGGACGCGCGTCCGGCCAACAAGCGGTACAACCGCGCAGGCATGGACGTCTCCCCCGCACTGAACGGCTGCCTGCACTTCTCCGAGCTCAACGGCAACCGCGACAAGGTCAGCTGGCGCTTCGTGGACTTCGCACAGGTGCCGAAGGGCCCGTGGAAGAAGATCATCACCCGGAGCTAGCCGTACGCCCGAGGGACTGCTCCCCCGGGCGTACGACCGTCAGACCGCCAGAGCCGCGTCGACGTCGAGGCAGGCCTCGGCGAGGCGACCGACAGGGTCGGCCAGCAGCGGCTCGAACGCGAGCTCAGCCGCACCGTGGAGCACGGAGTCACCGCTCAGTCCGGGCAGGGTGACTCGCACCAGCTCTCGCGGAGCGATGAGGGCGTGGACCGCGAGCTCGCTCTCCACGTCGTCGTGGACGAGCGGGAACAGGGAGCGAAGGTATCCGCCGAGCACGATGACCCGCGGGTTCAGCATGTTGACCATGCCCGCGAGCCCTCGGCCCAGGTGCCGTCCGACGAGCCGCAGGTCCTCCGGCGCCTCGTGCACGGCCTCGAGGTACTCCCCCAGCGCGCCGACCCGCTCGGCCGGGCAGCCGATCGCCAGCGCGATGGCGCTCGCGCCGATCTCGGTCTCCCAGCAGCCGCGCGCGCCGCAGTGGCAGAGCTTGCCCTGCGGGACGTACGGCATGTGCCCGATCTCGCCGGCGTACCCGCCCGCGCCCTCGAGCTTGTGCCCGCTGACGATGACGCCGGCACCCACCCCGACCTCACCGGACAGGTAGACCAGGTCCTCGACGCCGACGCCGGCTCCCCTGAGGTGCTCTGCGAGGGCACCCAGGTCGGCGTCGTTGCCCAGGACCGGCACCGCGAACGTGCCGATCCGCTCCGCGAGGATCTTCGCGAAGGGGACGTCCCGCCAGCCCAGGTTGGGCGCGAGGCGGACCAGCCCGTCCTCGGCACGGATGATGCCCGGCACGCCGACGCCGACGCCGACGAGCGCGCTGCCCGGCTCGACGTCCTTGACGACCAGGCGCATGAGCTCGACGACCGAGGACGCGATCGTCTCCGGATCGTGGCCGGCAGGCACCGGACCGGTGGCCCGGGCCTGCACGACTCCCCCGAGCCCGACGCGGGCGACCGTCAGGCCGTCGACCCGCAGGTCGACCGCCAGGACGTACGCACCGGTGCGGGCCTTCACGTCCACGGAGGGACGGCCCGCCCCGATGCGTGCCCCGGAGGGCTTGGCCTGCTCGGCCAGCCCCAGGGACTCCAGCTCGGTCACCAGTCCGGCGATCGTGCTGCGGTTGAGTCCCATGCGGGCCGTCAGCTCGGCCCGCGAGAGGCGCCCGGCACGGTGCACGTGGCCGAGCACCGTCCCGAGGTTGTGCCGTCTGACGTCTTCCTGGTTGGTGCCGATCCCCGAGCGTCCGGCGGTAGCCATCGTCAGACCCCGGCCACCGAGCGACGCCGACGCGAGATCGCGTCCACGCTGGCGGCGAGGAGCAGGACCAGCCCGGTCACGATGTAGTTGACGTACGACTTCTCGGTGATCAGCGGCAGACCGTTGGCGATCAGTGCCACCACGAAGCCACCGATGACGGCGTCCCTGATCTTGCCGCGTCCACCGAAGAGGCTCGTGCCGCCGATGACGGCCGCGCCCACCGCGTACAGCAGCGTGTTGCCGCTGCCGGAGGACGGCGTGACGCTGCCCGAGAACGAGGCGGAGACGATGCCGCTGACGGCAGCCATGCCGCCGGCGATGACGAAGACCGACACGCGGATCATGTCCACGTTGATGCCGGCGCGACGTGCCGCCTCCTTGTTGCCACCGGCTGCGTAGACGTGGCGTCCGTACGCCGTCTTGGCGAACACGGCCGTCCAGAACACCAGCAGAACACCCACGATCGGGATGGCCCACGGGATGCCCTTGACCGCGACGACGGTGTAGCTGCGGTTCGCGCTCAGCAGGGCGGTGATGCCGAGCAGCACCACGGCCAGCACGACGATCCGCGCGATGACCAGCGGGAAGGGCGAGCGCTGCAGGTCACGTGCGACCGCACGACGGTACTTGCGCAGCTCCATCGCTGCGTAGATCGCGACCACGCCGACCGCGACGATCCAGCCCATCGCGATGGGCATCGAGTCGTTCGTCAGGTTGGCGATGAACTCGGACTTGCCGTTCTCCGCCAGGCCGAACGTGCCGCCGTCTCCGACGATGCGCAGGACGACGCCCTGCAGGCCGAGGAAGAACGCGAGGGTCACGACGAAGGACGGGATGCCCACCTTCGAGACCAGCAGACCGATGATGAAACCGATCAGGACGCCCGCTGCCACTCCGGTGAGGATCGACAGGGCCGGACCCTGGCCGTGCTTGTAGGACAGCAACGCCATGACGGTGGCACCGGTGCCACCGGTCACGCCCGCCGCCAGGTCGATGTCGCCGAGCAGCAGCACCGGGACGAGGCCCATGGCCAGGATGCAGATCGGGGCGGCCTGGATGAAGAGGTTGGCGATGTTCTGCTTGCCGATGAAGTCGTCACCGGCGTAGGCACTGAAGAACACGAAGAGGACGACGAAGCCCAAGATCGCGGGCAACGAGCCCATGTCGCCGCCGCGCAGTCGATCGACGTAGTTCTGGACGGACTGCGAGACGGTGAATCGCTGGGAGTCCGACGCGAAGTCGGACTCAGACAGCTCGGGCTGTGAGACTGGGGACTGGGTGCTCATGAAATCGACTTTCGATCAGGCTGACTGGGCGGCGGTTGCGGGCGGGATACCGATGTCACCGGACCTGCCGGACGTGATGAGCTCGACGACCTGCGTGCTCGTGACGTCGGCCGTCTTGACCTCCGCTGCGACCCGACCGAGGTACAGGGCCGTGATCCGGTCCGACACCTCCATCACGTCGACCATGTTGTGGGAGATCAGGATGACGCCGAGTCCCTGGTCGGCCAGGCGGCGGACCAGGTCGAGCACCTGGCGGGTCTGGGCGACGCCCAGCGCGGCGGTGGGCTCGTCGAGCAGGACCACCTTCGAGTTCCAGAGGACGGCCTTGGCGATCGCGACCGTCTGGCGCTGGCCGCCGGAGAGGCTGGCCACGCTCTGACGGACGGACTTCACGGTGCGGACGGACAGGGAGGCCAGGGCCTGACGGGCCTTGCTCTCCATGCTGGCCTCGTCGAGCACACGGGCGCGGGTGCGCTCCTCGCGGCCGAGGAACATGTTCTCGACGATGTCGAGGTTGTCGCAGAGCGCGAGATCCTGGTACACCACCTCGATGCCCAGGTCGGAGGCGTCCTTGGGGCTGTGGATGTTCACGGGGCGGCCGTCGAAGAGGACCTCACCGCTGTCGGCCGGGTAGATCCCGGCGATGGTCTTGACCAGTGTCGACTTGCCGGCACCGTTGTCGCCGACGAGGGCAGTGACCTCGCCGGGGAAGACGCGCAGGTCGACGTCATGGAGCACGTGGACGGCTCCGAAGCTCTTGTTGACTGCCCGCATCTCGAGCAACGGGACATTCGTGTCCGTCATGGACGTTCTCCTTGTGACTGGTGCGTGTTCTGGGGGCTTGCAGGCTGCAGATGTGGCCCCCGGGGCGCTGGAAGCGGACCCAGGGGCCACAACATCAGCAGGGATCAGGAGATTCCTGCGTCAGCGCACTCCTTCGCGAAGCCCTTGCAGACGTCTTCCTTGGCCGCGCCGCCGTCGGCGATCACGTCCTTGACGTTGCTCTTGTCGACCGAGACCGGGTCGAGCAGCACGGACGGGACGTCGCGGTTGCCCTCGTCGTCACGGCTGGTCTGCTCGGCCGAGCCCTTCTCACCCTTGGCCAGGGCGATGGCCAGCTTGGCCACGGCACCCGCCTCGGCCTTGGCCGACTTGTAGACCGTCATGCACTGCGTGCCGGCCAGGATGCGCTGCAGGCCCTCGACCGTCGCGTCCTGTCCCGTCACCGGCACCTTGCCTGCGACGTTGTTCTTCTGCAGCACGGAGATGGCCGAACCGGCCAGCCCGTCGTTCGCGGCGAGGACGCCGTCGATCTTGCCGCCCTCCTTGGTGAACATCTGCTGGAACACCGTGGTGGCCGTCGTCGGATCCCACTTCTGGACCGCCTGCTCGGCGACCTTCGTGTAGTTGCTGTCCTTGTCCAGGACGTTGTGGGCGCCCTTGGAGAACAGGGTCGCGTTGCTGTCGTCGGGCGAGCCGTTCAGGAAGGCGATGTTGGCCTTCTTGTCGCCGAGGCACTTCTGGAGACCGGCGCCCTGCAGCTCGCCGACCTTCGTGTTGTCGTACGAGACGTAGAAGTCGGCATTGCCGCCCAGGGTCAGACGGTCGTAGTCGATCGTCTTGACGCCGGCCGCAGCGGCCTTCTTCTCGATCGCGGCACCGGACTTGTTGTCCAGGTTGACGATCGCGAGCACGGAGATCTTCTTGCTGATCAGGCTCTGGGCGATCTTGGCCATCTGGTCGGCGTCGCCGCGGGCGTTCTGGATGTAGGCCGTGACGCCGGCATCCTTGAACGCCTTTTCGAGCGCCGGACGGTCGGCGGTCTCCCACCGGACGGACGAGACCGTGTCAGGCAGGATGATGCCGACCTTGCCGACCTTGTCGCTTCCGCCTCCGCTTCCGCCACCGTTTCCGTCGCTGTCACTGCCGCCGCACGCACTGAGCGCGAGAGTCGCACCCATGACCGTCGCCAACATGAGATTGCGTGTCCGCTTCACACGAACCGCCTCCAATTCCTCCAGTTGTGCGTCGCGGCCGAAGTGTTTCGCCCACGTAACGCGTTTGTTGTTCGACACAACGTATAGCGTGAGTGCGGTCACGTCCAGCACTTGACACAACAAATTCGGGTGGCGCGCAACAAAATCGTCCCAGACGCGCCGGCGGCCGCCCCGGGTGTCCCCCGGAACGGCCGCCTGCGCCTTGATTCTGGCTACTTCAGGTAGGCGTAGAAGCTCTTCGACACCGAGTCGGACTTCCCGACTCCCTTGATCTTGCGGTGGCCCGTCACGCGAGCAGCCGCCTTGAAACCGATCGCATCGCCCTTGCGCGCGATGACCCCGCTCTTGAACTTGATCGCCGACCCGCTGTTGGACTGCGAGGCCCCCGTGATCGGACCGGAGTGGCTCGTCGACAGCGTGCCCAGGCTGTGCTTCTTGCATCCGGGAGTGGAGTTGACCGAGATGGCGAACGGGATGCTGCCGGTGTAGCTCAGACCCAGACCGCACCGCGTCTCGTTCCACGCCTGCTTCAGCTGCAGCTTGGTCAGCTTGACCTTCTTGGTGCTGTCGCAGCCTGATCCCTTGCGGGGCCAGGCCTTGGCCTTGATCTTGGGGTTGTTGGCCTTGATCTTGTAGTAGTAGTACCAGTTGGTGTCCCAGCCATCGCCCTCAGGATTGTGGTAGGCGTAGCGGCGCGTCCCGGTGATCTTGCCGCTCACCTCGAAGAAGACGCAGGCCTTGATGGCCTTGGAGCGGAAGGTCCAGTTGTGCACGTACTTCGTGCTGACCTTCACGTACTTCTGCTTGCCCGATGCGGCGTTGGCGCTGGACGGGACGGCCGCGGCCAAGCCGGCGGCGAGGCCCAGGGCCACGAGTGCAGCTGCAATACGACGTTTCATGTCCACCCCGATCTCGCGAGACACGGTGCCCCGCCAGAGCACCGTACAACGCAAGGACCGCCCTGCAACGGCAGGACGGTCCTCGCGTTTCGGCGTTATTTGCTCAGTCGAGCAGGCTGCGCAGCACGTACGGCATGATGCCGCCGTTGCGGTAGTAGTTCGCCTCACCCGGGGTGTCGATGCGCACGACGGCGTCGAACTCGACCGCGGAGCCGTCCTCGGCGCGAGCCTTGACGTGGACCGTCTTGGGCGTACGACCCTCGTTGAGCTCGGTGATGCCCGTGAAGTCGAACGTCTCCTCGCCCGTCAGGCCGAGCGACTCGGCGCTCTGTCCCTCGGGGTACTGCAGAGGCAGGACGCCCATGCCGATGAGGTTCGAGCGGTGGATGCGCTCGTACGACTCGGCGATGACGACCTTGACGCCCAGGAGCGCAGTGCCCTTGGCCGCCCAGTCACGCGACGAGCCCGAGCCGTACTCCTTGCCCGACAGGACGACCAGCGGGACGCCGGCCTCCTGGTAGGCCTCGGACGCCTCGAACACCGACGTGACCTCGCCACCGGCAATGAGGTTGCGGGTGAAGCCGCCCTCGGTGCCGGGCGCCATCTGGTTGCGCAGACGGATGTTGGCGAAGGTGCCGCGGATCATCACCTCGTGGTTGCCGCGGCGCGAGCCGTACGAGTTGAAGTCGCGCGGCGCGATGCCGTGCTCGGACAGGTACGTGCCGGCCGGGCTGTCCTTCTTGATCGCGCCCGCGGGGCTGATGTGGTCGGTCGTGACCGAGTCACCCAGCTTGAGCAGCACGCGAGCACCCGTGACCTCCTCGACCGGCGACGGCTCGAGAGCCATGCCGTCGAAGTAGGGGGCCTTGCGGACGTACGTGGACTCGGGGTCCCACGCGAACACGTCTCCGTCGGGCGTGGACAGGTTCTGCCAGCGCTCGTCGCCGGCGAAGACGTCGGCGTACTCACGGCTGAACGTGTCGGAGTCGATCGACGACGCGATGACGTCCTCGACCTCCTGCGGCGTCGGCCAGATGTCCTTCATGAAGACGTCGTTGCCGTCCTGGTCCTGGCCCAGCGGCTCGTTGAACAGGTCGACGTCCATCGAGCCGGCCAGCGCGTACGCGATGACGAGCGGCGGGGACGCCAGGTAGTTCATCTTGATGTCGGGGTTGATGCGACCCTCGAAGTTCCGGTTGCCCGACAGGACGGCGGTGACCGCGAGGTCGCCGTCGTTGACGGCCTGGCTGACCTCGGGGATCAGCGGACCGGAGTTGCCGATGCAGGTGGTGCAGCCGTAGCCGACGAGGTTGAAGCCGAGCTTGTCCAGGTAGACGTTCAGGCCGGACTTCTCGTAGTACTCGGTGACGACCTTCGAGCCCGGTGCCAGCGTCGTCTTGACCCACGGCTTGCGCTGCAGGCCCTTCTCGACGGCCTTCTTGGCCAGCAGGCCCGCGCCCATCATGACCGACGGGTTCGACGTGTTGGTGCACGACGTGATCGCGGCGATCGTGACGGCGCCGTGGTCGATCTCGAAGGACGTGCCGTCCTCGAGCGTCACCATCTGCGGGTTGCTCGGACGTCCGGCGCCCGACGGCGCGGGAGCGTTCGGCTTGTCGCCGTTCAGACCGTCATCGGTGCTGCTGGGCGCGTCCGAGGCCGGGAAGGACTCGTCGACGGCCTCGTCGTAGCCGTTGAGGTCCTGCTCGGTGTAGTCGGCGAGGGCCGTGCGGAACGAGCCCTTGCTCTCGGAGAGCGAGACACGGTCCTGGGGACGCTTCGGGCCGGCGATCGACGGGACGACGTCGCCCAGGTCGAGCTCGAGGTACTCGGAGTAACGAGCCTCGTGGTCCGGGTCGTGCCACAGGCCCTGGGCCTTCGCGTACTCCTCGACGAGCGCGATCTGCTGCTCGTCGCGGCCGGTCAGGCGCATGTACTTCGTGGTCTCGTCGTCGATCGGGAAGACCGCGATGGTCGAGCCGTACTCGGGGCTCATGTTGCCGATCGTGGCGCGGTTGGCCAGCGGGACTGCGCCGACGCCGGAGCCGTAGAACTCGACGAACTTGCCGACGACGCCGTGCTGGCGCAGCATCTCGGTGATGACCAGCACGAGGTCGGTCGCGGTGGCCCCCTCGGGCAGCTCGCCGGACAGCTTGAAGCCGACGACGCGCGGGATCAGCATGCTGATCGGCTGGCCGAGCATGGCCGCCTCGGCCTCGATGCCGCCGACGCCCCAGCCCACGACACCCAGGCCGTTGACCATCGTCGTGTGCGAGTCGGTGCCGACGCAGGAGTCCGGGTAGACCGTGCCGTTCTTGTCGAACACGACGCGCGCGAGCTTCTCGATGTTGACCTGGTGCACGATGCCGGTTCCCGGGGGGACGACCTTGAAGTCGGCGAACGCACCCTGGCCCCAGCGCAGGAACTGGTAGCGCTCACGGTTGCGCTCGTACTCGATCTCGACGTTGCGCTCGAACGCCTCGGGCGTGCCGAAGACGTCGGCGATGACCGAGTGGTCGATGACCATCTCGGCGGGCGCGAGCGGGTTGATCTTGGTCGCGTCGCCGCCCAGGTCGGCCATGGCCTCGCGCATCGTGGCGAGGTCGACGACACAGGGCACGCCGGTGAAGTCCTGCATGATCACGCGGGCGGGCGTGAACTGGATCTCCTTGCTGGGCTCGGCGTTCGCGTCCCAGCCGGCCAGCGCCTCGATGTCGGCCTTCGTGATGTCGGCACCGTCCTCGGTGCGGAGCAGCGACTCGAGCAGGACCTTGAGGCTGAACGGGAGCGACGCGACATCGAGCCCGTCGCCCTCGACCGCGCCCAGGCGGTAGTAGTCATAGGAGGCATCCCCGACAGTGAGGGAGTCCTTTGAGTTGAAGCTGTCGACGGCCATCGTCATTCTCCTTCGCGGGTCGGCTTCCATCCTGCCCAGCATCGACTTCCGTCGCACGGTCAGGCTCGCCTAACCCGGGGTCTGAGACCTCGTGTTCGGATTTGTCTTGATATCAAGATACATGATGTCGAGAGGTTAGGCACGGCGACGCGCCGCGAGCCGGTCGCGTCAGCGCATCGAGCGGACGTAGCCCACGATCTTGCGACCGTCGCGGACCCTGTCCTCCCACGTGATGCCCACACCCAGCAGCACCGCGCTGACCGCCGCGATGAGCGCGACCCGCGGCGCGGCGTTCGCGTACGGGCCGATGTTGAACAGCACCAGCAGGGCCAGGATCGTCGTGCCGGCGACGAACGGCGCCTGCCAGCCGAGCCGCACCCCCACCGCCAGCGCCACCACCGCACCGATGCCCAGGAGCAGCGCCCGCAGCTCGGTGGGCTCGGCCAGGGCCTGCGGGACGCTGGGCAGCATCGCGACGGCCAGGCCGGGCCCCAGGGACAACCAGGTGCTCACGTCGGGCTTGCGGATCGTCCGGTCGAGCCCGACCGCGAGGGCGGCCGCGCCCAGCGGCAGCGTGTAGGCCTCGACGAACGAGAAGCCGCTGTCCACGATGAGCAGCACGTACGCCACGAGCAGCGCGACGGCTCCCGGCCAGACGTACCAACGACGGCTTGCCACGGCCAGGCCCAGGGCCACGAGGACCGCACCCAGCACCGCCCACCGCACCGACAGCTCCCCCATGGACCCGGGCACGACCATCCCCGCCACGACCCCCGCCGCCCCGACGACCTCGAGGGGCACGCGCAACGGGTGCTGCGGGAGGAGCAGGCCGCCGGCGGCGACGAGCGCGAGACCGACCGCGAGCAGCACCAGTGCCGCGACAGACGCATCGAGGTCCAGCTCCGCGACGAGGGAGGCGACGCCGGCGACCGCGAGGACCGCCGCTGCCACGGCGTACGTCTGGCGCAGCAGCTCGATGCCCCGCACGGTGGTGAGCCCGGCGACCAGGCCGGCGCCCACCAGCCACGTCACGGACGAGACCCCGTGCGATGCCGCTGCCAGGACTGCGGCGGCCAGCACCAGGACGAGCGCCACCGGCCCGATGGTGGTCACGGTCCCCTCCAGCAGCAGGGTCAGTGCGAGCGCGGCCAGGACCAGCAGCACGGCGGCGACCGCCCAGACCGGCAGGCGCAGGGCGACGACGGCCTCGATCGCACCGAGCCCGCCGACGGCCGCGAGGAGCAGAGCGGCGTGGGGACGAAGGTCCGACACCTCCGGCCAACGCGGCACCGCCCACGCGACGACGAGCAGCCCGACGAGGACCACGGGCACGGTCCACGGCTCATGGTTGTCGACCGTCACCGCGTCGAGCCGCGTGTCCCAGGGCAGCGCCCAGGGGTCGTTCAGGATCCGGACCATCGTGTCGCCGGCCTCGTTCAGCACGAACGCGTGCATCAGGGCGACGGCACCGCCGACGACCACCGCGCCGGCACGGACGCCGCGCATCCAGTCGTTGGCCCCGTTGATCCCGCCGGCGGCCAGCACGGCGGCGATGACGGCGACGGCGGTCCATGTGGCGTCCATCGACGCGCTTGCCTCGAGCGGCGCCACGACCAGGGCGACTGCCGCCAGGACCGCGAGAGCGACGCCGGGGATGCGCGCGAGCGGGACGACCGCGGCGATCACGACCGCGCTCACGGCGATGAGAGCCAGCGGGACGCCGTGCCCGCCCGCGACGAGGTCATCGAGGTCGGGGTGCGCGAACGCCTCGAAGAGGGCCACCCCGTACGCACCGACGAAGAAGCACGCCACGACGATGCGCGCCGCCAGGGTCAGCGGCGCCAGGCCGGCCGGCCGGGTCGCCAACGCGAGGACGCCGGCGACGACGAGGGCGATGACCGCACGCCACGCGAAGTCCACGTCGTCCGCCAGGGCGCCGGCGCCGACGGCCGCACCGGTGATGCCGAGGGCAGCCGTGAGCACCGGGGCGATCAGGACCGTCGAGACGTGGGGACGCGCCCACAGCGCGATCGTCACAGCGAGGACGAGGGCGACGACGCCCCACACCAGCCAGGCCGCAGCGAGGTCGAGCACCCGGAGGCCGAGCAGGTCCTCGTGCCGGGCGGCGAAGAAGTCGAGCGTGAGCAGGGCCAGGAAGACGGTCCAGACCGCCTCGGCGGACGCGCGCAGCGGACGGCGGGTGACCCAGACGCCGAGGGCGCCGATCAGCACGCTGACAGCGAGCAGCATGAGCGTCCTGGCGGCGAGACCGAGGCTCTCCCACGAGTGCGTGACGAAGATCAGCCCGGCGACGACCAGGCCGAACGCGCCCAGCACCAGCATGATCGTCCCGACCGACCAGGACCGCTCCGCCGTCCTGGGACGCGGCGCCGCCGGCGCGGGGTACGACGGGTAGGCCTGCGCGTACGCCGGCTGCGGTTGCGGGGCGGTGGGCTGGAACGGCGGTGCCTGGGTCGGCTGCGGCTGGGGCTGCGGCTGCGGGGTCGGTTGCGGCTGGGGCCGCTGCGGCTGGGCCGGTCGCTGCTGTGTCGGGGGGACGGTGACCCGCCGCCGCCCGGCGCGGGACAGCAGGTCGTCGGCCTGCAGCAGCAGCTGCCACAGCTGGCGCGCCTCCAACGAGGTCAGGTCCAGCCCGCAGTGCGGGCACACCGGCTCACCGGCGAGGACGCCACGACAGTCCGGGCAGGCGAGCGGATCGGCGAAGCGCATGGGGCACACCCTCTCACGTCTGTGACAGGCCGACACGCATCCAGCACGGCACGGTGGTCACCCGTCGCTGACGGGACCCCGCTCCAGGAGCGCGACGCACTCGCTCGGGGCCAGGCCCTCCCGGAGGCGGCGCGCATCCTCGCTTCGCTCAATCACGTGAACGTCGTGGCGGTCCACGACCTCGTCAAATCTGGACGGGGTGTTGGCGATCGTCATGGAGCCACCTGCTCATGAGCGGCAGTGCGCAGCTCCAGCCGCTCGGGCTAGGACCCGTGGCTCGACAAGGCATCGGCAAGCTGGGCACGGGAGCTGATTCCCAGCTTGGTGAACACCTTGCTCAGGTGATACTGAACCGTCCTGGGGCTGATGAACAGGCGGGCCCCGACCTCCCCGTTCGTCAGACCCTCACTGGCCAGTCGGGCGACCTGGGCCTCCTGCGCCGTGAGCTGCGGGCCGGGCGGGGCTGTGGTGCGCTTGGTCACCGTCTCTCCCGTGGCCAGCAGCTCGCTCCGCGCACGCGCGGCGAATCCGGTCATGCCTGCCGACTCGAACATCTCGTGCGCGATGCGTAGCTGGGCACGCGCGTCGATGCGGCGACGCCTCCTACGCAGCCACTCCCCGTACAACAGGTGGGCGCGCGCCAGATCGGCACGCATCCGCGTGCGGCCCAGCCGTTCGATCGCCTTGAGGTAGAGGCGCTCGGCCTCGGACCCCTCGCTCAGCAGCGCGCGCGACCGCGATTCGATGCCGAGTGCCCAGTCCGTGCCGCTCGCGCTGGTCTCTTGCTCGAGCCGGGCGAACGCGTCGACTGCTGTGCTCTTCTCGCCGGCCCGCGCAGCGGCCTCCACCAGCTCGATCCCCGCCCACGTCGACGACGACAGGTCGGCCTGGGCAGCCGCGCGCTCGGCCAGCGGGAGCGCGGCCGCGTAGTCGCCGGAGCCGTTGTTCAGCAATGCCTCGCAGAACTCGGCGATGCTCAGCCAGATGCCCTCGCCGCGCAGCCTGATGTCAGCAGTGGTGGACTCGATGATCGCCCGGACCTCGGCCTCATCCCCGCGGAACGTGGCAAGGACCAGCCCCGGTTCGGGCCCGATCGCGAGACCGGTTGCCTCGGCGACGGTCTTCAGCTCGTCGAGGAGGACTCCTGCCGCGGTGAGTTCTCCGGAGAAGATGAGCATCACCATGTGCGAGTAGAGCGGCATCGGCAGCTCGGCCAGCGCGCCCGTCGTGCGGGCGATCTCGGCGTGGCGCGCCGACAGCACATCCCAGCTCTCGTCATCCCAGATACGGAGCGCGGCGATACCGGTCAACCAGAACAGCTTTCGCTCGTGGTTCGGCACGTCGCCGCGGGCGGCCGCGACGGCACGACGCAGGATCGGGAGCGCCGACACGAATCCCTCCGTCCAGTACGTCGAGAAGCCGTCGATCAACAGGTCGGTGAGTGTCGAATCAGAAAGATCCGGCAGGTCTCGAGCAGCCTCAGCAACCTCCAGGGCCCCACCCCCCAGCGCCAGTCGGCCCGCGAAGATGGCCGCCTGGAAAGCGCGCAGGTACGTCGCGCGAGACAGGGCAGAGTCGATGGGCGCGAGCCGCCGGGCCGCCTTGAGCAGCAAGGGCGGGGCGTCGCTGCCTCGACCCAACACGAACACGAGCTGGGCCCGGACAAGGTCCGCGCGGGCTGCCTGGTGGTCTGTGTGCGGGCTCTGCTCGACGACGGCCAGCAGATCGGCCGCGGCCCCGTACGCCCCCGATTCCACCTTGGCGCCGGCTGCGGCCAGGGCCCGGTCAACCCGGAGGTTCGGATCGAGCGACAACATGGTCGCGTGCTCAAGGAACGCCGCTGCGGCTGCCAAGCCGCCCCGCGCCCGAGCCCGGTCGGCGCAGCGCTCCAGCTCGGCGGCGACAGACTCGTCGGGGCCCCGCGCCGCCTGGGCCCGATGCCACGCACAACGGTCAGGGTCACGCTCCGCATCGGTCACGTCCGCCAATGCCTGGTGCACCAGCTGCAGCTCCTGCAGGGACGCGGACCGGTAGGTCGCCGACCGTACGAGGCCGTGCCGAAACCGCACGCGAACGCCGAACTCGACCAACCCGTCGGCAACGGCAGGTGCGGCAGCCTTGATGTCGATGCCGAGCCGGGCGCCGGCACGCCACACGATCGTCGGATCGCCGGTCGGCTCGGCCGCCGCAATCAACAACAGTCTCCTGGTGTCGTCGGGCAAGGCCTCCAGGCGGTGCTGGAAGCTCTCCTCGATACGTCCTGAGAGCCCGTCAGCGCTCGGCATCCCGAAACCACCGGCCAGCTCATGGCTGGTCAGATCGCGAGGGAGCTCCATCAGCGCCAGCGGGTTACCCCGGGTCTCGGCCACGATCCGATGACGGACCCCTTCATCGAGCGGTCCGGTCCAGACGATGTCCAGCAGCGCCGCGGCATCGGCTCGCGGCAGGCCCTCGAGTGCGATCGTCGGCAGATTGGCGATCTCCGGCTCAGGGGTGCGCGTTGCCATGAACATGGCGATCGACTCGGCGGCAAGTCGTCGGGCCACGAACGAGAGCACCATCTCGGACGCCTGATCGAGCCACTGGAGGTCATCGATCACACAGATCAGTGGCTGACCTTCGGCGGCATGGGACATCAGGCTCAGAACGCCCAGTCCGATCAGCATCCGGTCCGGCACCTGGCCTGCGCTCAGGCCGAATGCGGTGCGGAGGGCGTCACGCTGCGGGTCCGGCAGCTGGTCGAGCCGGTCCAGGATCGGCGTGCACAAGTGCTGGAGCCCGGCATAGGCCAGCTCCTTCTCGGACTCGACGCCGGCGACACGGACCACACGGCAACCCGCGGCCTGCCTGACGACGTACTCCATCAACGCCGACTTGCCCACGCCGGGATCGCCACGGAGCACCAACGCGCCGCCCACCCCGGACCGTGCCGCGTTCAGGACCTCGTCCAGTTGGCGGCACTCAGCTCGGCGATCGATGAGCTCCATTGATCAGGCATGCTCGCACACCTCGTGCTACACCACGTCCGTTTCCGGGGACCGGCCATGCTTGACCTCGATGGCCTGGACTGCTGCGCGGTGATCGAGGAGCACGTCACTCGCCGAAGTCCGGACGACACCTTGCGTCTGAGACTCCTCGTGGAGGGCTGTCGCCCAGGCACTGACCATGTCCCAAGACAGATTCAGACCGCGCTACACCACTATCGGGGACTCAACTCCTGCGACTCGGGACGCGAATGCGAGATCGAAGATGTCGATTGGCCGCCTACGCTGGGTGCGCTATCCATACCCGCGTCTGAAGGCGCGTCCGAAGGCGAACTCCGAGAGGTAGCCGGTGCGTGCAGCGACCTCGCGCAGCGTCCAGTCCTCCGAGCGCAGCAGGCAGCCGGCGTAGGTGGGCCGCCACCACCGCAGGTACGCCAGCGGGGGCTGGCCGACGAGGTCGGTGAAGCGTCGGGCGAACGCGGCCCGCGAGCGTCCGGCGATCGCGGCGAGGCTGTCCACCGTCCACTGCTCTTGGGTGCTCGACGGGGCGTCGGCAGCTTTCACGCCGCCGATGCCCCTCGGGCGTCGGCCTCAGACGTCGATGATGTCGACCCGATGTGCATCACCGCAGGTCAGAAGCAGTTTTCTCCAGGAGCGCGACGCACTCGACGTGGTGCGTCATCGGGAAGAGCGCGAACGCTCGCAGGTCGGTCAGGGAGTATCCCTTGCTCGCGAACGACGCGAGATCGCGCGCGAGCGCCGCCGGGTCGCACGCGACGTAGACGATGCGGCGCGGCTGCAGCGCCGCGATGTCGGCGACCGCCTTCTTGGCCCCCGTGCGCGGCGGGTCGAGGACCACGACGTCCGCGCGCTCGCCGAGAGCCTGCTGACGCAGCGCCCGCTCGACGGTCTCCCCCACGAGCGTCACGTGCGGCAGGTCGTGCAGGTTGCGGCGCGCGTCGCGGGAGGCGCCGCGGTCGGACTCGACGCTCAGCACCGTGCCGTCCTCCCCCGTCGCCTCGGCCAGGAACGTCGTGAACAGGCCGACGCCGGCGTAGAGGTCGAGCACCGTCTCCCCCGGTTGCACGTCGGCGGCCCGGAGCACCGCGTCCACCAGGGTGCTCGCCGCTGCCGGGTGCACCTGCCAGAAGCCGGAGCCGCTCACGCGGAAGTCGGCGGTCCGCACGCGTTCGGTGACCGCGCCCCGCCCGCCACGTGTCGTGCCGTCCGAGGCGACGATGCCGTCGACCTCGGCCTCGACCTCGTCGCTGATGCTGGCGTCGGTCACGAGCAGCCGGTCGCCGGTCGACGAGACGATCGCCTCGACCGTCTCGGCGTCCCACGAGCGGCCCAGCACCTGCGGCAGGTCGGGGTGCGCGATGAGGCAGCGGTCCACCGGGACGATCTCGTGCGACCGGTGCCGGCGAAGTCCCGGACGCCCGTCCGCGTCGACCGCGAACTGGACGCGCGTGCGCCAGCCCAGCGCGTCGGGGTCGACGGCCTCGACCACCCCGTCCCACTGCAGCCCCGCCAGCCGGCGCAGCTGCTCGCGGACGACGTCGCCCAGCAGCTCGCGCTGCACGGCGGGATCGACGTGCTGGAAGTCGCATCCCCCGCACTTGCCGGGCCCGGCCCACGGGCACGGCGGGACGACCCGCCCCGGCGCCGCCTCGATCACCTCGATGGCGTCTGCGCGCAGGAACGTCTTGGTCTCCTCGGTCACCCGGATGCGCACCTTCTCGCCGGGCAGGGTGTGCCGGACGAACACGACCTGACCGTCCAGGCGTGCGACGCAGTGGCCGCCGTGGGCGACCGGGCCGATCTCGACGACCGCTTCGGTCGCCATCACCGGTCCCGGAACCCGCGCCGGACGTCACCGGGGGCGGGACGCTCCTGGGCCAGCTTCTTCTTCGCGCGTCCGGCCGAGCTCAGCTGGTACGGGACGCTGGTCACCATGACTCCGGGCACGAACAACAGACGTCCTTTCAGCCGCAGCGCGGTGTGGTTGTGCAGGAGCTGCTCCCACCAGCGGCCGACGACGTACTCGGGGATGTAGACCGTGATGATGTCGCGGGGGCCGGACTTGCGGAGCTGCTTGACGTAGCGGACCACGGGGCGCACGAGCTCGCGGTAGGGCGAGTCGACGACCTTGAGGGGAACCGGGATGGCCAGGTCCTCCCACTGCTTCATCAGCTTCGCGGTCTCATCGGCGTCGAAGCCTACCGTCAGCGCCTCGAGCGTGTTCGGGCGCGACACCCGGGCGTACGTGAGCGCCCGCATCGTGGGCTTGTGCAGCTTGCTCACGAGGACGATCGCGTGGACCCGCGACGGCAACGTGACATCGGAGTCGTCGATCGCGAGCTCCTCGGCGACCCGGGAGTAGTGGCGGTTGATCCCCCGCATGAGCATGAACACCGCGATCATCGCGACGATCGCGATCCAGGCACCGGCGAGGAACTTGGTCAGCAGCACGATGACCAGCACTGTCGCGGTCATCGCGAGGCCCACCGTGTTGACCGCACGCGAGCGCTGCATCCGCTTGCGCTCGGCCGGGTCCGTCTCCGACGCGAGGTGCCGGTTCCAGTGCCGGATCATGCCGAGCTGGCTGAGGTTGAACGAGACGAAGACGCCCACGATGTACAGCTGGATCAGCTTGGTGACCTCGGCGTCGAACGCCTGGATCAGCACGATCGCCGCGAGCGCGAGGACGATGATGCCGTTGCTGAACGTGAGGCGGTCGCCGCGGGTGTCGAGCTGCCGGGGCAGGTAGCCGTCGCGCGCGAGGATCGAGCCCAGCACCGGGAAGCCGTTGAAGGCGGTGTTGGCGGCCAGGATGAGGATGATGCCCGTGCAGGCGATCGTGAAGTAGAACAGCGGCGTGAAGTCGCTGTAGAGCGTCTTGGCGAGCTGGCCGATCACGGTGTCCTGCTCGTACGACGAACCGACCGGCTTGCCGTCGCGCAGCAGCTGGCTGGCCGGGTGCTCGACGTAGCGCAGCTTCATCAGGTCGGCCAGCACGATGATGCTCATCAGCATCGCGATCGCGAGGGTGCCCAGCAGGAGCAGCGTCGTGGCGGCGTTCTTGCTCTTGGGCTTCTTGAACGCCGGGACGCCGTTGCTGATCGCCTCGACGCCGGTGAGGGCCGCGCAGCCCGACGAGAACGCGCGCGCCAGGAGGAACACCATCGCGATGCCGGTGAACCCCTGCTCGAACTGTCCCTCGGGGGCGATGTCGAAGCCGGCGCTCGGGGCCTGGGGCAGGTCGCCGAACAGGTAGCGCGAGTAGCCCCACAGGCCCATCATCAAGATCGCGATCATGAACAGATAAGTGGGGACGGCGAACGCCTTGCCCGACTCCTTCGTGCCGCGCAGGTTGATCGCCATCAGCAGGATGACCAGAGCGGACGCGGCCGTTGCCTCGTGCCCGTTCAGCCATGGCAGCGCCGAGCTCGCGTTCTGCACCCCCGAGGAGATGGAGACCGCGACGGTCAGGACGTAGTCGACCAGCAGCGCACTGCCCACGGTGAGCCCGGCCGTCGGGCCGAGGTTGACGGTCGCGACCTCGTAGTCGCCGCCCCCGCTGGGGTAGGCGTGGACGTTCTGCCGGTACGACGCGACGACCGTCAACAGCACGAGCGTGACGGCGATGCCGATCTTCCAGTTGAACGCGTACGCCGACAGCCCGCCCAGCGAGAGGGTCAGGAAGATCTCGTCCGGTGCGTACGCGACGGAGGACAGCGCATCGCTCGCGAAGACCGGCAGCGCGATCCGTTTCGGGAGCAGGGTCTCCCCGAGCTGGGTGCTGCGGAGCTTGCGTCCGACCAGCGCCCGCTTGGTGACCTCGGTGACTCCCACGAGAGATGATGCTAGACCTCACATGGGCACACCACCGGCTGGCGTGCGCAGGTGGCGCTTTCCCGGTGTAGCGTCGCCTGCGTGCACATCGTGATCATGGGTTGCGGACGGGTCGGATCGACCCTCACGCGGAGCCTCGAGCAACGCGGCCACACCACCGCCGTCATCGACACGAACCCCGACGCCTTCCGTCGTCTGGGTCCGGCTTTCAGCGGCATCACGGTCACCGGGATGGGCTTTGACCGCGAGGTCCTGAAGAAGGCCGGCATCGAGCGGGCCGACGCCTTCGCGGCCGTCTCCAGCGGTGACAACTCCAACATCATCTCGGCCCGCGTCGCCCGCGAGCAGTTCAAGATCGAGAACGTCGTCGCCCGCATCTACGACCCGGGACGCGCCGAGGTCTACGAGCGCCTGGGCGTGCCCACGGTCGCCACGGTGCCCTGGGCGGCCGACCAGGTGCTGCGCCGACTCCTCCCCGCCGGGTCCGAGCCGGCCTGGCGCGACCAGTCCGGCGACGTGCGCCTCGACCTCGTCTACGCCCCGTTCAGCTGGGTCGGTCATCGGATCGCCGAGCTGGAGGCGGCCGCAAGCGTCCGCGTGGCGTACCTGACGCGCCTCGGCAGCGGCCTCATCGCCAAGCCGGACACCGTGATCCAGGAGGGCGACTACCTGAGCCTGTTCATGCTCGAGTCGACCGCGGACAGCTCCCACGCCATTCTCGATGCAGGACCGGAGGCCGACTGATGCGCGTCGTGATCGCGGGTGCCGGCGCCGTGGGGCGCTCGATAGCCCAGGAGCTCATCGGCAACGGCCACTCGATCCTGCTGATCGACAAGTCCCCGGCCTCGATCCGCGCCGAGATGGTGCCCGAGGCCCAGTGGCTGCTCGCTGACGCCTGCGAGCTGTCCTCGCTCGAGGAGGCCCAGCTCGAGTCCTGCGACGTGGTGATCTCGGCGACCGGCGACGACAAGGCCAACCTGGTCATCTCGCTGCTGGCCAAGACCGAGTTCGCGGTGCCGCGCACCGTGGGCCGCGTCAACCACCCGAGCAACGAGTGGCTGTTCAGCGAGTCGTGGGGCGTCGACGTCTCGGTGTCCACCCCGCGCCTGATGTCGGCGCTGGTCGAGGAGGCCGTCACGGTCGGTGACCTCGTGCGGCTGTTCACCTTCCGGCAGAGCAACACGACGCTGGTCGAGCTGACGATGCCCGCCAACTCCCCGTACGTCGGCACGCGGGTGTGCGACGTGCCCTGGCCCTCGGACGTCGTCCTGGTGGCGATCCTGCGCGACAACTCGATCCAGACGCCGGACGCCGACCGTTCACTGGAGTCCGGTGACGAGCTGCTGTTCGTGACGCCCACCGAGGCCGAGGACCACCTCGGGGAGCTCCTCTCCCCCAAGCACTGACCCCCAACCCAGATTTGCGGGGTCCTGCACGGTTTCCTCCCCGCGAAAGCGTGCAGGAGTCTGCAAATCTGGGTTTCAGTCGTCGAGGGTGATCGGCGTGCGGTTGCGGCTGAGCAGCCACGCCATCAGGGCGAACGCCGCCAGCTGCAGGGGCCAGCCCAGGACGATCTTGGACACCCCGAGCAGGCCGATCTGGTGGTCCAGCCACAGCGGCAGCTGCACCGCGACGCGGATGACGCACGGCAGCGCGAGGATCCAGGTCAGGTGTGAGCACAGCCGCACCATCGCCTTGTCCGCGTGCCACGCGGTGGCGTCGCCCGTGACGGAGCCGACCATGAAGCCGACGATCGGCCAGCCGACGAGGATCGTCAGGATGATGACCACCGCGTACCCGCTGTTGTAGATCAGTCCGGGCGTGAACACCGCGCGCGCGACGTCCTCCTCCGAGCCACCGGACTTGGAGGCGCGGTACGCGAAGGCCGCCCCGATGCCGATGCCGACCAGTGCGTTGAGGACGAACTGGGTCGTGGACCGCTGCAGCACGCGGACGACCAGCAGGGCGGCGGTGACGGCGATGCTGGCGATGAGCGAGAGCCTGATGTCGTCGCTGACGAGGAAGCAGACCGTGAACAGCGCGGTCGGCACGGCGCTCTCGACGATGCCGCGGCGTCCTCCGAGGGCGCGCGCGAGCTGGGCGCGGACCACCTGCTCGACGGTCGCCTCGGTGCTGGTCATCGGTGGTCGCAGTGGCCGGGGCTCACGCGTCGAGCTCGTACCGGGGGTTGTAGATGACCCGGGTCGTGCCACGCATGCCGACGCGGCCGAACGCCTTCAGCTTGCGGCCGGCGGCGACGCCCTCGATCTTGCGACGTCCGAGCCAGATGAGAGTGACGCTGTCGGACCCGTCGTACAGCTCGGCCTCGAGGGCCGTGACGCCATCGACCGGACGGAGGGTCACACAGCGCAGGACGCCGTGGATCGTGACGACCGCGCGGTCGGGCACGGTGGAGATGAGCTTGCAACCTGCCTTGGCTGCGTCGCTCTTGAGCTCGCCCGCCTCCTGGTTGTCCGAGGACAGGCGCTCGAGCGTCCTGCTGATGCGTCCCATGCTCAAATCCTACTCGTCGTCCAACACGACGGTGTCGCTCGAAGGAGGCGTCAGCAGCAGCGCCTCGCGCAGGAGCTTGGGCTCGCTGCCGCGGACGACGATGACGTCGCGAAGGGCGTCCATGAGCAGGCCGTCGTCCTTGGGGTTCAGGCCCGCGTCGCCGAGGAACGTGGCCCGCAGGAGCCAGCGGGGACCCTCGATGCCGATGATCCGGCTGGGCTGGAAACCCTCCTCGCCCTCGACCTGGACGGGCACGCGCACGTGCAGCTCGGGGCCGAAGGGGCCGTCGACCTGCTCGCACTGGCCGTTGAGCCGCTCGACCTCGAGGATCAGGTCGTCGCGGACCTCGTCCCACAGGCCACCGGACTTGTTGGCCGCGAACGCCCGCAGCTCGAGCGCGGAGTCGTCGGTGACGAAGACGACCGAACCGATCTCGTCGCTCTCGTCGACCGGCATCTCGAGGTTCAGGCCGAGGCGCACCTTGACCTGCAGGGCGCCCAGGTCGACGTACGCCGGGTCGTCGCCCGGTGACCTCTCGCTGGAGTCCCACGGACCGAGGTGCCGTACGCCCTCGACCGGCTGGACCTCGGTGACCTGCTCGTCCTGCGCCTCGTCGGACTGCTTCTTGCGGCGGCGGAGTGCCATCAGCTGCTCTCTCGTTGGATGTCGGCGGTCGCGTGACCGCCGGTTGAACCGTAACCCCCGGCGCCGCGGACCGACTCCGGCAGAGCGTCCGCCTCGACGAACGCGACCCGCTCGACCCGCTGGATGACGAGCTGGGCGATCCGGTCGCCCCGGCTCAACGTGATCCGCTGCGACGGGTCGTGGTTGACGAGGAGGACCTTGATCTCTCCACGGTAGCCCGCATCGATCGTGCCCGGCGTGTTGACGATCGACAGCCCGAGACGCAGGGCGAGGCCCGAACGGGGATGCACGAACGCCGCGAGGCCCTCGGGCAGCGCGAGGGCGATCCCGGTGGCGACGAGCGCACGCTCACCCGGCTCGAGCTCGACGTCGATCGTCGTGACCAGGTCGGCGCCGGCATCACCGGGATGGGCGTACACGGGGAGCGGCACCCCGGGGTCGAGCCGCGTGACGGTCACGTCGAACATGGGTGCGACCCTACCTGCGTCGCGTCCACGATCGGCATGAGGCAAGGTTGAACCGTGACGACATACCGCGAGCGCCTGACCGCCCCGATCTCCTGGTGGCTGGCCGCGCTCGGCTTTGCCGTCGTGTGGGGATGGATCATGCTCATCGCGACGAACTGGCCCATCGCGATCGTGGTGGCCGTCGTGGTCGCCGCCGCCGACCTGTACCTCGTCTGGCGCTACGGCTCGACGCTCGTCTCGGTGACTCCCGAGGGCCTGCACGTCGGCGCCGCCCACCTGGAGGCCGCGCACGTCGGCGAGGTGACCCCGCTGGACCGTGCGGCGTACCGCACCCGTCTCGGCACCGGTGCCGACGCCCGGGCGTACCTGGTCACCCGGCCCTACCTCGACCACGGCGTGACCGTGGGTGTGGCCGACCCGAGCGACCCCACTCCGTACTGGCTCATCTCGAGCCGGCACCCCGAGGCCCTCGCCGCGGCGCTGGGCTCCCCCACCCAGGCGCCGCAGAAGCCGGCCCACGACCCGATCGGAGACCCGTCCCGTGGCGAAGAAGCGTAAGAAGGCGACCCTCGCCCAGGAGGCGGCCCGCACCCCCAACACCAAGGCCCCCGGCCGCGGCACGTGGCGGGTCATGGACAAGGGGTCCTCGGTCGTCGCCGGCCTGCTCGCCCAGCGGGCGTCCGCCATCGCGTGGCGCACCGTCACCGGCCGGAAGCCGCCCACCAGCGGCCGCCACCCCGAGGTCAGCACCCGCGAGGCCGTCGCCTGGGCGATGGTCGGCGGCGGGATCATCGAGCTGGTCAAGGTCGGCGTGCGACGTGGCACCGCGACCTACTGGGTGCGGTCGACCGGACAGCTCCCTCCCGGCATGAAGCCGCTGGTGAAGGCCCCGGGAACGACAAAGGAGCCGGCCCTTGCGGAACCGGCTCCCACTCAGTCGTCGACCCAGAAGGTCAGTCGGCGCAGTCGCGGCAGATGAGCATGCCGTTCTTCTCCGAGGCGAGCTGGCTTCGGTGATGCACCAGGAAGCACGACGAGCAGGTGAACTCGTCCACCTGCTTGGGCACGACCTGGACCGCCAGCTCCTCGTGGGAGAGGTCGGCTCCGGGCAGCTCGAATGACTCGGCCGCCTCGGTCTCGTCCTCGTCGACCTTGCCCGAGTTCTTCTCGTGCCGACGCGCCTTGAGCTCCTCGATGCTGTCCTCGGACTGCTCTTCTTCGGTCTTGCGTGGTGCGTCGTAGTCGGTAGCCATCAAATCTCCCTTTGTGCGGAACAACCGGCGTGATTGTTCCACACCTGTCCTAATTCTCCGCGGTCAGAACCCACAAGACCGCACGAGACCGAAATATTCCTCGGCCACCGCAGGGTGCGCGGACATCACCATGCGTTCATCCGGTCCTCCGTCGAGCCCGCTCACCACCAAGCCGGACTCGGTCGCGACGAGCGCTCCCGCGGCGTGGTCCCACAGGTGCAGCCCCTGCTCGAAGTACGCATCGTAGTGCCCCTCGGCGAGGGCGCACAGGTCGAGCGCCGCCGACCCGATGCGCCGGACATCGGCGACCTGGGGCAGGAACGAGGCCATCGCGGCGGCCTGCTTCGCGCGGATCTCCGGGATGTAGTGGAAGCCGGTCGCGACGAGGCCGCGGGCCGGCGCCGCGCCCTGCGGCGCGACGACTGCGCGTCGCTCGTCACCGTCGTGACGCCAGGCACCCTCCCCGCGCACGGCACCGTGCTCCTCACCCGAGGCGATGTTGACGACGTGGCCGGCGACGACCGTGCCGTCACGGCGGGCAGCGATCGAGACCGCGTACGCCGGGATGCCGTGGACGAAGTTGACCGTGCCGTCGATCGGGTCGACCACCCAGTCGACCCCGGATGTGCCGACGATGTCGTCGCCCTCCTCGCCGGCGAAGCCGTCGTCCGGTCGCGCGGAGAAGATGCGCTCGCGGATCAGGCGCTCGCACGCCCGGTCGATCTCGGTGACGACGTCGGTATCGCTGCTCTTGGTCGCCGCGACGTCGACGCGTCCCTCCGGACGGCTGCTGCGCACGAACTCGGCGGCCTCCAGCCCGACGGCGCGGGCGAGGTCGTACAGCTCCTGGCTCATGCGGTCATGTCCCCGACGCCACCGATCGTGGGCAGGGACGAGCGCGGGTTCAGGCAGCAGTCCGCGGGGCAGACGTCGTGCGACGGCGGCAGCTCACCGCACGACTTGCGATCCACGATCTCGCCGCGCTCGACGGCGGCCCGCTCGAGGAACAGGTCGCGCACCATGGCCACGAACTCCGGGTGGGCGCCCGGGGTGGCGGCCCGCACGTACCGCAGGCCGAGGCGCTCGGCCGTGGCCTTCGCCTCGGTGTCGAGGTCGTAGATGACCTCCATGTGGTCGGAGATGAAGCCGATCGGCACCACGACGACCGAGCTGACGCCGCTCGCCTTGAGCGCCTCGAGGTGGTCGTTGATGTCGGGCTCGAGCCACGGCACGTGCGGCGACCCCGAGCGCGAGCAGTAGGCCAGCGACCACTGGTCGGCGCCCGCTCCCGCAGCGACCTGCGCCGCGACGCTCTCGTGCTGGCGGACGTACATCTGGCGGCCCGGTCCCCCGCTGGCCTCGTTCATCGACGATGGGATCGAGTGGGTCACGAACACGACGTGCGTGTCGGCCGGCGCGCCCTGCAGGCCCGCGCGGGTCGCCTCGGTGAACGGGCCGACGAAGCCCGGGTGGTTGAAGTAGTGACGCAGACGGCTCAGGCCGATCTGCAGACCGCTGACCGCGTCGTACAGGTTCTCCCGGTACTGCCGGCAGCCCGAGTACGAGGAGTACGCGCTGGTGACGAAGCACGCCGCCCGCTGCACGCCGTCCGCGGCCATCTGCTCGGTCGCGTCGCGCAGGTAGGGGTCCCAGTTGCGGTTGCCCCAGTAGATCGGGACGTCCACGCCGTGGTCGGCGAAGTCCTTGCGCAGCGCGTCGAGCAGCTCGCGGTTGAGGCCGTTGATCGGCGAGCGTCCGCCGAACAGGAAGTAGTGCTGGCCGACCTCCTCGAGGCGTTCGCGTGGGATGCCTCGTCCGGCGGTCACGTTCTCGAGGAAAGGCACCACGTCGTCGGGCTTCTCGGGCCCTCCGAACGACACCAGCAGAAGCGCATCAAAGGGTCGGACATCCATGCGTCCATCTTCGCACCGGTATCGGTAGGGTGCTCGGGCTGGGAGGGACGGCCATGCTGACGACGTACCGCGACGTGTTGTCGCGACCTGGTGCTGCCCTCTTCTCCTTCACGGCACTCTGGTCGCGCCTCCCGCTGTCGATGGCGGGTCTCGGGATCGTGCTGCTGGTGCACGAGCGCGGCGGGTCGTACCGGGACGCCGGGATCATGTCCGCGGCCTACGTCCTCGCCGCAGCCGCGTTCGGACCGTTGCAGGGACGCCTGGCCGACCGGCTCGGTCAGGCGACGGTGCTGTGGAGCGTCGGCGCCCTGTACGCCACGGGCATCGGAGCGTTCCTGCTCGCGGTCGAGCAGGAGTGGTCGACGCCGTGGCCGCACGCGTGCGCCGTGCTGGCGGGCCTGGCGACACCCCAGACCGGCAGCATGGTCCGCGCCCGGTGGAACCACGTCATCACCGACCGCACCCAGCTCAACACCGCGTTCTCGATCGAGGCGATCGCGGACGAGGTCGTGTTCATCGTCGGACCGGTCCTCGTCACGTTCCTGACCCTGCAGGCGCCCGACGTCTCCGGGCTGATCTGCGCGGCCGCCGCTGCCCTGCTCGGCAGCTGGGCGCTGGCGCTGCAGCGGTCCAGCCAGCCTCCCGCGACGCCACGCGACACCCACGTCGGCCCGCCGCTGAACTGGACGTTCCTCGGTCCGATGGTGCTCGTCTCGGGCGCCCTCGGCATCGTCTTCGGCTCCGCGGAGGTCATCATCGCGGCGTTCACCGACGAGCAGGGACGGCCGGGTGCCGCCGGGTTCGTCCTGGCCGTCTGGGCGGCCGGCAGCCTGCTCGCCGGGATCGTCGTGGGCGCCCTCCCCCAGCCGGACCGGCCGCTGATCCGGCTCCGGCGCGCGATCCTCGTGCTGGGCGCACTGTTCGCGCCGCTGTGCTTCGTCACGAGCATCCCGGCCGTGGCGATCGGCGTGTTCCTCGGCGGGTTCATGATCTCGCCGACCCTCATCGCGATGGTCAACCTGATCGAGCGGGAGGTGCCGCCCACGAGGCTCACCGAGGCCCTCACCTGGTCGACGACCGGCATGTCGGTGGGGGTCGCTCCGGGCGCTGCGGTGGCCGGAGCGGTGATCGACGCGCACGGTGCGTCGGCGGGGTTCCTCGTCCCGCTCGTGGCCGGTGTCGCGGGATCGGTCGTCGCGTGGAGCACGCACACGTCGTCCCACCCCTGATCCCGGGTGAAAACCCACCCACCAGGTCACTAAGGTGGGGCGCAACATGACCGACATCACTCTCGCCGATCGCAGCGTCGAGCTCGTCCACGCGTGGATCGACCCGGACCGTTCCCGCGGCCGCCGCCCGGATGCCGCGGCGGCACGCCTCGCGCAGCTCCTCAAGGACCCCCAGGGCCTGGAGTTCACGATCGGCTTCGTCGACCGCGTCGTCCGTCCCGACGACGTCCACGTCGCGGCACGCAACCTGCGCACGCTGGCCCGCAGCACCCCCGAGTTCCTGCCCGCCTCGCAGCGGTTCCTGCTCAAGCTCGGCGCCGTGACAGCCCTGGTCTTCCCGGGGCTCGTCGTCTCGATGGCGCGCCGGACCCTGCGCCGCATGGTCGGCCACCTCGTGGTCGACGCGCGCCCGCAGCAGCTGGGCCGGGCGATCCGCAAGCTCCGCGCCGGCGGGGACCGGCTCAACCTCAACCTGCTCGGCGAGGCGGTCCTCGGCGACGGCGAGGCAGCCCGGCGCCGTGACGGCACCCTGGAGCTGCTGGAGCGCGAGGACGTCGACTACGTCTCCATCAAGGTGTCCTCGGTCGCCAGCCAGCTCTCGATGTGGGCGTTCGACGAGTCCGTCACCCGCGTGGTCGAGCAGCTGATGCCGCTGTACGAGCGCGCCGCCGAGGGCGAGCCGACGTTCATCAACCTCGACATGGAGGAGTACAAGGACCTCGACCTGACCATCGCGGTCTTCACCACGATCCTCGACCGGTTCCCGGAGCTCGAGGCGGGCATCGTCCTGCAGGCGTACCTGCCGGACGCCCTCGGCGCGATGCAGGAGCTCCAGTCCTGGGCGACCGAGCGCCGCGCGGCCGGCGGTGCCGCGATCAAGGTCCGCGTCGTCAAGGGGGCGAACCTCGCGATGGAGCGGGTCGACGCCACCGTCCACGGCTGGCCGCTCGCGACCTGGCACACCAAGCGCGAGACCGACACCAACTACAAGCGGGTCCTGCACTGGGCTCTCACCCCCGAGCGGGTCGACGCCGTGCGCATCGGCGTCGCCGGGCAGAACCTGTTCGACATCGCGTACGCGTGGCTGCTCGCGGGTGACCGGGGCGTACGCGACGCGGTCGACTTCGAGATGCTGCTGGGCATGGACAGCAGCCCCGCGGACGCCGTGCGCGCCGACATCGGCCAGCTCCTGCTCTACACCCCGGTGGTCCGACCGAGCGAGTTCGACGTGGCCATCTCCTACCTGGTCCGGCGGCTCGAGGAGAACGCCAGCAGCGACAACTTCATGTCCGCCGCGTTCGAGCTGTCGACCAGCGCTGACCTGCTGGAGCGCGAGACGGAGCGGTTCCTGGAGTCCGTCAAGGGCCTCGACGAGTCCGTGCCGAAGCCCCACCGCGTCCAGGACCGGCTGAACGAGGTCGTCTCGCCGTACACCGACCGGTTCGTCAACACCCCCGACACCGACCCGTCCACCGAGGCGAACCGGGAGTGGGCCCGGCTCGCGCTGGCGCGCTCGACGTACACGCAGGTCGGCAACGAGACCATCCGCTCGAGCCAGGTGCCCGGGCCCGCGAGCCTCGAGACCGTCATCCAGGACACCCGCAAGGCGGCGAAGGCCTGGGAGGCCCGAGGCACCGAGGTGCGGGCGTGGATCCTGCACCAGGCCGCCGGCGCGCTGGCCGCACGGCGTGGCGACCTGGTCTCCGTCATGGCGGCCGAGGCGGGCAAGACCGTCGCGGAGGCCGACGTCGAGGTGAGCGAGGCGATCGACTTCGCCAACTACTACGCGGAGGCCGCGCGCCGGCTCGACGTGGTCGACGGCGCGGAGTTCGTGCCCGACACGCTGACGGTCGTGACCCCGCCGTGGAACTTCCCGGTCGCGATCCCGGCCGGGTCCGTGCTGGCCGCGCTCTCGGTCGGCAGCGGCGTCATCATCAAGCCCGCGCCGCAGACCCAGCGCTGCGCGGCCGTGATGGTCGAGGCGCTGTGGCAGGCCGGCGTGCCGCGCGAGGTGCTGCGCTACGTCACGATCGACGAGGGACCGCTCAGCAAGGCGCTCATCGCCCACTCCGACGTCGACCGGGTCATCCTGACCGGAGGCTGGGAGACCGCGCAGCTGTTCCGTTCGTGGCGGCCCGACCTGCCCCTGCTGGCCGAGACCAGCGGCAAGAACGCGATCGTCATCACCCCGAGCGCCGACATCGACCTCGCGGTCGCCGACCTCGTCAAGAGCGCGTTCGGCCACGCCGGACAGAAGTGCTCCGCCGCGAGCCTCGCGATCCTCGTCGGCTCGGTGGCGGAGTCCGAGCGGTTCGAGCGACAGCTCGTCGACGCCGTGGAGTCGCTCAAGATCGGCTACCCGCAGGACCCGCAGGTCACGATGGGCCCGGTCATCGAGCCGCCCCAGGGCAAACTGGCCGACGGGCTCACCCGCCTCGGCGACGGTGAGACGTGGCTCGTCGAGCCCCGTCAGCTCGGCTCGGACGCGCGGGTGTGGTCACCCGGCATCCGCACGGGCGTACGTCCCGGCAGCGAGTTCCACACCACCGAGTACTTCGGCCCGATCCTCGGCATCATGCACGCCCGCTCGCTGGAGCAGGCCATCGAGTGGCAGAACGCGACGGACTACGGCCTCACCGCCGGCATCCACTCGCTGGACGCGCACGAGGTCAACACCTGGATCGACACGGTCCAGGCCGGCAACCTCTACGTCAACCGCGGCATCACCGGTGCGATCGTGCAGCGTCAGCCGTTCGGCGGCTGGAAGCGCTCATCGGTCGGCACGACGGCGAAGGCGGGCGGGCCCAACTACCTGACCCACCTCGGCACGTGGAGCCCGCGGCCGCTGCGGGCGTCGCCCGACAAGCTCGACCTGTCCCCAGCCGTCGTCGCCGTGCTCGAGGCCGCCGCGCCCGCGCTGACTCCCGCGCAGCTCCGCGACCTCGAGGCCGCCGCGGCGTCCGACCACGTCGCGTGGACCCGTGAGTACGGCGTCGCCAAGGACGTCTCGCAGCTCGGCGTCGAGCGCAACGTGTTCCGCTACGTCCCCGTGCCGGTGACGATCCGGTTCGACGGCTTCCTGCCCGAGCTGGTCCGCGTCCTGCTCGCGGCCGCACGCACGGGCGCTCCGATCGAGGTCAGCTCCCGGACACCGCTGCCGGACGGGCTCGCACCGGACGCACGGATCGAGACCCAGGCGGTCTGGCTGGCGTACGCCGCGCGCACCCGCCCGTCGCGCATCCGCCTCGTCGGCACCGATGCGAAGGAGCTCGCGGCGGCCGTCGACGGCCACCCCGACGTCGCGATCTACTCGGGCGCGGTCACGCCGTCCGGCCGGGTCGAGGCGCTCCCGTTCCTGCAGGAGCAGGCCATCTCGATCACGAACCACCGCTTCGGCAACCACGACGCCGAGTTCGCCCACGTCCTCCCCCGCTGACGAGTCACGCACGGACGCCGACGAGTCACTCACGGATACTGAGGAGTCACGCACGGATACTGAGGAGTCACGCACGGATTCCGTACGTGACTCCTCGACGGTCATACGCGACTCGTCAGCGGTCATACGTGACTCGTCGGCGGTTGTACGTGACTCGTCGGCGATCAGACGTGGGTGGTGCCGGGCGGGAGGGGCGCTGACCAGCCGCGCTGGAGCGCGACCACCCGCCAGACCAGGCACACCGCCCCAGCCAGGACGTACCACCACTGCGACCAGTCCTGGTGGTGCACGACGCTGGCGATCAGCGCGCCCGCGAACGCCGGCGTCGCGTACAGCTCGCCCCTGAAGACGACCGGCACCCGGCCCGAGGCGACGTCACGCATCATGCCGCCGCCGATGCCGGTCAGCATGCCCAGCGCGGACGCCGACAAGACGTTGAGCCCGGCCTCCTCCGCGATGGCCGCGCCGGTGACGCAGAACAGCGAGAGCCCCAACGCGTCCAGGAGCATGATCTCGCGCTCCCGCCGGCCGAAGGTCGGGTGGAACGCGAACACGACCAGCGACGTGAGGAACGGGACCACCAGGTAGCGCCAGTCCTCCAGCGCCGCAGGCGGCACCGCACCGATCAGCAGGTCTCGCAGCACGCCGCCGCCGAGCCCCGTGATCATCGCGAGGACGGCGACGCCGAACACGTCCAGCTCCTTGCGGACACCCACCAGGGCACCGGTCGAGGCGAACACGGCGATCCCCGCCAGATCCAGGATCAGCAGCAAGGTGTCCGACACATCGACGACGCTAGCGTGTACCGGCGCGTCGCGGCACAATCGGTCGTCGCGCACCTACGATTGAGGTTGAACGCTTCGTGTGACGCCCACGCGGAGTCGTCGACAGCGGAGGCGATGACATGCGTGATCTCAATCTCGTGAGATTGAGTGAGGACCGACGGTTCCTCGTCGCACGCGACATCACCACCGGCGAGCAGTACCGCATCCCCGCGGACCACCGGCTCACCGCGCTGATCGGCCCGTCCCCCCGCTCTGGGAGCACCCCCGGCCAGTTGGAGATCCGCATGGAAAGCTCACTCAGCCCGCGCGACATCCAGTCCCGGATCCGCCGCGGCGAGTCCCCGCAGTCGGTCGCCGACTCCGCCGGGGTGCCCGTCACGCAGATCGAGGGCTTCGCCGGTCCGGTGCTCGCCGAGCGCGAGTTCATGTGCGAGCAGGCCCGCAAGACCGTGATCCGCCGCAAGCACATCGGCGGCGCCGGCATCCTGCTCGGCACCCTCATCGCCGAGAACATCGCCGGCGACGGAGGCGTGCCCGAGGAGGCCGAGTGGGACTCCTGGCGCCGTGAGGACGGACGCTGGACCGTGCTCGTGACCCCGCACGGACAGGCCGAGCCCGCGACGTTCGTCTTCGACGTCAAGAGCCGCTACGTCGTCCCGGCGGACCAGCAGGCCCACGACCTCGTCGGTGACGTCGCCCATCCCGACTCGACCGACATGGCCATCGCGGACGCCGTGCGCGCCGCGGCCCCCGCCCCGACCGTGGAGCCCCAGGCCGAGGCCCCGGCACCGGCCGCCCCGGTCGTGGAGATCCCCGAGCCCCTGCAGCCCATCGAGCACGCCGCACTGTCCGCGGTGTCCTCGCTGAAGGAGGCCCGCGACCGTCGCGCCCAGGAGCAGCTGGCGCTGGAGGAGACCGAGGCCGTCGCCGACAGCCCGGCCACCGAGACCGAGCGCGACGACTTCGAGCACTCCCTCGAGCACGACGTCGCCGTGCCCGACACGATGGGCCCCCGCAAGAAGCGTCACGAACGACGTCGCGTCCCCAGCTGGGACGAGATCATGTTCGGCGACAAGAACGACTGAGCGCTCGGCTCACTCGAACGGCAGGACGTCCGGCGACAGCGCCGCGGCCTGCGCCGTGGCCGCCGTCATGCGGCGCCGGTGGTGACGCCGGCACAGCACCTCGTAGCCCACCTGCCGCGCGGGACGCTCAGGCGCGTCCACGTCACCGACGACGATGACCTCGCCCTCGGTGACCATGACGCCGTCCTCGGTGCGCGCGTTGTGCGTGGCGCGCTTGCCGCACCAGCACAGCGCCTCCACCTGGAGCGTGTTGACGCGGTCGGCCAGCTCGGTCAGCCGCAGCGACCCGGGGAACATCTTGGTGCGGAAGTCCGTGAGGATCCCGAACGCGAAGATGTCGATCGCCAGCTCGTCGGTGATCTTGGCCAGCTGGTCGATCTGCTCGACGGTGTAGAACTGCGCCTCGTCGCACACGAAGTAGTCGATGCGGCCACCATGGGTGAGCTCGCCGACCGTGAACTGCCAGAAGTCGAACGTGTCGTCGACCTCGATCGCGGGCACCGACAGCCCGAGCCGGCTCGACAGGGTCGCGGTCCCGGCGCGGTCGTGCGAGGTGAACACGCGCCCCACCCGGCCGCGGGCCCGGTGGTTGTGGTCCATCTGCAGCGCGAGCGTGCTCTTGCCGCAGTCCATCGTGCCGGAGTAGAAGTTCAGGTCTGCCACGGCCACCATCCTGTCGGGGTCACGGTGCGACGAGCACCGGGATGCGGAGCTCGGCCTCGGTGACCGAGCCGTGGAACCCGGTCATCTTCAGCTCGATGCCGAACTCCCGGGACGAGAACACCGCGAAGTCGCCGAGGGACGCGACGACGACGTCACCGATCCGCCCACGGACGTCCGTCCCGATGGGTCCGAACCAGTCCTCGAGGCCGTCCTGGGTGCGGACGATCGCCCGGTCCCCCAGCGTCTCGCGCCAGCGTGCGGCGACGTCCTCCGCCGCTCCGGGCCGCGTGTAGAGGTGGCGGAACCGCGCCTCACCGGCCAGGAGCGAGACGTCGTCCAGCAGCCGCGGCTCGGCATGGACGTCGAAGCGTCCCTCCATGGGCAGGTCGATCATCCCGTGGTCGGCGGTGACGATCAGCGTCGTGTCGCGGGGCAGCTCGTCGCGCAGCTGCATGAGCTCGGTGTCGATCGTGGTGAGCATCGTGCGCCAGTCCTCGGACTCGCAGCCCTTGCCGTGGCCTGTGTGGTCGAGGCGCGACTCGTACGCATAGGTGACCGACCGCGGCGCGGACTCGATGACGTCCACCACGACGTCGAGACGCTCGTAGATCGAGTTGATGCCGTGGAAGGGCACACCGCGCTGGCTGCAGACCGTCAGGCCCGTGCCCTCGAACTTCGCGTCGTTGACCGACGAGGCGGAGATGCCCGCCTCCAGGAGGCGCTGCAGGACGGTCGGGTACGGCTGCCAGGCGCGGGGGTCGACCGGCTGGTCCCACTTCAACGCGTTCATGCGGCGGCCCGTCTCGGGCACGCGCGAGGTGTAGCCGACCATGCCGTGCTGCCCGGGACGCAGACCCGTGCCGAGCGAGGTCAGGCTCGTGACGGTGGTCGACGGGACGCCGCACACGACGTCCTCGACGTTGGTCAGCGAGGACAGGAACGGCGCCGCGTCCGCGTTGCTGCGCAGGAGCTCCAGACCGAGGCCGTCGACGAGGAACACGACGTAGCGCTGCGACTCGGGCAGCCCGAGCGTGTTGGCGAAGCCGTCGACCCCGAGTGCGGCACCGACCGAGGGCATCACCTGGTCGATCGTGCGGCGCCCTGCGAGCCCCGGCGCAGCCTGCGTCACGACGTCCGACCGGCCGTGGCCGCCGACAGGGTGCGAGCGAACGCGAGCAGGCGCTCGACCGCGGCCCCGCCGTCGCCGGCCGCGGCGAGCCGCAGCGAGAAGTCGTCGCCGGTCAGGCTGCCGGAGTATCCGTGGTCGGCCTCGCACTCGGGGTCCGAGCACCGGGCCGGCTCGAGCTCGACGCGGGACACGGCGCCCCACCCGATCGTCAGCAGAGCCTCCTCGAGCTGCTTGGAGTTCGAGGTCACCATCCGGGTCACCACGACCGAGCGCACCTGATCGAGCGCGACGGCCTCGGACGTGGTCGACGTGTAGGGCTTGGGCAGCAGGTCGTCGCCGGGGTGCTCGTCGGTGTGGACGAGGATCAGGCGGCTGGTCGTCAGGGCCAGCACCGTCATGTGCCGGCGGATCTCGTCGCGGTCGAACGTGGGCTCGTGGTGCAGCACGTAGCCGGTGACGACCTCGTCGGCGAGCGCGTCACGCAGACCCTCGGCGACGATCTCGGGGTAGTAGCCGCTGCGGGAGACCTCATCGAACAGGGCGCGCGTCTGGTCGGTGGTCATCACGTCAGCGTATCTCCCGAGGCTGCCGGCTGGCTGAGCCGCCGGACGTACCACTCGCCGCGGCGGTCCGCCGTCGGCATGATCTTGGCGCGCGCGCTCAGCGCGGTGTACCCGTCGCCGTGCACCGAGACCGGCTCGAGGTCGAGCTCGGCGACCTCCGGCAGGTCGTCCTTCATCGCCGCGAGGCGCACGATGATCTCCTGCAGCGCGTCGACGTCGACCGCGTCCGAGCCGCGATAGCCGTACAGCAGGGGTGCGGACTTGAGGTCGCGGATCATCCCCTCGGCGTCGAGGTCGGTCAGCGGCGGGATGCCGTACGACCGGTCGCCCAGCAGCTCGCTCGGCGCTCCGGCGAGGCCGAACGAGACGAGCGGACCGAACAGCGGGTCCTCGGTGACGCTGAACGACACGTGGATGCCGTCGGGCGCGACGCGCTGCACGAAGAACTTGGTGTCCTTGCGCATGCCGGTCCACCCGGTGAGCTCGTCCCACGCCTCGCCCATCTCGTCGGCGTCACGGATGCCGCGCCAGATGTGGGCGATGTCGGGACGGCTGCGCAGGTGCTCGCTGCCGGCCTTGAGGACGACGTCCCAGCCCAGCTTCTCGCCGGCCGCGATCGCCTCGTCGCGGTCGTGGACGTTGATCCAGGGCAGCAGGTCGATGCCGTAGCAGGCCAGCAGCGTGTGGACCTGCTCCGTGGACAGGATCGCGCCGCGAGGAGCCGCCTTGAGGACGTCCTGGACGAGCGCGCGGGCGTCGCCGGTGCGGTGGTCCATCGCGAGGTGGAACTCGCCGTGGTCGCGAGCGGCCCACTCGGCGTAGTTGACCACGCGGGCCAGCGCGCGGACGGCCGACTCCGGCGCGGCGTACGACGGGACGGACCCGCGGCCCGCGGAGCCGCCGAGCAGGTCGGGCACGCGCAGCAGCACCGGGACACCCTCGCTGCCGAGGAACGTGGACACGATGGGTTTGTCGGACTGTTCACCGACGGCGGCGAGGACGTTGGCGACCTCCTCGCCGCTGGTGTTGAGCGGTGGGATGTAGACCGCGACGAGCGCGTCGATGTCGGGGTTGGCGATCGCGTTCTCGATCGCGATCTCGAAGTCGTCGGCGTTCGCGTCGGCGCCCAGGGGCACCGGATCGCTGACCCGGAGACCGGCGGCGGCAGCGGCGTCGGCGACGATCAGCGCGACCGCGTCGGAGTTGCCGACGATCGAGATGCGGTTGCCGCGCGGCAGCGGCTGGTGCGCGAGCAGCTGGGCCACGTCGAACATCTCGTCCAGCGTGTCGACCTGGATGACGCCGGCCTGCCGGAACATCGCGTCGACCGCGGACTGCGGGGCGGACGTCCGCGCGACGGTGTGGCCGACCGGGACGCCCTGCGTGGAGCGGCCGGACTTGACCGCGACGATCGGCTTGGTGCGGGACACGCGACGGGCGATGCGGGAGAACTTGCGGGGGTTACCGATCGACTCCAGGTACAGCAGGATGACCTCGGTCGCGTCGTCCTCCTGCCAGTACTGCAGCAGGTCGTTGCCCGAGACGTCGGCACGGTTGCCGGCGGACACGAACGTCGAGAGGCCGAGTCCACGGCGCGACACCGACTCCAGGATCGCGGTGCCGAGGGCGCCGGACTGGCAGAAGAACCCGACACGTCCTTGGGGCGGCATCGACGGCGAGAGCGAGGCGTTGAGCTGCAGGTCCGGGGCGGTGTTGATGATGCCCAGGCAGTTGGGGCCGACCAGGCGCAGTCCGTACGACCGGCTGAGGCCCAGCAGGGCACGCTGCCGCTGGCGCCCCTCGGGACCCTCCTCGGCGAAGCCGGCCGAGATGACGATGAGGCCGTGGACGCCCTTGGCGGCGCAGTCGAGGACGACGTCGTTGACCGACTCGGCCGGGACCGCGACGATCGCGACGTCCACCTCGCCTGGAATGTCCTGGACGCGCTTGTACGCCGGCAGCCCGGACACGGCCTCGGCCTGGGAGTTGACCGCGTAGACGCTGCCGGAGAAGTCGCCGAGCACCAGGTTGCGGACCATCGCCTGGCCGATCGAGTCCTGCCGACGGCTGGCGCCGATCACCGCGATGCTGCGGGCGCGGAAGATGCGCTCGATCGAGGCCGCCTCGGCGCGCTGCTCGCGGGCGCGCATCACGCCGATGGCCATGTCGGTGGGCTCGGTCTCGAAGATCAGACGCTGCACGCCGTCCTCGATCATGCCCTCGATCTTGTAGCCCATCTCGCGGAAGATCTGCTGCATGCGGGCGTTGGACGGCAGCACGTCCGCGATGAACCGGCGGATCCCGCGCTCGCGCCCGGCCTGCGCGAGGTGCTCCAGCAGCAGCTGGCCGACCCCGCGCCCCTGGTGGGCGTCCTCGACCAGGAAGGCGACCTCGGCCTCGTCGTCACCGACCGCGTCGTAGCGACCGACGCCGATGATCTCCGAGTGCAGGGTCACGACGAACGCGACCCGGCGGTCGTGGTCGACCGTCGTGAAGCGCTTGACGTCCTTCTCCGACAGCGTCGGATAGGGCGCGAAGAACCGGAAGTACTTGGACTCCTCGGAGACTCTGGAGTAGAACTCGACGAAGCGGTCTGCGTCCGCCTCGAGAATGGGCCGGAGCTGAGCGACACGACCGTCCCGGAGCAGGACGTCGGCCTCCCAGTGCTCGACGGGATGCACCTCGTTGGTCACAGTCCCAACCTATCGGGTCCGTGCACGGCGTGGCGGGGAGAGTCCGCAGGTCCGCACGGGGGAAAATGGTTGTTCACGTACGTCCAGGAGAGGAAGGCATGGCCCGCACCAGCAAGCAGGCTCCCGAGGAGGACTTCGAGGAGCACATCCTCGACACCGACGTCGGTGACGAGATGCGATCCAGCTTCCTCGAGTACGCCTACTCCGTCATCTACTCCCGCGCACTCCCCGACGCCCGCGACGGGCTCAAGCCGGTGCAGCGGCGCCTGCTCCACACGATGGACGACATGGGCCTGCGCAGCGACCGCGGCCACGTCAAGAGCGCCCGCCCGGTCGGCGAGGTCATGGGCCGGTTCCACCCGCACGGCGACAGCGCGATCTACGACGCCCTGGTCCGCCTCGTGCAGCCGTGGTCCCTGCGCCTGCCGCTGGCCAACGGGCACGGCAACTTCGGCTCGCAGGACGATCCGCCGGCCGCGATGCGCTACACCGAGATCCGCATGGACGCCGCCGCCGAGGCGATGACCGAGTCCATCAACGAGGACACGGTCGACTTCCGGCCCAACTACGACGGTCGCGAGATGGAGCCCGCCGTGCTCCCGGCGGCGCTGCCGAACCTCCTGGTCAACGGCGCCAGCGGCATCGCGGTCGGCATGGCCACCAACATCGCGCCGCACAACCTCATCGAGGTCGTGCAGGCCCTGCGCCACCTGATCAAGCACCCCAAGGCCGATCTGGACGACCTCATGCGGTTCATCCCGGGTCCCGACCTGCCCACCGGCGGCAAGATCGTCGGCCTGGAGGGCGTCCGCGACGCGTACGCGACCGGCAACGGCTCGTTCCGCATGCGCGCGTCGGCCCGCATCGAGAACGTGACGCCCCGCAAGAAGGGCATCGTCGTGACCGAGCTGCCCTACAACGTCGGGCCCGAGAAGGTCATCGAGGCGATCAAGAAGCTCGTCCAGGCCAAGAAGCTGCAGGGCATCTCGGACCTCAAGAACCTCACGGACCGTCACAAGGGCCTGAACCTGGTCATCGAGATCAAGAACGGGTTCATCCCCGAGACGATCCTCGAGCAGCTCTACAAGAGCACGCCGATGGAGACCTCGTTCGGCATCAACGCGGTCGCGCTGGTCGACGGCCAGCCCCGGACGCTCGGGCTCAAGCAGATGCTCGAGGTCTACCTCGAGCATCGCATCGACGTCGTGCGCCGGCGCACGACGTTCCGGCGCGGCAAGGCCGCCGACAGGCTCCACCTGCTGGAAGGCATGCTGCTGGCGCTGCTCGACATCGACGAGGTCATCCAGCTCGTCCGGTCCAGCGACAACCGCGGCGAGGCCAAGGAACGCCTCATGTCGGTGTTCGACCTGTCCGACCCGCAGGCGACGTACATCCTCGACCTGACGCTCGGCCGCCTGACCCGCTACGACCGCATCGAGGTGGAGAAGGAGATCGAGGACCTGCGCCGCACCATCGAGCAGCTCGACGCGATCCTCGGCGACGAGAGCCTGCTGCGCACGGTCGTGGGCGACGAGCTCAACGAGATGGCCCAGACGTTCGGCACCCCCCGTCGGACGGTCCTGCTGGAGTCGTCGGGCCAGACCGCGACGGCCGCGTCGCCGCTGGAGGTCGCGGACGACCCGTGCTGGGTGCTGCTGTCGGCGACGGGCCTGCTCGCCCGCACCTCGGACGACTCCCCGCTCGGCGAGGTCGATCGCCGGGTCAAGCACGACACGATCGTCTCGGTGGTCCGCACGACCGCCCGCGGCGAGGTCGGCGTCATCACGGCGTCCGGCATCGTCCGGCGCATCAGCGTCCTCGAGCTGCCCGGCCTGCCCCCGAGCGCCCACTCGCCCAACCTGCAGGGCGGGCTGCCGCTGAGCGAGGTCGCCGACCTCGACTCCCCCGCGCTCGCGCTGATGACGTTCGACGAGACCGGGCCGGGCATCGCCCTGGGCACGCGCCAGGGCATCGTCAAGCGGGTCAAGCCCGATCATCTCTCGCGCGACCAGTGGGAGCTCATCTCGTTGGCGGACGGCGACGCCGTCGTGGGCGCCACGTTGCTGACCACGGGTGACGAGCAGCTCGCGTTCGTCACGTCCGACGCGCAGCTGCTCTACTTCTCCGCCTCCCTCGTCCGCCCGCAGGGACGCTCCGGTGGCGGCGTCGCGGGCATCAAGCTGGGCGCGGGCCAGAAGGTCGTCTCGTTCGGCTCCGTCGCCGACGTCGACGATGCGTACGTCGTGACGGTCGCCGGGTCCTCCGACGCACTGCCCGGCACCCAGAACGGTGCGGTCAAGGTCAGCCCGCTGTCGATCTATCCCGCCAAGGGCCGGGCAACCGGCGGCGTCCGCTGCCAGCGGCTGCTCAAGGGCGAGGACGGTCTGCTGCTGGCGTGGGTCGGCGACGGCACCCCCATGGCGTGCGCCACGAGCGGGTCGGCGGTCGACCTGCCCCCCGTCAGCGACCGCCGCGACGGATCCGGCGTGCCGGTCGCGCAGCCCATCCTGGCCGTCGCCGGACCGCCCGCAGCGCGGCTCGGGGCCACCCTGGCGCAGGACCCCGACGTGGGAGACTGAGCGCGTGCGTACCCGTCACCTGCTCCCCGCCCTGCTCGCCACCGTCCTGGTCCTGACCGGCTGCTCCGGCGGGTCGGACTCCTCGGAGGCGACGGGCGGCGACGAGGCGAAGCTGCAGGAGCGTCTCGCCACGGCGAAGAAGACCCTCGACACCGCCGAGACGATCAACCTCGCCCTGTCGACCAAGCAGCTGCCCGACGGCATCACCGGCCTGCTCTCGGCCAAGGGCAAGGGCAACCACTCCCCCGCGTTCACCGGCACGGTGAACGTCGTCACGGGCGGCGCCAGCCTCGGTGCGGACGTCATCGCGGTCGACGGCAAGGTCTGGGCCAAGACCGGCTTCCTGCCCGACTTCACCGCGATCGACCCCGACGACCTGAAGGCTCCCGACCCGGCGGCCCTCGTGTCGGCCGACGCGGGCATCTCGCAGATCCTGGTCAAGACGACCAAGCTCCGCGACGGCGGCCAGTCCCGCGACGGCAAGGACGTCCTCACCACGATCAAGGGCGTCCTGCCCGGTGACGTCGTCGCGACGATCATCCCCTCCGCGTCCGCCGGCCAGACCTTCCAGGTGACCTACCGCCTCGATGACGACGACGAGCTCCGGGACGCGACGCTGAGCGGAAAGTTCTACCCAGAGGGCGGCAAGGTCACCTACACCGTCGCCGTCAGCACGTCGGACACGCCGGTCAGCATCACCAAGCCCTGACCGCCGCATGACGCAGTCCCCGGCGATCAGGCCCGCCTCGAAGGTCCTGCTGGCGCTGGCTGCCGTCGCGATCTCGTTCGCTGCCGCCGACACGTACGTCGTGGTGCTGGCCCTGCCCGACATGATGAGCTCGGCCGGCCTCAACCTCGACGACCTGCAGCGGGCGGCGCCGATCGTCTCGGGCTTCCTGCTCGGCTACGTCGGAGTGCTGCCGCTGATCGGTCGCATCTCCGACCTGCGCGGACGCGTGCCGGTCCTGCTGGGCTCGCTGGTGGTGTTCGTGGTCGGCTCGGCGGTGACCGCTGCGGCGTACGACCTGGAGACGATCGTCGCCGGACGGCTCATCCAGGGCATCGGCGGCGGTGGGCTCATCCCCCCGACGCTCGCGCTGGTGGCCGACCTGTGGCCGCCGCACCGACGGGGGCTCCCGCTCGGTGTGGTCGGCGCGGTGCAGGAGCTCGGCAGCGTCCTCGGACCGCTGTACGGCGCCGCGGTCCTGGCCTTCGGCGACTGGCGGACGATCTTCTGGCTCAACTGCGCGATCGGGCTCGTCCTCGCGGCCGCGATGGTCCCGCTCCGCGACGCCGTGCACGAGGCGACCACCGGGAAGCGCTTCGACGTGGCGGGCGCGGCCCTCGGGGTGCTCGCTCTGGCCGGCATCGCCCTGGTGATGTCGGCACCGACGCGCCTTGTGCAGGACGTGGAGATCGGTCGCGCGTTCCTCCCGGTCACCGGCGACTCCCGATGGCTCACCCCGCTCGCCCTGGCGACGTTCGTCCTGCTCGCGCTGTTCCTGCTGCGGCTCGCCACCGCACGCCAACCCCTCGTCGCGTGGCGGGGCTGGCCCGCGCTCGCCAGGGAGACGGACATCTGGGGCGCCCTGCTGCTCACGCTCGGCCTCGGTGCCGTCATCCTGACCTTCGCCTCGGCCGAGCCGGAGAAGGGCGCCGTCTCCCCCGACGCCCCGTGGCTGCTGCCGATCGCGGTCGTCGCCTTCGTGGGATTCGCGGTCCGCCAGCGTCGCGCTGCGGAGCCGCTGATCCCCCGTGGTGCCCTCGGCTCGCGGGTGGCATGGGGCGCACTGGTCGTGTCGTTCTTCGTCGGGGCCTCCCTCATCGCCGCACTGGTCGACATCCCGTTCTTCGCGCGGCTCACGGTGCACCGCGATTCCCAGCTCGATGCCGCACTGGTGCTCGTCCGCTTCCTGGTCGCCCTCCCGGTCGGCGCCCTGATCGGCGGGTGGCTGTTGCGCAGGGTCCCCGCCCACGTGCTCACCGCCGTGGCGATGCTGCTGAGTGCCCTCGCGTTCTGGCACATGACCACGTGGGACCGCACGTCTTTGGACCATCCCGTCGAGACCTGGTCGCTCGTGCTCGGCGGTCTGGGCTTCGGGCTGGCGATCGCGCCGGTCAACGCGGTCCTCCTGGCCCACACGGCGGATGCGGTCCACGGCGTCGCCTCGGCCCTGCTGATCGTCGCCCGCATGGTCGGCATGCTGCTGGGCATCTCGGCCCTCACGACGATCGGCCTGCGTGCGTTCTACGCCGCGACCGACAAGATCCCGCCGGCCGCACAGCTGTGCAACGGCGAGGCACGGCTCTGCCAGGCGTACAAGGACGCCCAGATCGACGCCGGCATCACCCAGCTGCACGCGGTGTTCTGGGGCGCGACCGTCTGCGCCGTGCTGGCCGCGGTCCTCGCCCTGGTGCTGCTGCGTCCCGTGCGCACGACATCCGCCGCGCCTGCAACCTGATCACCCACTCGCCTCGATAGTGTGGGGCTCATGCGCGATTTCGACGACCTCCTCGATGCCAACCGTTCCTACGCCGACAGCTTCGACCTCTCCGGGTTCGACGGCATCGCCCGTGCCGGAGTCGCCATGGTGACGTGCATGGACTCCCGCATCGACCCCCTCCGGATGATCGGCCTGAAGCCGGGTGACGCCAAGATCCTGCGCAACCCGGGCGGCCGCGTGACCGACCAGGCGCTCGTCGCGCTGGTGCTCGGGGTCAACCTGCTGCAGGTCGAGCGCGTCCTGGTCGTCGAGCACACGCGGTGCGCGATGGCGTCCTCGACCGAGGACGAGCTGAAGGCGCGCATCGCCGACAGCGCGGGCACCGACGCGTCCTGGATGACGCTCGGCGCCATCGTCGACCAGCGCAACACGGTGCGCGCCGACGTCATGCGCGTGCGCTCGCACCCGCTGATCAGCGACGAGGTTGCCGTCGGCGGGTTCGTGTACGACGTCGACTCCGGCCTGCTGGAGCCGGTCGCCTGATGGCGGTTGCCTCTCCCTCGGCACCTCCTGAGGCACCGACGAAGCAGGCTCCCCGGGGACTGCGTCCTGAGATCCAGGCACTGCGGGCCGGCGCGGCCCTCTTGGTGGTGCTGTACCACCTGTGGCCCGGCCGCCTCCCCGGCGGATTCATGGGCGTCGACGTCTTCTTCGTCATCTCCGGCTTCCTGATCACCTCGCACCTCGCCCGTGAAGCCGCGTCGACGGGCAGGATCCGCCTCGGCCGCTTCTGGGCCAGGCGCGCCCGCCGCCTCCTGCCGGCCGCGTACCTCGTGCTCGCGACGTCGGCGCTCGGGGTCTACCTCTGGATGCCGCTGCTCAACTGGAGCCAGAACTTCCGCGAGATCGTGGCATCGGCGCTGTACTTCCAGAACTGGCGCCTCGCGCTGGACGCGGTGGACTACCTCGCCGCCGAGAACTCGCCCAGCGTCGCGCAGCACTACTGGACACTGTCGGTCGAGGAGCAGTTCTACGTCGCGTGGCCCCTGATCGTGCTCGCATCGATCCTGCTCGCCGCACGCATGGGCACCCGTCGGCTCGGCACCGTCACCGTGGTCATCGCCGTCGCGACCGCCGCGAGCTTCGTCTACTCCCTGTGGCTGACGTACAACAACGTGTCGTTCGCGTACTTCTCGACGTTCACCCGCGCCTGGGAGTTCGGCGCCGGGGCCCTGCTCGCGCTCGTGACCCTCCGCGCCGCGCCCACCCGTCGCAAGGCCTCCACTCTCATGCCCCACCTCGGTGCACTGGTGTCGTGGGCCGGTCTCGCCGTGCTCGTGTACTGCGGCCTGCAGCTGAGCGGCGCGACCCCGTTCCCCGGCACCGCGGCACTGCTGCCGGTGCTCGCCACCGTCGCGGTCATCGCCGCCGGCATGCCCGCCTCCCCCCTGTCACCGCGCTGGATCATCGAGCGCCGCTTCGTGCAGTGGACCGGGGACATCTCGTACCCGCTCTACCTCTGGCACTGGCCGCCGATCGTCCTGCTCCCGATCATCCTCGGCCACGAGCTCGGCTTCTGGCCGCGCGTCGGCATCCTCGTGGGGAGCTTCGCCGCGGCGGCGTTCACCAAGCGTTTCGTCGAGGACCCGATCCGCAGGGGCCGCCGGCTCGGCATCCAGCGCAGCACGGTGACGTTCGCGTTCACGGCGGTCGCCGCCGCAGCACTCGTCGCCTCCTGCCTCGGCGGCGTCCAGCACGCCACCGCCGTCGCCGATCGCGCCGAGCAGTTCAAGCAGAGCGTCACCCGCGACACACCGCCCTGCTTCGGTGCGGCGTCGATGGCCCCGGGCAAGCCCTGCGACAACCCCCAGCTGGACGGCCTCCTGGTGCCCGACACCACCGCGATCCGCCGCGACGGCGCCACGTACCCGGGGTGCCAGACCTCGAGCACCGAGGTGCGCACGACCTGCTCGTTCGGCGACGGCAAGGACGACCGGCTGCCCCACGTGGTGGTCATCGGCGACTCGCACGCCCGGTCCCTCCTGCCGGCGCTGGTGCCCATGGCCGAGGAGGGCAAGCTCTTCCTCGACGTGCAGGTCAAGGCCGGCTGCAACTGGTCGAGCAACCCGCACCCCAACCCCGACCGGACGATCGCCGAGAGCTGCTACGAGTGGCGCAAGAACGTGAATGCGTACCTCACGAAGAACGCCGACGACATCGACGCGATCGTCACCGGCGCGCTCGCGCACCCGCGTCCGGCCGCCGGGCACGAGGAGCTGGTCGCCGGCTTCGTCAAGGCCTGGCGGCCCGTGGCGGAGCGCGGTGTCCCGATCGTGGCGGTCCGCGACAACACCGCACAGCCCGTCGACACCAATGACTGCCTGGCCCTGGAGAAGGAGATCACCGCCGACAGCTGTGCGCTGCCCCGTCCCAAGGCCTTCCGCGCCTACGACCCACTGGTCGGGGCCGCCCAGCAGGTCAAGGGGGCCCGGCTGTACGACTTCACGAGCTTCTACTGCGACGACCGGACGTGCCCTGCCGTGATCGGCGGCGTCAATGTCTACCGGGACCGCACGCACGTCAGCAAGACGTACATGGCCACCATGAAGCCCTACATCGAGCAGCGCCTCGACCAGGACGGTCTGCTCACCGTGCGTGGCGGGGCCTAGCGACGATCAGGCGTCGATCTTGTCGGCGTCGATCTCGTAGGCGCCCTGGACGATGAACTCCTTGCGCGGCGGGACCTCGTTGCCCATGAGGAGCTCGAACACCTCGGACGCTGCCTCGCCGTCGTCGACGGTGAGCCGGCGCAGCGTGCGGTGCCGCGGGTCCATCGTGGTCTCCGCCAGCTGGGCGGCGTCCATCTCACCCAGACCCTTGTAGCGCTGCACCGGGTCCTTCCACTTGATGCCCTTGCGCTTGAGCTCGGCCATCGTCCGCTGCAGCTCGGGGTCGGAGTACGTGTAGACGTACTTCTCCTGACCCTTCTTGGGGTTGGTGAGCTCGATCCGGTGCAGCGGCGGCACGGCCGTGTAGACCCGTCCCGCGTCGACCAGGTCGCGCATGTAGCGGAAGAACAAGGTGGCCAGCAGGCACCGGATGTGCGCGCCGTCGGAGTCGGCGTCGGCCATGAAGATGATGCGTCCGTAGCGGGCTGCGTCGACGTCGAACGTTCGGCCCGAGCCCGCGCCCACGACCTGGATGATCGACGAGCACTCGGCGTTCTTGAGCATGTCGCCGATGCTGGCCTTCTGGACGTTGAGGATCTTGCCGCGGATCGGCAGCAGCGCCTGGAACTCGGAGTCACGTGCGGACTTGGCGGTGCCGAGAGCCGAGTCGCCCTCCACGATGAACAGCTCGGAGCGCTCGACGTCGTTGCTGCGGCAGTCGGCCAGCTTGGCCGGCAGCGCACTGGACTCCAGCGCGTTCTTGCGGCGCTGGGTGTCGCGCTGCTGGCGGGCGGCCAGACGCGTGCGGGACGCGTCGACGACCTTCTGCATCACGACGCGGGCCTTGGCCTTCTCGGCGGCCTTGGAGGACGTCAGGAAGGTCTTGAGCTCGCGGCTGACGACCTGGTTGACGATCTTGGTGACGGCGGGGGTGCCGAGCACCTCCTTGGTCTGGCCCTCGAACTGCGGCTCTGCCAGCCGGACAGTCACCACGGCCGTCATGCCCTCGAGCGCGTCGTCCTTGGTGACGTCGGGGTCGCCGGACTTGAGCAGGCGCGTCGTCTTGAGGACGTCGTTGAAGGTCTTGGTGAGCGCGCGCTCGAAGCCGTTGACGTGCGTGCCGCCCTTGGGCGTCGCGATGATGTTGACGAAGGACTTGAGCTCGGTGTCGTAGCCCGTCCCCCACCGCAGCGCGACGTCGACACCGAGCGTGCGCTCGATGTCCTGCGGCGTCATGTGGCCCTTCTCGTCCAGCAGCGGGACGGTCTCGGTGAACACGTCCTCACCCTGCAGGCGCAGGACGTCCGAGACGGGCTCGTCGGGAGCCAGGAACTCACAGAACTCGCTGATGCCGCCGTCGTGGCGGAACTTCTCCTCCGTCGGCACGTCGCCGCGCTCGTCACGGATGACGAGCTCGAGGCCCGGCACGAGGAAGGAGGTCTGCCGGGCACGGGCGACCAGCTCGTCGTACGCGAACTTGGCGCCCTTGATGAAGATCTGCGGGTCGGCCCAGTAGCGGACCCGCGTGCCGGTGCGCGCCTTGGCGACCTTGCCGATCTTGCGCAGCTCGTTGGTGGGGGTGAAGTCGGCGTCGGGACCGTCGCCGGCGAACACACCGGGCACGCCACGACGGAACGACATCGCCCACGTCGCGCCGCCCTTGTCGACCTCGACGTCGAGCCGTGAGGACAACGCGTTGACGACCGAGGCGCCGACGCCGTGCAGGCCGCCGGTCGCGACGTACGAGCCGCCGCCGAACTTCCCGCCCGCGTGCAGCTTGGTGTAGACCACCTCAACGCCGGTCAGGCCGGTCTTCTTCTCGATGTCGACCGGGACGCCTCGTCCCTGGTCCTGCACCTCGACCGAGCCGTCCGCGTGCAGGGCGACCAGGATGTGCGAGCCGTGCCCGCCGAGGGCCTCGTCGACCGAGTTGTCGATGATCTCCCACAGGCAGTGCATGAGTCCGCGGGTGTCGGTCGATCCGACATACATGCCGGGGCGCTTGCGCACCGCCTCCAGTCCTTCGAGGACCAGGAGATTCCGGGCGTCGTACGTGTTGTCGATGATCAGTGCCTCTCGCGGTGACGTGTGCTCCAAGGATATCGAGCCGTACCAGCGCGAACGCGCCAGACACGCGCGCGCCGCCGCGAGCCTGCCCGAGTTTGTCCCCGTCAGGGAGTATCTATGTCATAGGTCACCAAAGCCCGCGAGGAATACGGCCCCGTGGTTGGATGTTGATCCAGTCAGATCCGCACAGGCTCAGAGAGAAGGTCACCGTGACAACACTGACAGCCCCCATGCTGAGCTCCCTCGACCGCTGCGACCGCTGTGGTGCTCAGGCCTACGTTCGCGTCACCCTTGGTGGTGGCGGCGAGCTCCTGTTCTGCGCACACCACGCTCGTCAGCACGAGGACAAGCTGCGTGAGATGTCTGCCCAGATCCACGACGAGAGCGAGCGTCTGGCATCGTCCTCGACATCGGTCGTCGACGAGGACTGAGCAACCCGCTCCCCCAGACATGACGAAGGGCCGGCCAGGAAACTGGCCGGCCCTTCGTCATGCTGTGCCAGGTGCCTCGCGGCACCGGACGATCAGTACGGGTAGTTGTGGATCTCCTTGGACTTGAGGATGGCCTTCCAGTGCTGGAGGTAGTCCTCGTAGACCGCGGGATCGGTCGTCTCGGTCGTGATCTCGTCGCTGACGACGAGGTTGGACCCCGTCAGCGCCGCGGACCCGGCCTGCACCAGCTTGGTGCGGATGCCGGAGCTCGGCCAGCGGCTGGGGCTCGTGCCGTCGATCGCGACCTCCTCGGGGTTGAGGGGGTTCTTCCTGAGCCTGGCCTCGACCATGATCGTCTTGTCGTGCGGCTTGGCCCAGGCCGCCTCGATACGACGGCTCGAGGTCTTGAAGACGTCGAGGATCGGCCGGCAGACACGGATGTGCATCTGGCAGTGAGCGATCCGGTTGACCTTGAGGTCGTCCTCGAAGAAGACGCCGGAGACCTTGCAGCCCTCGTCAGCGAGCTGGACGAGCTTCTGGGCCACCGCGATGCGGCGGTACTTGAAGCGGTTCTCCTGCAGGCGGATGCGGCACTGGTCGTCGGGCACGACCCGGTTGAGCAGGTTGAGGACGGGGTCCTTGCCGTTGGTGGGGGTCGCGCGGATGGGCGTCGCGTAGATCGTGACGTTGGCCAGGTTGGAGTAGAACATCCCCGAGACGGCGTTCGCCCGCGTGTAGCCGAACTTCTTGCGCTCGGTCTCGCTGATGCCGTAGCGCGAGCGGTGCTTCTTGATGTAGCCGAGGTAGTCGTTCTTGACGTTGCGCTCGGCGTACATGTCGTCCCACATCCGACGCGTCTGCACCCACAGCTTCTTGTCGTTGTAGACCGTCAGGCCGTTGTTGTAGGTGCGCTCGCCGCTGGGGCCGCCGAGGTTGGCCGAGCCCGACCAGATCGCGCCCTTGGCCGGCTTGTTGTCACGGGTGAAGGTGTTGCTGACCAGGAGGATCTTGGAGTGCATGATCGCGCCGTTGAGGCCCGAGAGGCAGGCCAGGCTCTTGCCCTTGCGGCAGATCTTGAAGTTCGAGTCACGCAGCGAGCTCTTCTTGAGCGCGCGCTGCAGGGCACGGGACTCCTTGGACTGCGAGGCCTTGCCGTGGATGACGCGGACCTTGACCCCGGCCTTCGCCGCGCGGATCAGCTCGCGGCCGACCCGGTGCGAGTTCTCCATGCGGGAGATCGACATGAACACCGTGTTCGCCCGACGGACCGACGCGGGGCGGGTCTTGCCGGTGCGGGGGTCCTTGTAGGAGCCGCGGATCAGGCGCTCGAGATCGTTGAGCAGCGAGAAGTCGCTGTTCGACGACTTCGAGATCGCCTTGTAGGGACGCGAGAAGTTGGTCTCGAGCGTCACCGGGTAGCTGGGGCCGAACGGGGCTGTCGCGGCGGCCCGCACGGAGGCCTTCGGCGTGGTGGACGCCGCGGGCGCCGGCGTCTTGTCCGTCACCGGTGGCTGGGTCGTCGTGCTGGTCGGCTCCGGTGTGGCCGCCGCGGTGGGTACGTCCTCCGCGTTGGAGGCGACCGCGCCGAAGCCGAGGATGAGGCTCCCGGCCAGGACACCAAATCCGGTCAGGCGCACGATGCGCCGTGGTCCGTCGATCTTCTGCACAGGTCTGCTCTCCGAGAGGCTCGTCGATGGTCGTGGCAGTCTAACGCAGATCGCGCAAGGGCCCGTGTCCCTTGGAGAATCAGGGCGTGGCGGGCTGTCACACAGGCGCCCGGAGCGCGTCGCGACGACGCGTCACGGTCCTGCAGATCTGCACGACAGGTGTGCGCAAGTGCTTGTTTCGCCACGATCGAAGCCGCCATACAGTCGATTTCAGGTCCACCGACGAGCCCCCGGCAACCCCGCCGGCGTTGCCTTCGGGGCCCGTACAGATCCGAGGAATGGTGACATGGCCAGCTCAGCAAAACTCAGGAAGGTGCTCGTCACGGGTGCAGGTACCGGCTTCGGCTACGAGGTCGCGATGCGACTCGCGGAGAAGGGCTTCGACGTCGTCGCGGCCGTCGAGGTGTACGGCCAGATGCAGACCCTCAAGCGCCAGGCCGCGGAGCGCGGCGTGACCCTCGAGGTCGAGAAGCTCGACGTCACCCATGAGGGAGACCGCCGCAAGGCCCTGCAGTGGGACATCGAGATCCTCGTCAACAACGCCGGCGTGGGCGAGGGCGGCTCCACCCTCGACATCCCCGGCGAGAACATCCGGCACCAGTTCGAGGTGAACGTGACGGGGCCGCTGCTGCTCACCCAGGGCATCGCGAAGCAGATGGTGCAGCGCGGCCAGGGCAGGATCATCTGGGTGTCGTCCCGCGAGGGCCTGAACGTCAACCCGTTCACCGGCATCTACGCCGCGTCCAAGCATGCTCTCGAGGCGATCGCCGAGAGCATGAAGGACGAGCTGCAGGAGTTCGGCATCGAGGTCGCCACCATGAACCCCGGCCCGTTCCTCACCGGTTTCAACGATCGGATCTTCCAGACCTGGGAGAGCTGGGAGGACGACCCGTCGCAACGGCTGTTCGACTACGCCAAGCTGGCCTTCCCCCGCGCCCAGTTCAACCCTGAGCCCGTCTACGCCACGCTCACCGCGCTGGCCGCAGGAGAGGTCGACACGTATCGCAACCTCGAGCCAAAGTCGATGATCGAGGAGACGAAGAAGCTCATCGAGGCGCCGTGGGACAAGAAGACCACGGACGGCCTCGGCGAGCGCAACGCCGGCATCCAGCAGGCGTTCGACATGATGCCGGAGCAGCTGCGCGACGACCAGGACCCGATCCCCGCTCCTTAGGAGCCGTGAGGTCGCCTCTCCTGGCGGCCGGGGAGCACACCCGAAGGATGAGCCCATGGACTCAGCAGAACGAACCCTGCGAGACCCGTCCACCAATCGCGGCACCGCGTTCACCCCCGCCGAGCGCCGCAGGCTCGGGCTGGTCGGCCGGCTGCCGTCGGCGGAGGAGACCCTCGACCAGCAGGCCGACCGCACGTACGCGCAGCTGCAACGCGAGCCGACGGACCTCGCGCGGTACCGATACCTGAGCAACCTCCACAACCGCAACGAGGTCCTCTTCTACCGCGTCCTGGCGGACCACCTGTCAGAGCTGCTCCCGATCGTCTACGACCCCACCATCGGCGACGCGATCCAGCAGTGGTCCCACGACTACCAGCAGTCGCGGGCGGTCTATCTGTCCATCGACTCCCCCGACGACGTCGCCGGTGCGCTGAAGAGCCTCGAGCTGGGACCCGAGGACGTGGACCTCATCGTCGCCTCCGACGCGGAGGAGATCCTCGGCATCGGGGACTGGGGCGTCAACGGCACGGACATCGCCGTGGGAAAGCTCGCCATCTACACCGCGGCTGCCGGTATCGACCCGCGCCGCGTCGTCGCGGTCAACCTGGACGTCGGGACCGACAACGAGTACCTCCTCAACGACCCCATGTATCTCGGCAACCGGCACGCCCGGGTCCGGGGCGAGCGCTACGACGCCTTCATCGACACGTACCTCGCCGCGGCCGCGGAGCTGTTCCCTCTGGCGCTGCTGCACTTCGAGGACTTCGGACCCTCGAACGCCCGCCGGATCCTGGTCGACCACGCCGACACGTACAGGATCTTCAACGACGACATGCAGGGCACCGGGGCGATCGTCATGGCAGCTGTCATCTCCGGCCTGAAGGTCACCGGCGAGTCGTTCGCCGACCAGCGACTCGTCGTGTTCGGCGCCGGGACGGCCGGGACCGGCATGGCGGACCAGATCTCGGCCGCCATGCGACGAGACGGCCTCACTGCCGAGGAGGCCAGGAGCCGGGTCTGGCTGATCGACCGCCACGGTCTGGTCACGGACGACATGCAGGACCTCCCGGACTACCAACGCGCCTACGCGCGCCCGGCTGCAGAGGTCCCTGACTGGGGAGCGGCACCCATCGATCTCCTGACGGTCGTCAAGCACGTCAAGCCGACCATCCTCATCGGCACGTCGACCGCCCACGGTGCGTTCACCCGTGACGTCGTCGAGGCCTTGATCGACGGCGTCGACCGACCCATCCTCCTTCCGCTGTCCAACCCCACCAGCCGCATCGAGGTGATGCCGTCGGACGCCATCCCCTGGTCGAGGGGCAGGGCCCTCGTCGCGACCGGCATCCCCGTCGGACCCGTGGACTACGACGGCGTGTCCTACCGCATCGGACAGGGCAACAACGCATTGCTCTACCCGGGCCTGGGGCTGGGAACCCTCGTCTCGGGCGCGACCCACGTGACCGACGGGATGCTGCTGGCTGCTGCGGAGGCGGTCGCCGGCCAGGTCGACGTGTCCGAGCGCGGCGCGTCCCTCCTGCCGGACGTCGCGAACCTGAGGGCCTCGTCCGCCACGGTCGCCGTGGCCGTCGCCGAGGCGGCCGCGAGGGACGGCGTCGCGACGCAGACGCACGACGATCTCGTCCAGGCGGTGCTCGATGCCATGTGGCAGCCCGTCTACCCCGAGCAGGAGGGCGCCGAATGAGCGCGAAGAAGCCGCCCGCCGTGCACGACGTGCCGATCGGCATCGACGCGGACGGCACCCGCAGCGAGTTCGACAGCATGGGCAGCGTCGACGTACCCGCCGACAGGTACTGGGGTGCGCAGACCCAGCGGTCGCTGCAGCACTTCTCGATCGGCGGCGACCGGATGCCGAAGGACGTCTACCACGCGTACGGCTACGTCAAGAAAGCGGCGGCGCTGGTCAACAACGCCGCCGGCCGGCTGCCCGACTGGAAGCGGGACGCCATCGTCCGCGCCGCCGACGAGGCCATCGACGGCCGGCTCGACGAGCACTTCCCCCTGTTCGTGTGGCAGACCGGCTCCGGCACGCAGAGCAACATGAACGTCAACGAGGTCCTCGCCAACCGGGCCATCCAGCTGGTGGGCGGAACCCTGGGCTCCCAGGAACCCGTCGGGCCGAACGACGACGTCAACATGGGGCAGTCGAGCAACGACACCTTCCCCACCGCGATGCACATCGCTGCCCTGTCGCTCATCGACGACCACGTGCTGCCGGAGCTGCGCGCCCTGCACGCCAGCATCACCCGCAAGTCCGACGGCTGGATGGACGTCGTCAAGATCGGCAGGACGCACCTCGAGGACGCCGTCCCGCTCAGTGTCGGGCAGGAGTGGTCCGGGTGGGCCGCCCAGCTCGAGACGTGCGTCAGCGACATCGAGCACGCGAGGGACGCGCTGCTCGAGCTGTCCATCGGCGGCACCGCGGTCGGCACGGGCCTGAACGCGCCACCGGGATTCAGCGTCGACGTCGCACGGCAGATCGCAGAGCTCACCGGGAAACCGTTCACCACAGCACCCAACAAGTTCGCCGCGCAGGGCTCCCTCGACGCCATGGTGCGCGCCCACGCCGCGCTCCGCTCGCTGGCGGTCGCGCTCATGAAGATCGCCAACGACACCCGGTGGCTGGCGTCCGGACCACGTACCGGCCTCGCCGAGCTGCTGCTGCCGCAGAACGAGCCCGGGTCGTCGATCATGCCTGGAAAGGTCAACCCCACCCAGTGCGAGGCGATCGTGATGATCGCCATCCAGGTCCTCGGGAACGACTCGGGGGTGGCCTTCGCGGGCTCGCAGGGCAACTTCGAGCTGAACGCGATGCGCCCGATCATCATCAACTCGTTCCTGCACTCCGCGCGCATCCTCGCCGACGGCATGGAGAGGTTCCGGCTGTACTCCGTCGACGGCACCGACCTCAACCGCGACGCCATCTCCGACTACGTGGATCGCAGCCTGATGCTCGTCACCGCGCTGAGCCCCACCATCGGCTACCAGAACGCGGCGAGGATCGCCGAGGACGCGCTGGCGAACGGGCAGACCCTGCGGGAGGCCGCCGTGGCATCCGGTCACGTGTCCGAGGACGATTTCGACAAGATCGTCAAGCCCGAGACGATGATCGGATCCGGGGTAGCGGGGGCGTGACCCCCGAGCGATCGCGCGTCAGGGTGCGTCGCGTCGCCTGCGCGCGGTCAGCACGACCCAGGCACCGATCGCGACCCACGCCGCGAGGATCGCGAAGGGGACCCAGGACCGCGATCCGGTCGCGATGTCCAGCACCTGCAGCACGACGCCGATCGCAGCGGCACCCAGCAGCAGACGGTCAGAGATGGTGAGCACGCGCTCAGACTATCCATCGCGCCCGGACGCGGTGCTCGCGACATGGCACGAGCCCGGCCCCTGCTGCTCTCGCAGCGAGGACCGGGCTCCTGTGGGACCGGGTCTCAGTCCAGGTAGTCGCGCAGCACCTGTGAACGGGACGGGTGGCGCAGCTTGCTCATCGTCTTGGACTCGATCTGACGGATGCGCTCGCGCGTCACGCCGTAGACCTTGCCGATCTCGTCGAGCGTCTTGGGCTGGCCGTCGGTCAGGCCAAAACGCATCGAGACGACGCCGGACTCACGCTCGGAGAGCGTGTCCAGCACGGCGTGCAGCTGCTCCTGCAGGAGCGTGAACGACACCGCGTCGGCCGGGACGATGGCCTCGGAGTCCTCGATGAGGTCGCCGAACTCCGAGTCGCCGTCCTCGCCCAGGGGCGTGTGGAGGCTGATCGGCTCACGGCCGTACTTCTGGACCTCGACGACCTTCTCGGGCGTCATGTCCAGCTCGATCGCGAGCTCCTCGGGCGTGGGCTCACGGCCCAGGTCCTGCAGCATCTGGCGCTGGACGCGCGCGAGCTTGTTGATGACCTCGACCATGTGGACCGGGATGCGGATCGTACGGGCCTGGTCGGCCATCGCGCGGGTGATCGCCTGACGGATCCACCACGTCGCGTACGTCGAGAACTTGAAGCCCTTGGTGTAGTCGAACTTCTCGACCGCGCGGATCAGGCCCAGGTTGCCCTCCTGGATCAGGTCCAGGAAGAGCATGCCGCGACCGGTGTAGCGCTTGGCCAGGGAGACCACGAGGCGCAGGTTGGCCTCGAGCAGGTGGTTCTTGGCGCGGCGACCGTCGACGACGATCCACTCGAGCTCTTCGCGGGTCTTCTCCGACAGGCGGCCGCCCTTGGCGAGCTTCTCCTCGCTGAACAGGCCGGCCTCGATGCGCTTGGCCAGCTCGACCTCCTGACCGGCGGTCAGCAGCGAGACCTTGCCGATCTGCTTGAGGTAGTCCTTGACCGGGTCGGCGGTCGCGCCGGCGACCATGACCTGCTGGACCGGCTCGTCGGACTCGTCGGCCGCGGACAGCGTGTAGGAGGACTTCTCGTCCTCCTTCAGCGTCGGGTCCGTCGCGAGGTCCTTCTCGAACTCCTCGTCGGGGATGTCCGGCAGGATCTTCTTGCCCTGGGCGTCGACCTGGACGGTGCCGTCGACGACGGGGGTCTCGAGCGCCTCGGCAAGGTCCACAGCCGCGGGGACCGTGCCCTCCTCAGCAGCTTTGGCGCCCTTGGCGGGCGCCTTCTTGGCCGGAGCCTTCTTGGCTGCGGTCTTCTTGGCGGGGCTCGTTGAAGTCTTCGTCACGGTCGTTTCTGTTTTCGCAGGGGATGTGGTCTTCTTGGCAGCGGTCTTCTGGGCCGGAGCCGGACTCTTCTCGGTCGCCGGACCAGGTTCGTCCTCGGAGGCTCCCGGAAGGAGCTTCTTGACGACGCCGAGACGAGATCCAGAAGCGGGATTCACCGGCACGTCAACCTCACAAACGGTAGATGGGCGCAACAAAGAGGCCTGTGGTCAACCTCTGGATCCAGTGTGACATGGGCCGCCAAGGGTTTCCATCTCAGGGTCTTCTCAGGCGCGGCGTGTCAGGCGTGGGTCGGCCAGAGGTGGACCGGCTGCCCCTCGTGCATGTGGTGCTCGTACGCCAGGGTCGTGGCCCGCATCGCCGCGGCCCGATCGGGGCCGCTGCGGGTCTGGTGGCGGAACTCGTCGATCAGCCAGGTCGAGCCGTTGCGGCCGGTGATGCACCGCTGCTCGATGACCCCGAGCAGCCGGTCCCCCACCGCGGCGTCGACCCCCATCTGCTCGAGCCCGGCGTGGGCGAGCGGCAGGAGCTGGCGCAGGACGAGCTCGCGCACGGCGACGGTCCCGACCCCCGGCCAGTAGACGTCCGCGTCGATGCCGGCCCGGGCCGCCTGGTGGAAGTTGTCCTCGGCGGCACGGAAGGACAGCTGGGACCACACCGGGCGCTCGCTCGTGCCGAGGACGGTGACGAGCCCGTAGAAGAGTGCAGCGTTGGCCATCGTGTCGACGACGGTCGGCCCGGCGGGCAGCAACCGGTTCTCGATGCGCAGGTGCGGGCGACCGTTGGCGACGTCGTAGATGGGCCTGTTCCACCGGTAGACCGTGCCGTTGTGCAGCCGGAGCTCAGAGAGGGTGGGCACCCGCCCGGCCTCGAGCTCCTCGAGCGGGTCCTCCTCGTCGACGATCGGCAGCAGGGACGGGAAGTAGCGGACGTTCTCCTCGAACAGGTCGAACACCGAGGTGATCCAGCGCTCACCGAAGAACACCCGGGGGCGGACGCCCTGGGTCTTGAGCTCCTCGCTGCGCGTGTCGGTGGCCTGCTCGAACAGCGCGATGCGGGTCTCGTGCCACAGCTGCTGGCCGAGCAGGAACGGCGAGTTCGCACCGACGGCGACCTGCACCCCGGCGATGGCCTGGGCGGCGTTCCACATCGGCGCGAAGTCGTCCGGCTCGACCTGGAGGTGCAGCTGGGTGCTCGTGCACGCCGCCTCGGGGATGATCGTGTCGGCGGTCGTGGCCAGCCGGTCGACGCCGTCGATGACGATCTCGATGTCCTCGCCCCTCGCGGACAGGATCTGGTCCGACAGCAGGTGGTAGCGGGGGTTGGCCGAGATGGCCTCGCGGCTCAGGTGGCCCTCCTGCAGGGTCGGCAGGATGCCGATCATCATGAGGTTGGTGTCGACCGTCGCCGCCTTGGCCTGCGCGGCGTTGAGGTCGTCCCGCAGCGTGGACTCCAGCTCGTCGAGGCCCGCCCCGTCGATGCGGGTGGGTGCCACGTTGATCTCGACGTTGAACAGGCCGAGCTCGGTCTGGAAGTCCGGGTCCGCGATTGCGGCGAGGGCGTCGTGGTTGCGCAGTGTCGGGTCGCCCGCGGCGTCGATCAGGTTGAACTCGATCTCGATCCCCACGTGCGGGTGCTCGAAGGAGAAGTCCCGCTCCCCCAGCATCCTGGCGAACACGTCGAGGCACCGGCGGACCTTGGCGCGGTAGAGCGTACGGTCCTCGCGGCTGAACTCGCGTGCCTCGACATCCTGTCCCATGCCGACAGCGTAGAGCGATCGGACGCCGACGGCCCGCTGTCGATCACGATGCCGCGGGCAGACCCTCCCAGCTCTCCGGCGAGATGCCGCGCTCCAGGATCTCGAGGATCAGCCCGGCCATCGAGTAGCAGGGCTCGACCTCCAGGGCCCGCTCGACCGCGATGAGGGCCTGGGCCCCGTCGCCGGTGAGCCACGCCGCGAACGCCGCGAGGCTCAGCACCGCGGGCTCGAACGGAGGCACCACTCTCGACGACACCACGGTGAGGGCCGCGAGCATCTCCTCGGCGTTGGCGCGGGTCATCAGCCCCCAGACCTCGTCGCGGACCGAGACGGTGGACACCCACGCGGCGAGCCGCAGCAGGTCGGCGTCCGAGACCTGCTCCCTGGCGCGGACCTGGTCGAGGATCGGTGCGACGACCGCCATGCCGGTCGCAGCGAGCTCGCCGGGGGCGGTGCGGGCGACCTCGGGGACGACCTCGTCGAGAACCGTCGCCGCCGCGTGCTCGAGCCAGCGTCGTCGCACCCCCGTCACCGGCTTGAACCGGTCGACCAGCGCCTGACGGCTCGGCAGGATCTGCTGGCCGGCCGCGATGGCCTGCACGACCGACAGGTGGTGGTCCGACGTCTCGTACGGCAGGCCCACGGGCGGGAACCCCGGCTCGTCGGTCCAGTACCGCTCGCCGTCGGCCCGGGCCCGCACGATCAGCTCGATGCCGGGCGTCTGCTCGAGCCGGTCATGGATCGCGTCGAGGACCAGCAGCGCAGCCTCCTGGTGCTCGGTGAGGGCGATGACGATCGCCCCCTCGGCACCGTGATTGGTGAGGTGGGCCACCACCTTCCGGGCGACCGCAGCGGCCTTCTCGGCCGGCGGCACGTCCATCCGGAGGCGGAAGCCGAACCGTCTGCGCGGTCCGGTGGTGGCCACCGCGACGAGCGACTCCTCGACGCGGAAGCCGAACAGCGTCGGCACGGCGTTGATGAGATCGGGGACGTCGTGGGCCGTGAACAAAGGAGGAGAGGAGGTCATGTCCCCACGCTCGCGACCCGCGGGCCTGCCCGACAGTCACCGGGACGAGCCTGTGGACGGGACGCCGGACCTGACGAGGGTGTGCACAAAGTCGGTCGGCGCCGCAGGACACAATGTGCTCATGCGGTCCACGGCGTCGATCATGCACC